>JBDNHZ010000470.1:0-8064 GCA_041688515.1 Verrucomicrobiota bacterium
AAGGGGTGCGGCTGCAGGCGTTGGGACGATGCGGTCGCAGCAGTCCCCTTCTTTTGATTCTGCGTTTCTTTCGGCCAACCGGCTGCTGCGGTCGCGCCGGCATTGAGGAAGGGAACGGGGTTCACCGCAGAGATCGCAGGGGCCGCAGAGTTCCGCGGAGCAGGACCGGGACGATGGCTCTGCGTCCTCCGCCCCTTCCCGTCAAGAGGGCGCGAGTTCCGTCCACCCCCGGTCGCCGCTTCGCTGCCCGGATTGGGCGTCCCTCTTCGCGGCTTCGCGTGAGGAATTCTTGCCGACCGGGGCGTGGATGCGTCCAAGGCATTCGCGGATCCCGCGACCAAAGCGGTGGCTGACGCCGCGCGCACTCCAGAACGCTCCGCGAAGCCCGTGGTCGTGGATCGCGGGAAGGTTGCGCATGGAAGCGTGGACTTCCGGATCGAACCTTCGGGGGCCGGGGCCGTGTCCGGCACGCCCTTAAAAACTCTCGATTCAGCGGGGAGTGCTCCGCACAGTGCTCCCATGATTGTCAGGCCCAAGACGCGTGGTTTCATCTGCATTACGGCTCATCCGGAGGGATGCGCGGCGCATGTGGAACAGTGGGCGGAGTTCATCCGCAAGCAGGGACCCATTGCCAACGCACCGAAGCGCGTGCTGGTGGTGGGGAGTTCGACCGGGTACGGACTCGCCTCGCGGGTGACTGCCGCCTTCGGCGGTGGCGCGGCGACGTTCGGGGTCTATTTCGAGAAGCCCAGTGAACCGGATCGCCTAGGGACGGCCGGTTGGTACAACACCATTGCCTTCGAGCGCTCGGCCCGGGCGGCGGGTCTCTACGCCAAAAGCATCAACGGCGATGCCTTCTCCGATGCGGTCAAACAGCAGGCCATTGATCTGATCCGGGCCGATCTCGGCCAGATCGACCTCCTGATCTACAGCCTCGCATCTCCGCGACGAACGCATCCGAAGACCGGGGTGGTGTCGAAGTCGGTGCTCAAGCCGCTCGGCGAAGCTTACGCTTCCAAGACGGTCGATACTGACCGGTGGTTGGTGAACCCGGTCGCGATCGAGCCTGCCACCGAGCAGGAGGTGGCCGACACGGTGACGGTGATGGGCGGTGAGGATTGGAAGATGTGGGTGGATGCACTGGAGGCGGCGGGAGTGATGGCACCAGGCTTTTCCACGGTGGCGTATTCGTACATCGGGCCGGATTTGACCTGGGCGATTTACCGGAACGGAACGATCGGCAAGGCGAAGGAAGACCTGGAAAAGACCGCCCATGAACTCCACACCCGTGTAGCGGTCGGGGGCGGACGCGCGTTTGTCTCGGTGAACAAGGCTCTGGTCACCCAAGCCAGCTCGGCCATCCCCGTCGTCCCGCTCTATATCTCGCTCCTCTATCGCGTGATGAAGGAGAAGGGCCTGCATGAAGGGTGCATCGAGCAGATGCGACGGTTGTTCGTCCGGCTGTACCAGGATCACCCCACCCCGGTGGATTCCGAGGGCCGGATCCGGATCGACGACTGGGAAATGCGCGAGGACATCCAGAAGGCGGTCGAAGCGCTCTGGCCACAGGTGACCACCGAAAACCTCCAGCAATTGGCCGACACTGCCGGTTACCGGGAAGAGTTCCTCAAACTGTTCGGGTTTGGGCTGCCTGGCATCGACTACGAAGCGGAAACCGAACCGCATTGGGTCGGGTAGAGAGGCGACTGTGAAGGGCTGGCAATCCCTGCTGACGACGACTGCCGGGCTGGCTTTCGAGCCGCACGACATCGCGTCCCATCTCGATGGACGAGGGCGCTACGATGTGGAACTCGATGACGAATTCCCGTTGTTGATCAAGCTCTTCCATTACACGTCCCGACGACACACGCGGGCTGCTACCTGGCATGATCGGTTGGAGCTCTTCCTGCCGTTGGATGGGGCGGTACGGTTTCGAATGGGGGAACAAGAGGTCGACCTACGTCAGGGCGAGTTGTTGGTGGTCGACAATCTCAAGTTGCATCAGGTGGTGGATTTCCCTGGCTTCGATACGCGGGTGATCGTCATCAGCTTTCGTCCGGAGTTCGTGTACAGCCTGGGTTCCCCGACCCACGACTACGCCTTTCTGCTCCCGTTTTACTCCAAGGTCGCCCGGCGACCCCACGTCCTCCGCTCGGGAACGGCGGGAGCCGATGAGGTTTATGCAGTTCTGGCGCGACTGCTGGCCTGCTACACAGCCGGGTCCCGGCAACCCTTTCATCAGGCCGGATCCAAGGCCTTCCTGCTCGAAGTCCTCTATCATCTGGCGTCCCATTTCCGCGCTTCGGAAGTGGTGAAGTGGGAGTTCATGCGCCAGCAGGAACGGTCGCTGAGCCTGAAGAAAGTTTTCGAACACATCAACGCGGACCCCGCATCCAGGTTGTCGTTGGTCGCCGCCTCACGATTGGTGGGGATGACTCCTCCGCAGTTCATGAAGACCTTCAAGCAGGTCGCCGGGATGACCCTGGTCGCCTATCTCAACCACGTGCGTCTTGGCCGTGCGGCCCGGTTGCTTCGGGAGACGACGCACTCGATCGCCGACATCGCCAGCGAGGCGGGTTTTTCGGACCAGAGCTACTTTGACAGGCGCTTCAAGCGGGGTTTCGGAGTCACTCCCAAGGAGTTCCGGTCCGACGCCGGTCGGTGAATTCTGACCAAAAGGTTTCGCCATCCCGTTCTAGTGAAAGAGGCGCGACGGAGACATGATCTTCTCCATGCTCCCTTTCACGAAGAGACGACGGTAGATCCGCCATGATCCGGGTTTTCTTCATCGTTGTCCTCTACTCCGGCCTCCTGACCATTCCTCTGGCCGCGGACGCCGTGTTGCTCCGGGCGCTCAACCTGAACGGCCCGCCGTTGCGGATCGAGGGGCATGACTGGGAGGGAACCAACGCCCCCGACCTCAAGATCGAGGGCAAGCGGTTCGAGAATCAGGCGGTTGGCTTGAAGCCGGCCACCGATCCGGAGCGCGCCCGAATGATCCGCAGCAGCGTCTGGGGCAGTCGGGTGGACGTCTCGGTGGGCGGCCTGCCTGCCGAGGAGTGCCAGGTCTTGGTGTACGTCTGGGAAGACAACCACAGCGAACAGTTCGATCTGCTGGTGAACGATCGTCCCGTTCTGGAGAGATTTCACAGCGGCGCTGCCGGTGCCTGGAAGCGACTCGGTCCGTGGCGGGTCAAGCCTGCGGATGGAACGGTGAAGATCTCCGCACGCACTCCCAGTCACGGTGCCGCCAATCTGTCCGGCATCGAAGTGTGGAGTGGTGTCGGGGAGATTCCCGGGCCGATTCAGACCCCATTTGCCACGGCGCTTTCACCCGAGCAGTCCGCATTCTTCGAAGCCCGGGTTCGGCCAGTGCTCGTCGAGTTCTGCTACGAATGCCACAGCGCCGACGCGAAAAAGATCAAGGGAGGCTTGGTTCTCGATTCCCGTGCCGGCGTGATCCGCGGCGGAGACAACGGTCCGGTGATCGTGCCTGCACAACCGGAGGCCAGCCTGTTGATCCAGGCCATCCGGCATGGCGACCCCGATCTGGCGATGCCACCCCGCAAAAAACTGTCGGATCCGGCCATCGCCGATCTGGAGAATTGGGTGCGGATGGGGGCTCCCGACCCACGAACGGAAGCCCCGGCTACCGCTGGCGGGGTCAAGAGCGGCATTGATTGGAATCTGGGTCGGCAATGGTGGTCCTTCCGCCCCTTGAGCGAGTCGCCGGCGCCCGTGGTCCGGCAGGCGAACTGGCCCGCCAATGATCTCGATCGGTTCATCCTGGCGCGGTTGGAAAAGGACGGGTTGAAGCCGGCGGCGGATGCCGACCGACGCACGCTGATCCGGCGCGTGACGTTTGATCTCACGGGTCTGCCGCCCACCCCGGCGGAGGTGGACACCTTTCTCGCCGATGAATCCCCCGCGGCGTTTGCCCGGGTCGTGGATCGTCTGTTGGCCTCTCCGCAGTATGGGGAACGCTGGGGACGTCACTGGCTGGATGTGGTCCGCTATGCGGATACGGCCGGGGACAACTCCGACTTTCCCATCCCGCAGATGTATCGGTACCGGGATTGGGTCATTGGCGCGTTCAATCGGGATCTGCCCTATGACCAGTTTGTGCGCGAGCAACTCGCCGGGGATCTGTTGCCGGGTGCAACGCCGGAGGAGACGAAGTCACGGATCATTGCCACCGGCTATATCGCCAATGCCCGGCGCTTCGGCTCGCGGGTGGAGGATTATCCCCAGCACCTGACCATCGAAGATACCATCGACAATCTCGGTCGCGCCTTTCTCGGACTGACCGTGAGCTGCGCCCGCTGTCACGATCATAAGTTCGATCCCATTTCCGCCGCGGATTACTACGCCCTCTACGGATTCTTCCAGAGCACCCGATATCCCTGGCCAGGGATCGAACTCGAGCAACGTCAGCGCGACCTGGTTCCGCTCGTCGAACCCGCCCGTCTGGCCGAGGCCGAGGGCGCGCGAACGGCCCGAGATGCCGAGAAGCGTCGCCTCGGAAAGGAGCTTCAGAAGCTCCGAGATTCGCTCAAGGACAAGTCCGGTGATGAAAAGAAGTCCGTCGAGGCCACAATCAAGGAGGCCGAGCAGGGCTTGTCCCGATTCCTCTCCACGCCGCTCCCCTTCGAGATGGCCTATGCCGTTGCCGAATCCGGAAAGGCCGTCGATGCGGCCATCCAGATCAAGGGCGATCCTGCCAAGCCCGGTGCGGTGGTCGGCCGACGATTCCTGACCGTCCTGGGGGGGCAGCAACTGCCGGTTCATCAGGGACAGAGTGGGCGATTGGAGTTGGCGGGATGGATCACGGATCCGCGCAATCCGCTGACCGCACGCGTTCTGGTCAACCGCATCTGGCTGCAACATTTCGGCAAGGGTCTTGTTCCAACCCCCAATGATTTTGGCAAACAGGGCAAACCTTCCACGCATCCGGAGTTGCTCGACTGGTTGGCCCGGCGGTTCGTCGTTTCCGGGTGGTCCATCAAGGCGCTGCACCGGACAATCCTGCTCTCCCGCACCTACCAGCTTGCCGGGATGAGGGAGGACGACGCGATCCTGCGCGACCCCAACAACCAGCTCTACGCCTCGTTTCCGCGCCGTCGTTTGGATGCCGAATCCCTCCGCGACGCATTGCTCGTCCTCGGCGGCAACCTGGACTCCACCCCGGCGGCCGGCCATCCGTTTCCTCCAGAGAGCGAGTGGAAGTTCACCCAACACAATCCCTTCAAGGCCGTCTATGATTCGAAGCGTCGCAGTGCCTATCTCATGACCCAGCGGATCCAACGGCATCCGTACCTGGCCATCTTCGACGGTGCCGATCCTTCGGCCAGTACCGCCGTCCGCACTTCGAGCACGACGCCATTGCAGGCGCTCTTCCTGTTGAACGATCCGTTCGTCCATGAGCAGGCCCGGGAGTTCGCCAAGCGCATCGTCGGATCCGCGAAGGATGAGCCCGGCCGTATCCAATTCGCCTACCGTTCCGCGCTCGGTCGGCCCGCAGACGGAGCCGAGTTGGACCAGTGCCGCACTTTCCTGAAATCAGCCCAAGCCCGCCTCGCCGAATCCGGCACCGCCCCGGAGCAGCTTGAAGGCGAATCCTGGCAGGCCCTGGTCCGCGCGCTCCTGCGGTTGAACGAATTCGTCTACTTGGATTGAGCAGGATCAGGACAATATCCGGGCAGAATCAAAGCCGACACGGATCCAATTCCAATCGAACGAGATGATGAACCCTTTCACACCCTCTGCGGTCTCCATGAATCTGCGGGAGCGCTTCACCCGCCGTGAAGTCATCCGGTCACTCGTCGGCTCGTCGTTGCTGTTGCCCGGTCTCGTTTCAAATCTGTTGGCGGAGGATGCCGCACCCGATCCGCTGGCTCCCCGACCGACTCATTTCCCGGCCAAGGCCAAGCGCGTCATCTTCATCTTCTCCAACGGCGGCGTGTCGCACATGGACACGTTTGACCACAAACCCAGGCTCTTCGCCGCTGACGGAAAGACGATGGGGGTTGGCGGCGGTCTGTCGAACCAGCAGCGGCGGTTGCTCCGGCCCGGCTGGGATTTCAAACCGGGCGGTAAATGCGGGACGATGGTCAGCGACCTTTTCCCGCATCTCCGCGAGTGCATGGACGACGTCTGTCTCATCAAGTCGATGAAGTCCGATGACAACGAACATTACCAGGCCACGCTGGGCATCCACACCGGCTCCTTCTTTTTCTCCCGACCCAGCATCGGATCGTGGATCAGCTACGGGTTGGGTACGCTCAACCGGAACCTTCCTTCCTTCGTCGCCATTTCGGCGGGATCGCCGTATGCCGGCACCCAGATCTTCAACAACGATTTCCTGCCCGCCTACCATCAGGGCGTTCGTGTCGTGCCCGGGAAGGAACCTATATCAAATCTGGACCGACGAACCCGGACCGGCGCGGTTCAGGAATTGGAACTGGGATTGTCGGGGGCGTTGAATCAACGCCATCTTCAGGCTCACGGCCACGACAGCGAACTCGCCGCCCGGATCCGCACCTTCGAGACGGCCTTCCACATGCAGACCGAGGCGAAGGAGATCTTCGACCTGTCCCAGGAGTCCGACGCCACCCTTGCGCTCTACGGCATGAAACGCGGTCAGACCGACGGCTTCGGTTGGCCGTGCCTGGTGGGTCGCAGGTTGGTGGAGCGCGGAGTTCGCTTCGTTGAACTCGTGGACGGAAGTTCCAGCCACAACTGGGATCAGCACGGGGACATGGCCGAGCACGCCAAACATGCAAAGAACCTCGACCAACCCGTTGCGGGCCTGCTCAAGGACCTGAAACAACGGGGCATGCTCGACGACACGCTGGTCGTATGGACAACCGAGTTCGGGCGAACGCCCGGCGTTGATGGCGACAAGGGCCGCGGCCATCACAGCGCCTGCTATTCCTCCTGGCTCGCCGGCGCGGGGGTGAAGGCCGGCTTCAGCTATGGCAGCACCGACGACATCGGAGCCGCCGTGGCGGAGAACCGGGTTCACGTGCACGATTTCCACGCCACCCTCCTGCACCTGCTCGGCATGGATCATGAAAGGCTCACCTTCCGCCACGGCGGACGCGACTACCGCCTGACCGATGTCCACGGCGAGGTCGTCCAGGCTCTGCTGGCCTAGGTCTTTCCGCGGATCCTGCTCCCGCAAACAGTTTACGACGGATCCGTTGCCTCTTTCGCCTTCTGTGTTTCTTTCGGCCAATCGCCTGAGCCAGACACCGTAGAGGACGCAGGGGACGCAGAGCGGACGGCCGAAAGGAACGAAAGAAGGAGGCGGGTCCCGGGGGCGCGGCCGTCCCCGGCCGCTCGGGGCAGCGAGGAAGAGGCGGGCGAGGACGCCCGCGGCGTTCGGAGGGGCGGTGTCCGGATCTGAGAACGGAGTTCCCATTGCTGGCGAAACGGGCATCATCTCCGACGGTGTCTCCGTCGGCAAAAGCGCAGTCGCCCGCATGGGAGCCACCAGCCTCGAAGCATCCACCATTTCCCTCGATGAGAACCTCCCTGATGGGGCGGGCCTGTTGGCTTGTCCTCGCCCTGTTTGTTGCGTGCCCTCTGCTCGGACAGACCCTCCCCGATGTGACGATCCGCTGGACCGGTCTGGAGGACCTGCGCTGGGCGAACGCCGCCAACTGGTCACCGGCACGAATCCCGAACGCCTCGGATCACGTTGCCGTCGATGGTGCCGCCGGAACGGTGGTGAACCTGACCGGGACGCAATCGATCGGAAGCCTTCGACTGGCGACCGGTTCTGGCAGCGCGGCGCAGCTGGCGGTGCAGGGGCGTCTGGTTTTGGCCACGGGCGGCGAAGTGGGAACCGGCGGGCAGTTCGAGCTGAGAGGAAGCATGGCCGGGGCACCCCTGACCGTGAAGGGCGAGGCCCGTTGGATGGCGGGCAACGTGGAGTCGGCGCTGCTGGTGGCGTCGAGCGGTCGCCTGATCATCGCGGATGGGACCGGGTGTACCTTGAACAGTGGCAACGGTGGAAACCCGGCCCGGATCGAGAACGACGGTTTGGTCCGTTGGTTGGGA
>JBDNHZ010000471.1:0-6036 GCA_041688515.1 Verrucomicrobiota bacterium
CCCGGCTGGGTCACATTGATCAGGATGACCCGGGTCTCGGTCATCGCCCGTTCTCCGCTGAACTGACGGAGGACGGTGGCGAACCGATCGCGCGGGTTGATGCCAACCGTGAGCTTGAAGGCATCGTCGGAGGCGACTCCGAACTCGTAGGTGCCTGCTGCGGGGAAATCGAGGAAGGCAATGGCCTCCGAAACCGCCTGCTCGGAGGAACCGGTGGTTCCGGGCAGTCCGGGAATGCCTGCGTCGGGATAGTCGGGTCCGACGAACACGCCGTTGTCCGCGTCGATGCCGGCGTCGTGACGGAAGTTGAGCCCCCGATTCAGGATGAAGAACCCGCGGGCGGCGTCGTAGGTGTAGTTGGGGTCGGCGAGGTTGGCGATGTTCGGGCCGAGGTCCCCGTTCAGTTCACGTTCGGCGGTGGCGACGCTCCCGCTGTTGTCGATTCCTTCCACCTGGACCGTGCGCACCAGGAAGCCGGGTTTGGTCGTGTCGACCCCGCTGGCCACGCGGAGGGAAGGTGGAAGTGCGGTCTGGGCAAAACTCCCGGTAACCAGGCCGGGGACCAGACCACTTACGAGGGCCGCCAAGCCACCCAGTTTAATCAGTGGTTTCATGCTCTGAGGAATAGAAGCAGGGGCGTGTGGTGCCCCTTTCGCCTCAGGGCCCTAGGGCAGATGGGCCCGAGGGTAAAGGCATTTCTCCGTACGCCCGTCCACGGAACCTTTCATGGCGGCGACCATGGTTCTCTGCGGTGAATCATCTCCCGTCGCCGCACCGAATGGAATGAACGCAGAAACAGCAGTTCATCTATCCACCGATGGGATGGGACTCCGTCCGTGGCTCGGGGCGGTGTCGGTCCCGGATGTGAATGGTGAGCGGCGCTTGTTCCTCCGGAGGTTTCGGACTCGCGGAGCTCGTGCCTCCAGGAGTTCGTCCCTCCAGGAGTTCGTCCGTCGCGGAGTTGCGGTGCTACCCGACGGCCAGTCGCAGGTAGAAGGCCGCGCTCGTTCCCAGGCCCAGCAGCAGGGCGCTGAGGAGCGCGGCGGCGACGTCATCAATCACGATCCCGAGGCCTCCGTGCAGCGATTGCAGCCGGCGGATGGGCCAGGGCTTCCAGATGTCGAACCCCCGGAAGAGGAGAAAGGCGATCACCAGTGCCGGCCACCAGTGCCGGATCTGGCCGAGGGTCGGAGAGGCTCCGGCGAGCCACCAGTGCAGTGCGTAGCCGGAGAACGCGATCGGGACCGCCACGATTTCGTCGAGCACGACTGAACCGGGATCGGTCTGCCCAAGGCATTTCTCGGCCCGGGAGCAGAGGGGGATGGCGACGACCACGAGCAGGGCGTTCATTCCAAGGTACAGCGCCGGGTGGCCGGTCAGGAGCAGGATCAGCGTGAGGAGGATGCCCACCAGACTGCCCCAGGTGCCCGGGCCAGGGCGCAGGCGTCCGGAGCCGAATCCCTGGGCGACCCAGAGGCAGAGGCGGTCCGTCCGGTTCATCCGAGTTCGGTGAGGTAGAGGTGACGGTTTCGCCAGAGATAGATCCCGCCGCTCACGAGGGTAAGGCTCACCGCAATCCATTGGGACACCGGGGTAAACCAGGCGATCCAGGGTTTCCCGGCCAACGGCCAGCCGAAGACGGCGGTGCCCACAACGCCCCACTGCTGGTAGCTGAGCAGGACGAGGACGGCGACGATGGCGACGATCTGGGAGATGGTCTTGTGTTTGCCGAAGCCTTCGGCGGCGAGCACGACATTGCGGGAAGCGGCCAGCAGGCGCAGGCCGGTGATGGCCAGTTCACGGGCGACGATGATGACGACCATCCAGGCCTCGATCTGGCGCAGTTCAACGAAGGCGATGAAGGCAGAGCAGGTGAGGATCTTGTCGGCCAGAGGATCCATCAGCACCCCGAAGTTGGTGATCAGGCCGCGGACGCGGGCAATTTTTCCGTCGAGCGCGTCAGTGATGCCGGCAGCAGTGAAGAGGACGAGGGCGACGGTTTCGTTGCCGGGAAATCGGGCGAAGATGGCGACGAGGAAAAGCCCGGTCAGGGCGAATCGGGAGACCGTGAGTTTGTTCGGGAGATTCAACGGGAGGAGAGGGTCAGCGCGTGGCGGCGGGTGGGTTTTGAGTGGGGGCGGGAGGCTTCTGCAAGTAGGCGCGACCGCCGAGCAGCAGGCCGCCCAGTGCAACGACCATTCCGGTGACGAGGAAGCCCCGAATTTGGGTGAGCAGCGTGAGCGAGCACAGCACCACGGCGACCTGGAGCAGGATCTCGGCGTGGTCAAACGCATCGTTCTGCTCGCCGGCGATGCGGGCCGCGACGCCATCCTCTTGCGCGGTTCGACGGATCGCCTCGTTCTCGGTGCGATACTCCTGATTCTTGCCCCGGAGCTCGGCCGCAAAGGTGTCGAGGGCCGCCTTGCGCGCGGGGCGCGGGCTGTCGGTGAGCTCGATGGCAATCCGCCGGAGTTCAAGATCGTTGAGGTGCTCCCGTTGCCGTTTGGCCTGGTACCAGGCGAAGCCATTGGAGGATTTGATCTCGCCGACGATCATGTCGTCGGCCGCGTTGTTGCCGAGCGCTCCGATGATCGCCATGAGCACGGCAATGACCGCGATGAGGATTCCGACCTGCTTCTCCTCCTTCCGCCCTTCGCCAGTAGGTATTTCGACATCAGCCATGGATACGGCCTCCGAAGGTATGGAGAACCAGCGCCATGCCAAGGGGGAAGGCGTCGGCAAGTGCCGACGAGGCGAGGCGCGCAGACGTCCGCCTCCTCACGTCGGCAGCTACGGAGGGGTCAATGCCACCAGTACACGGAGGTGAGGGCGGCCAACAGCAGGATGGCCGTCGCCCACCAGAGGGTCTTCCGGTCCAGCCCGATTCGGGGTGTGCCCGGATTGAACTCCCGTTTCACGTACTCGTCGTAGTTGAAGGAGTCGTCCGGCAGGTCGAGTCCATCGGTGTGGGACTCGTCGCTCCAACCATCGTCCGCAGTGGCACCGCAATGGGGGCAGGAGAGTTTCCTCGCGGGGACGTGCTCGTGACAGGCGGGACAGTTGCCGGGGGGTTGGAATCGGGGCATGGCACCCTTTGGCTCTTAGGAGTGCGCCATCTCGGCGGCCCGGGCGGTGTTGGCGAGCAGCATGGCGATCGTCATCGGTCCCACCCCACCCGGGTTGGGCGTGATCTTGCCGGCAATCGCTTGCACCTCGTCAAAGGCAACATCCCCCACCAACCGCGTCCCGCCGGGAGCGCCCGCATCAGGGATGCGATTGACCCCCACATCGATGACCACGGCACCGGGCTTCACGTGGCGCGCGGTCACGAACCTCGGGACGCCCATGGCGGCGATGAGGATGTCGGCGCGGCGACAGTGTTCTTCCAGGTGACGACTGGCGCTGTGACAGACCGTGACGGTGGCGTTGGCGGTGCGCCCCTTCTGGACCAGGATCGCGGCCATCGGTTTCCCCACGATGTTGCCCCGACCGAGGATGACCACGTCGGCCCCGGCGATCGTGACTCCGGAGCGGATCAACAGTTCATGAACGCCGGCCGGGGTGCAGGGAATGAACCCGCCGCCGTCGCCGAGCAGGAGGCGTCCGACATTGAGCGGATGAAAGCCGTCCACGTCCTTGCGCGGATCCACGGCAGCGAAGATGGCCGCGGAGTCGATCTGGGGGGGGAGGGGTGCCTGGACCAGGATGCCGTGCCATGCCGGGTCCTGGTTCAACCGTGCGAGCAAGGCGAGGAGGTCGGCCTGCGACGTTGCGGCTGGAAGGACGATGGTCTCGGAGTGGATGCCCAGTTCGCGCGATTTCCGTTCCTTCATTCCCACGTAAACCTGGGAGGCGGGATCCTCGCCGACGCGCACAAACACGAGCCCGGGCTGGATTCCGCGTTGGTGCAGGGCGGCAACCCTCTGGGCGGTTTCGGCGTGGATCTGGCCGGAGATGGCGCGGCCGTCGATGAGGTTGTTCATGTCGGGAAGGGCCACGGAAGGCCCGGCCAGTTCCTAGACGGGGAGTCGGGAACGGAAGTAGGCGATGGTGGGCACCAAGCCTTCGGCCAGGTTGATCCGGGGTTCCCAACCGAGGATCTCGCGGGCGCGGGTGATGTCCGGCCGACGTTGCTTGGGGTCGTCCTGCGGCAGGGGTTTGTGGACGACCCGGGACTTCGAACCGGTGGCCCGGACGATCTGCTCGGCGAACTGCAGCATGGTCATCTCATGCGGGTTGCCGATGTTGCACGGTTGGTTGGCGGTGGCGTGCTCGCAGAACATCAGGCGGTAAATCCCCTCAATGAGATCCGAGACAAAGCAGAAGCTGCGGGTCTGGGTACCGTCGCCGAACACGGTGATGGGTTTGTTGCCGAGTGCCTGACTGACGAAGGCGGGCACGACCCGACCGTCCCGGACCCGCATCCGGGGGCCGTAGGTGTTGAAGATGCGGACGATCCGGGTCTCGACCCCGTGTTCCCGGTGGTAGGCCATGGTCAGGGCTTCGGCGAAGCGCTTGGATTCGTCATAGCAACCACGGGGACCGATGGGGTTCACATTGCCCCAGTAGGATTCGGTCTGCGGATGGACCAGAGGATCGCCGTAGACCTCGGAGGTGGACGTGAGGAGGAAGCGGGCTCCCTTCGACATGGCGAGCCCAAGGGCCTTGTGGGTTCCGAGCGATCCGACCTTCAGGGTCTGGATGGGAATTTCCAGGTAGTCGATCGGGCTGGCTGGCGAGGCGAGATGCCAGACGTAATCGACCGGACCATCGAGATAGAGGTACTCGGTGACGTCCTGCTTGATGAAGCGGAAGTCCGGGTTTCCAGCCAGGTGCTGGATGTTGTCGGTCGAACCGGTCACCAGATTGTCGATGACGATCACCCGGTGGCCCCGGGAGAGCAGCAGTTCAACCAAGTGTGACCCGAGGAAACCGGCCCCGCCCGTGACGACCGAGACCGGCTTGACGACGGGGGTTCGCGCGGAGCGGGAACGTTTCGGGGCGGGTCTTTTTACGATCTTGCGGGGAGGCATGATGGGGAATATCGCAGGGGAGGTTGGACGGCCGCCGAACCGGCCGGGACTACTTGGCACCAGCCCCGGTGAACACAGCGGGGATGGTTCGGAACAGGATCTTGAGATCGAGCCAGAGCGACCAATTGTCGATGTACTCCAGATCGAGACGGACCCATTCCTTGAAATCGGAGACATTGTTCCGTCCGCTGACCTGCCAGAGGCAGGTCAGACCGGGCCGGACGGAGAGCCGGCGGCGGTGGGCCAGGTCGTCAAAGCGGGCGACCTCATCGACGGGGAGCGGGCGGGGGCCAACCAGCGACATCTCGCCCCGCAGGACGTTGAACAGTTGGGGCAACTCGTCGAGGGACCACTTGCGGAGGAAGCGGCCGACTGGAGTGACGCGGGGATCGTTGGTGAGCTTGAAGACGGGGCCGGACATTTCGTTGAGCGCGGCGAGTTCCTGCTTCAATTGCTCCGCGTTGGACACCATGGAACGAAACTTGAGCATGGTGAAGGGCCGTCCATTGAGGCCGGCCCGCTGTTGCCGAAAGAACATCGGTCCCTGGGACGAGAAGCGGACCATCAACGCGGCCAGCGCCATCACCGGAGAGAGAGCGACGATCAGGGCAAGGGATCCGCAGAAGTCGAGCACCCCCTTGGCCATGGCCTGCCAGGACGACTCCGGACCGGTCCGGAAGACCAGCATGGGATGTCCATGCAGATCGTCCACGGTCGTCTGGGAGAGCCGGGTCTGGAAGAAATCGGCGAGCAACCACACCTCGACGCCCTCAAGTTCGCACAACTGGATGGTTCGCTCGATCTGGCCGAACAGGGTGTTGCGGGGGGCGACCAAAACCGCATTGGCCGAGTGGGTGTGGAGCAGGTCGGCAAGCCGCCCCTCCGGTTCCTCGTTGAGATCAATGCGCGCCACGATCTCCATGTCCGGGAATTGCTTTAGGTCGAGGGCCTTTTCCAGGCGGGCCGCATCCACCCGTCCACCGACGATGATCAACCGGCGTCG
>JBDNHZ010000472.1:0-3553 GCA_041688515.1 Verrucomicrobiota bacterium
CGTCTGGAGTTAGAGTCTCCTGACGTCGTCTCCTACGAGGTAGGTGCCGAGGTGACGAGGCGCATTTTCGGGTGGGCGGAGAACGGTCACGGACTCGCGGAGCTCGTCCGGAGTCAGAGTCTCCTGACGTCGTCTCCTACGAGGTAGGTGCCGAGGTGACGAGGCGCATTTTCGGGTGGGTGGGGAACGTGCACGGATTCGCGGAGCTCGTCCCTCCATAGTTCGTCCCTCCAAAGCTCGTCCCTCCGGACAACAGAGTCTCCTAAGGACTCCGCAAGAACCCGATGAGGTCGGCCATGTCCTGAAGGGTCAAACCCGTCTCCAGACCTTCTGGCATCAGCGATCGACCCGTGTCGGTGAGCTCGGAGATCTCGCTCCGGAGCAGGGTGCGTTGCGTGGCATCCGCCAGCTTGAGGGTGATGCTGTTGCCGGTGTCCGACGTGACGATTCCAGACAGTTCCGTGTCGTCCTTCAGGCGGCAGACATAGGCGTTGAATCCCGGTTGGATGTCCGCGCTGGGGTCGAGGAGGTTGATCAACACCTTCTCGGGTGCATGGGTGGAAAAGGTCGCGACGTCGGGTCCGATCTGGCGGCCCAGCGTTCCCAGTTGATGACACGAGCTGCACAACCGTAGGTAGTGCGCGCGCCCCGCATCCGGGCGTTTGGAGGTAAGTTCGAGAGCCGGTCGATACTGGGCGATTGCGGTCGCGCGAGGGCTGGGGGCGGCAAACCATTTTGCGGCCCGTTCCCGGACCTGGGCCGACTTGTGCCGCAGGAGATGGTCGCGTCGGGCGGCGTCGGGTGGCGGGAGTTCGCTGCGGATCGAATGTTCGACCAGGGCCAGGCTCCACGCCTCGCGCGAAAGCAGGACGTCGATGGCCGCAGTGCGGGACGGAGGCGTCAGCATCGGCCAGCGGGCGAGGATCAACGGCGCCACTTCATCGGCTTCCGTCGATGCCAGGGCGGCGAGCGCGGCCCGATGCAGTTCCCCGGATTGGGACGGGACCAGCCATTGGGTGAGCAAGGAAACGCTGCGGGCCCGGGTGGGTTCGTAGCGGGCCAGGAAAGCTCCGGCGGCGGCCCGGGTGGCGAAATCGATCCCCGGAGAATCCAGGTGGGCGGCGGTGACGGCCCAATCGGACAGTGGTTGGAATCCGCGAAGGGTCTGGGCCAGGGGATCGGATCCGGCGGTCAGCGTGGCGAGTGCCACCTGGCGACGGGAAAGGGTGTCGAGCAGACGGGTGGCATCGCGTGCCTGATCCGCGGTGTAGCCCCGGGGCGCGGGCGTGAAGACCGGACGGAGCAGGGAAGCCAGCAGGTCCCGGTCGCCCAGGCCGAGCGCCAGTTGGGTCAAGGATTCGCCCAACGCCCGACGAACGGCGGGATCGGACGTTGCCGCGACGGCCTCGCACACGGCCCGGGCGTGCGGGATCGCCGAGCTGAGCACGGCGGCGCGAAGGTGGGGTTCTTCGGAATCGCTCAGGGCCAGTCGGGCGAGGGCGTTGCCGGCGACGGGGTCCTTCCATTCGCCGAGGGAACAGGCGAGCTGAAGGCGCACCTTGGGCGAGGGATCCTCGACGCGTTTCGCTGCCGCCGCCGCGAGCGAAGGATGTTTCTCGGCGAGCACGAGCGCCTGGATTCGGAGCCCGGGTTCAGCCGCTTCGAGGGCGGACGCAATCAGGTCCGGGGAGAGCTTTCCCAGGCCGTCGAGGATCCAGAGGGCGTGCAGGCGGCCGCGTGCGGAGCGGGTGATGGACGCGGCCAGGTTCCGCAGCGGCTCGACGGTCGCGGGATCGGCTTTCCAGAGGAGAAGTTGATGGGCCTGGTCGCGTTCCCAGCCATTGGGGGATTCCAGGGTGGCGACCAGCGCGCCCGACGCGAGTCCGGCGAGTCGGGGGATTCGCCGGGCCGCGCCGTCCTGCGGCAGGATCCGGTAGAGTCGGCCCCGGTCGTCGCCGAGGCGGTAGTGCGGCAGGAGGTCGGCCTTGCCCTCGGCGGGAAGCCAGTCGGGGTGTTCGATCATGTACCGGTACATGTCCACCACCCAGAGGGCGCCGTCAGGTCCGGTGCGTGTCATAACGGGGCGGGACCAACGATCTTCGCTGGCGAAGAACTCGCGATTGGTTTCGGTGACGGCGCGTTGCGAACGGAAGGTTACGCCGTCCTCGAGGACCAGGTTGTGTTGGACGAGATTGTGAAACGGTTCGCAGGTGAAGGCGTGGCGGACGTCATCGGCCTGCGGGAACAGGAGTGGATCCTGGTAGATCATGCCGGCACAGGCGGAGGTGAAGTGGCCGGCCTCGTTGAAGCTGTGGTAGCGGCGCTCCGGAGAGCTGGCGGGGTACACGACCGGACTCAACGGCGTCACGACCAGGTGGGTCGGGTCGGTTGCCGCCACATGCGGGTTCCGACGCAGGTAACGATCCGACAACACATAGTGCCAGAGCGGTCGGATGTTCTGGGTGCCGAACCAGTTTCCCCAGTCATCGCGGTTCCGTCCGAATTGGGAAGGACCGCTTTCGGCTTCCAGTTCTCCGGAGTCGGGGCGGAAGCGGAAATCGCGGCTGCCGACGGCGACCTCGCCGAGGCGGGTCCGCAGGCGGGTGCCGGCTCCGTGGCCGATGTGATGTCCTCCGGCGGCGCAATAGATCCAGTTGTCGAACCCCCAGCGAAGGCCGTTCGCGCGCAGTTGCTGGTTGCCTTCCATCAGCCCGGAGACGAGCACTTCCTGACGGTCGGCTTTCCCATCGCCGTCGGTATCGCGGAGGAAAAGGATTTCCGGTGCGGCCGTGACGATCACGCCGTCGCGCCAGGTGATCAGGCCGGTGGGAAAACGGAGTCCTTCGGCAAACACGGTGGATTGGTCCGGGCGCCCGTCGCCGTCGGTGTCGCGCAGCACGCGAACCCGACCGCCGGGCTTTCCCTTGCCGTCGAGTCCGAGCGGATAGTCGGCCATCTCGACCACCCACAGGCGGCCTTCGCTGTCCCAGTCGATCGCCACCGGATCGATCACCAGCGGTTCGGCGGCGACGAGTTCCACCCGGTATCCGGGAGCGAGATGGATCCGGGCCATCGAATCGGCGGGCGAGAGCGGCAGGGAGGCTGGCTTGGGAGAGAGGGGTGCGGCAGCCGCGGACTTCGTAGGCACGGGAGTGGACGGGTGCGGCGCGGCCAGGCCTGCGCTGGCGTGGTGCGCGACGATCTCCGCCGCGGACAAAGCCCGTTCGTGGAAGGCGATTTCGTCCAGGCGCCCTTCCAGTCCGTACAACCCGTCATTGCGCCCGCCAAAAAACACGGTGCGCCGTGAACCCCGCTCGGTCTGGTTGAATTCACCGTCGATCTCGGGTTCAAGGCTGCCATTCAGATGCACGCGGAAGCGGGGTCCCTGACGCACGAGGGCGACATGATGCCAGACGCGGGTCTGGAGCGGGGTGCGCCCCGCCAGAATCTGGTCGTGGGAATTGCCGTTGAACAGGAACAGGCGTCCGGTGATGTCCGGCGAGTAGGTGCCGCCGATGCCGAGGTGTTCGCCCGCGGCCTGCGCGTCGCCGTC
>JBDNHZ010000473.1:0-4841 GCA_041688515.1 Verrucomicrobiota bacterium
ACCGCCTCGGCCTGGGTTAGGTCGATGCGCCCATTCAGGAACGCCCGGCGGGTGAACTCTCCCGGTTCCGCAGGACGGGCTCCGGCCGCCAGGATGGCCTCCAGCACCTGCCGGGTAACGATCGCGCCTCCATGACATCCGACCTCGACGGTGTCCTCGCGGGTAAAGGTCCGGGGGCCGCGGAAGACGGTCAGCAGCACTTCATCGACTTCGCGTTCCCCGTGGATCACATGCCCGTGGTGAACCGTGTGGCTGGGACTCCCCGAGGGCGGCGGGGTGCGGTGTCCGCTGGGGCGGAAAAAGGTGTCGGCGAAGGCGAGGGCTGCCCGGCCGGACACCCGGATGACCGCCAATCCGCCGGTGCCCGGAGGGGTGGCGATGGCGGCAATGGTATCGTTGGGACTCATGACGGGGCTCATCGGGGACAGGCCCCGCTTTCAGGGTCGAATCCTTCCAGCAGGAGTCGGGCTTTTTCGTAGGACCGTTTGTGCAGGTAATGGAGCAGATCGGCGTTGCTGCCGGGGGGGAGGGATCGCGTCAGTCGATCCAGTTCGGAAAGGAGCAGGACGACATTGCCGCGTTGGGCCGCCGCCGTCTCCAGGGAGCGCAGGGTGAGCAGGATGGTTTGTTCCGTCTCGGACATGGCAACTGGTTAGCCACTTCAGGAGCGGTGACCAGCCCAATCATGGAGGTGCCACCGGCCGGGCGCATCTTGACCCTGCCCCGGCCCGATTGAAATCCGCCTCCTCACGTCGGCAGCGACGGCGCGAGGGGGATAGCCGACGAGGGAACGAGGCGGACCGTAGACGAGGCGAAGCACGCAGGCGTCCGCCTCCTCACGTCGGCAGCGACGGCGCGAGGGGGTAGCTGACGAGGGAACGAGGCGGACCGGAGACGAGGCGAAGCACGCAGGCGTCCGCCTCCTCACGTCGGCAGCTACTCAGGCTCGTGTCGCCGCCCACCGGCCGATGCCCGGATTGCGCTGCGTCGGCCGGGTCGGGTAGCGTGTCGGGGTGAAGTTGCGTGTGATCGTGCGATGGCTGTGGATCCTGACGTGGGCTGGCAGTCCGGGGTGGGCTGCCGAGTCGGGTGAGGTGATTGTTCGCGGACGGGGAGTGGAGATCCGTCGGACCGAACTGGATCGGGCGGCGGACCGTTTGAAGACCGAGGCATTGAACCGAGGGCAGGCCTTGGATGAAGTGCAGTTGGACGGTCTGAAGGAGCAGTTGCTCGAGCAGTTGATTTTGGTCCGGCTCTGTCAGGCACGGGCGGAGGAGTCGGACCGTGCGCTGGCGCGGATTGAGTCCGGCCGCTTTGTTGCCCGGCTGAAGGCGACTCAGGGCGAGGAAGGATTCCTTCGGTTGTTGAAGCGATCGGGCTACACGGAACCCGAATTCCTGAGCGAAAAGGTCGCGCAGGCGTTGGTAACTGCCGTGATCGATCGGGAGGTGAAATCGACCATTCGTATCCCGACTCAGGATGTGCGGGCCTATTACGAGTCCAATCCGGATCGATGGGTCGAACCTGGGGCCGTGCGCTACCGGTATCTCCAGAGGGCGGCTCCGGATCCCCTGAAGACTTCGACGGTGGATCAGGCTGCCGTCCGGAAAGAGATGGAGGACTGGCGGCGGGAGGTGGAGGGAGGACGGGACTTTGGGCTGCTGATCCGGGCCGTGACGGGCGGGGAATCACCCCGGGCGATGGGCGGGGAGAAACAGGTCGTCCGGGGTCAATTGGCGGTGGAAGTGGAGTCTGAAGTTTTCCGGTTGGAACCAGGCAAGACCAGCGCGGTGATCGATGCCGGCGGTTTGCTCAGCCTTTATGAGGTTCTCGAAAGGATCCCGCCGCGTCGGATGCCTCTGGAGAAGGTCGATGAAGACATCCGGGCACTGCTGCTTCAGCGGGAATCCCAGACGCGCATTCCGGAGTATGTGACGCAGATCCGGAAGGAGGCCGGGGTGGAGGTGTTCTGGAAGCCGGGGCAGCACCGGTGAGCTCCAGTCGGACGTGTGCAGCGAAGGGACCGAGGAACGGGCGGGCCTCCAGCACCCCGTGCCGTGGTATCGGTACGGATCAGCGGGCCGGAGGCACTGGGGGAGCGGAGGCCTCCACTTCGGGGGTGGCACCGTGGTTGATCCACTGGAAGGCGGCCCGCATCAGCGACGGTGCGGAGTCGAGCCCGAGCTTCTCCTTGATGCGGGCACGGTAGGTTTCGACGGTCTTGGCATCGACGCCGAGGGTGAAGGCGATCTGTTTGGTGCTATGGCCGTTCCCGATCAGTTCGAACACCTGGAGTTCGCGATCGCTGAGACTCTGGATGGGCGAGCGATGATCGCCCCGTGGAGGCGTGACCCGGCGCAGGAGGACCTTTGAGGTCATCGCTGGGCTCAGGTAAACCTGACCTGCCAGGACACGGCGGATGGCATCGAGAAGATCGGCTTCGCTGGCGGTCTTACGGACGTATCCGAGCGCTCCCGCTTCCAGCACCCGCTCAGCATAGACTTCTTCATCGTGGGCCGAGAAGACCAACATCCGGGGAATGACCGGCATCAGGCCGATCTCCTTGATCAATTCGAAGCCGTGGCCATCGGTCAGGCTGAGGTCGATGATGACCAGATCAGGCTTGAGTTGCTGGACGTCCGCCAGAGCGTCCTTGGGATTGGCGGCTCCGCCACAAACGTCCAGGCCCAGATCGGCACGGACGTGGGAGGCGATGTATTCCCGGACGACGGGATGATCCTCGACGATGTAGACGCGGGCTCTGGGAGTGGACTTGTTTGATTCCTGCACGGCGTTAATTCCTGTGGCGTGCGTCCCATGGGTCGAGGCGCACTCTGATGCTCGAGGCATATCATGTCCGGCTTTTCTGTACACGAGATTTCCCGTGAGGGACGGGCTTGGGGCCGCGGGCGTCCCCGGCCGCTTGGGCGTGGGGTGAGCGGTGAGGAAGACCGCGCCAGACGGGGCGGATGCAGGGTTTCAGTTTCAAGATCCATGTCATCGCGGGTCCCACGATCGCCGGAGCACGCAGCGACCGCCCACGCTGCCGCGATGGGCCCGGAAGAAACACTCTTCGACTCCTGCACGGCTTGGGTGGATCCTGTCTCCGCGTTTCATGTTTCCATCACAGGCCTCCAATTGGCAGGGCTGGGTCGTCCCGGGCGTAGGCTTGGTCCTTGCTGCGGTGGGTTTCGGCTGGGCTTTTGTGCTTCGGGCCCGGATGGCCCGGCAGGCGTTTGAGAGGGTCGAGTTGCAATCCCGCGAGCGGGCGGCGTTGAAGGAGTTGGAAGACGAGCGGCCCTTTCGGACCTGGTTCAAACAGTCGCCGGCCCCACTGTTGATGCTCTCCCCCGAAGGCATCGTCCTCGACGCGAACCAGGCCGCCTGCGACCTGCACGGCCGCAGTCTTGAAGAGCTCCGAAAGGCGGGCTCAATCCCCCCGGACATGGAAGAGAGTCTGGCCGGAGAAATGCAGTGTCTCCTCCTCGCGGGCGGAGGTGCGGTCGAGACGCTGCGAACCGGCGCTCAGCAGCGGGTGATGCCAGTCGAATTGCGCGGGGTCCCCGTGGATTTTCGAGGGAGCCGGGCGGTCCTCGTCCATGAACTCGACCTGACCACGGTGAAGCGGCAGGAATCGGCGCTGCGCGAAGGCCAGGAGCGCTACCGGGCGCTGGTGGAGGTGTTGAGCGAAGGGGTCCTGCTGGTGGATGCAGAAGGTCGGGTCGCGTCGGCCAATCTTGCTGCCGAACGGATCCTGGGGGGGGGTGCGTCCTTGGAGGGGACCGACGTTCGGAACCCTCGGTTTCAACAACTGCGGCCAGACGGGAGCCTGCTCCCGGCGGCAGAATCCCCGGTGGTGCTGACGCTCCTGAGCGGGGACACCCAGCGGGACGTGGTGGTGGGGATCCGGTCGGAATCGGACGGGGCCGTCCGTTGGCTTTCAGTGATCACGACTCCCCTGAAGCGGAATCCGGCCGGGCGGGTGCTTTCGGTAGTGATGTGTTTTGCCGAGATCACGGAGCAGGTGGAATCGCAGCGGGAACTGCGGCTCGCCAAGGAAATCGCGGAGTCGGCCAATCGCGCCAAGACGGAGTTCCTGGCGCACATCAGTCACGAGATCCGGACTCCGTTGAACGGGTTGACCGGGGCGCACGATCTGCTGCTGGGCTCTGTTTTGACGGACGAACAGCGCGGGTGTCTCCAGACCGCGATGCGCTCGGTGGACGACATGCTGACCCTTCTCAACGACCTGCTCGACCTCGCCAAGATCGAGATGGGACGGTTGGAGATCGTTCGGGAAAACTTCGAGTTGCGTCCGATGCTCGAGGCGTCGATGCGACCGTTCCGCCGCACGGCGGGCGTCGACCTGTCCCTCAAGGTGGATGAACTCTTGCCCGCCTGGGTGGTGGCGGATTCCCACCGACTGCGGCAGGTGCTGACCAACCTGTTGTCCAATGCGGTGAAGTTTACTCCGTCCGGTTCGATCCGGGTCACGGTCGAGGCAGTCGGGCCGGGTCGCGCGCGCTTCCGGGTCGTCGATACCGGGATTGGCATTGCCCGGGAAAATCTGGGCCCGATTTTCGACGCATTCCGGCAGGCGGATGACACCATCTGCCGACGGTTTGGGGGGACCGGTCTGGGCCTGGCCATCTGTCGGCAGTTGGTTGGATTGATGCAGGGACGGATCTGGGTCGAAAGCGAGGTGGGGAAGGGGAGCCGCTTTTATGTCGAGGTTCCGTTGACCGAGGGAAAGGTCCCGGCATCCGTTCCCGTGAAGCCGGCCTCCGCTGCATCCTCCGTCCACCTGTCGGTTTCCCCCTCCACCCGGGTGCTGATCGTCG
>JBDNHZ010000474.1:0-16078 GCA_041688515.1 Verrucomicrobiota bacterium
AAGCCCGGGAGCATCCGCCTCCTCACGTCGGCAGCTACGAACGGCGCGACGAGGGTCGCTGCCCAACCGATCGGGGGCAGTGTCAGAATGCCGCCCCTACTGCCCCGAGGCGGGGCCTGAGGACTCGCCTGCCCGCAGGCGATCCGGCACCGTTGCCGGGCATGTTGTTGTTCCGGGAACGGATTCCCCCTTCGTGGGTGGACAAGGTGCGGGCGAATCTGGGCCCGCTGCTGGTCGATCACGCCCACCTCGAGCGCAAGGCGGCGACGACGGCCATCACTCTGGAGCGGTATCGGCCGTTGTATGGGCGCGTCCACGAGTTGAATGCCATCGCCATCGAGGAACTCCAGCATTTCGAACTGGTCCTGCAATTCCTGAAGAAGCGCGGAATGGAATTCGGTCAGCCCGTCCGGAGTCCGTGGATCTCCGGGCTGATGGGGGCGATGCGCACCGGCAACCACCGCGAGCAGGTCGTCGATCATTTGCTCTGCTGCGCCCTGATCGAGGGGCGCAGTTGCGAGAAGTTCCAGGTCCTATCGCGGGCACTTCAGGTCGATGAGCCCGAGTTGGCCGCGTTCTATGGCAGTCTGGTGGAGTCAGAAGGCAACCATTACGCCGCGTACCTGCTCATGGCCCGTCACATCGACGAAGCGGAGACGGACCGTCGGCTCGACTGGTTCCTGGATCTGGACGCATCGCTGATGCGCGAGCCGCACTCGCTGCCAATCCTGCACTAGGCTCGGGCTGGCGCGGAGGTGCCGCCGGCCGGCCGGCGCGTTGGAATAGGACTTCGGTCCTACCTCCAAAGGTGTACGGGGGTGAGCTTGTCAGCAGGAACAGAAAAGGGTCTAACAGTCGCGTTCACTTGTTCCCGGTGAGTTGCCCCCGTTGCGAACCCCGTCCGCCTTCACCTCTGGAGGCTGGGTTTGGCAGTCCGACGGGCGACCAGATCCGGCTCCGGCCATGCATACCCGCCTGACCCCATTGGCTCGTTCCCTGTCGGTCTGCCGCTTGGCGACCTGGCTTTTTGTGCTGCTTGCCTCCGTCATTCGCCTTCGAGGCGAGGTGACGGAGAGCATCACGAGCCTGACCATTACGAACTACACCGGCTACGTGCTGGCATCGGATACGTTGTTTGGTCTCGACGGCTACAACCGGGATACCATCGCCGTGCGCTCGGTCGTGAAGTACCTGCGGTCCACCGCAACCTCGACCTACGTCTTCGATTACACCTACCAGTATCGGTTGGTGGATCCAAACGGGGTGGCCCAGCCGTTGATCATCGGGCTCGGGACCAACACCGTGGCCAGCGCCGTCGTGGTGGTGAATCGGACGGGACCGATCATCCTGTTTCCGGATGTCACCCACTCGATGGAGCTCAAGCCCGCCGGGCAACTGGATCCTTACACCCAGTACCGGGTCGAATTGACGCTGTTGCGACGGCCCAATGGCACCCTGATCCGGCCGACGGCGACCGGGGACGAAGCTTTGACGACCCCGGCGTCGTACCTGCATTTCCCGAGTGTGGTGGCCACGGACACGGATGTGAACGTGATCCCGGTGATCGAAGGCGGTGGATGGACGAGGACCTATCTCCTCAACGGAGGGGGTTCGAGAAGCAACCTTCAGGCACAGGTCAACTTCAAGGTGCACCGCTGGGATCGCTGGAACATTTCTCCCCTGATCAGCAGCGTGGATCTGAGTTTCCGCCTGGAACTGAGGGACGCGAATACCGATGCGATCATTCCGCTCGCCGATGATTTTTTCACCTCCACGCGATCCCTGGCCACCTATACGACGGCGGATCCCATGGTTCCGTCGGTTGCCAATCTGGTCCAGACGCTCTCGTTTTCACCCACTGGGCAGCTCGATCCCATCAACAAGCTGTACAAGCTGAAGGTGACGATCGGGCACTATCGCACGGCCCTGTCGCCGTTCCCGGACGAGGGAAATTCCATCACTTCGATCAACCAGCGATTGCTTCACCTGAACGGCAAGCTGTTCTTCGGCGCGATCGAGACGCGGTTTGACAGCATCGCCAACAATCCCGTCCAGGGCGCGATTTCAGGCGGGACGATGCCCACCACCCTGGCGGTGGATGGACAGAACGGGTTCCTCAGCGGCCATCCGGGCTATACCTACGGGAATGGGACGGCATTGAGCGTGCGGGTTTCCTCCAATGGGACTGCCACGCTGTCGGCGGGTTCGGTGGTGCTGGCCGGGCCGACACCGGATGAAGAGATGATCGAGAACGTGCGCATGGCGCGCGGGGCCGTGACCCTGGACACCCTCGGGGCGCAGGCGGACCTCGGCGTGTATCATCCGGCTGGGTTCAGCTACGCCTTTGGGACGGCAGGCAAGCTTACGGTGGGCCTCTCGGTCTTTCAGAATATCCGCCTGGGCCAGAATCTGCGGCCTCTGGCGGATCCGGAGTATCCCAGCTTCGCGGGGGATGTCTGGGCGGTGGATGAGACCAAGCCGGTCTGGATGAAGATGTCGGCCATCAAATGGTTGGTGAACCAGGGTCGGTTCGAGTGGACCCCCACCGGCGATGTCGAGTACGTGCGAAAGACCGAGTATGAGCGGTTGGCGGCTTCCACTGCCACGACGGGCAAGGTCAAACCCTCGAACGAGCGGTATTACCAGTCGGTCGAAAAGGTCCTGAGCCCGAAGGTCATCGTCGAGGCCAACGAAAAGGGAGCGGCCCTGCTCACGGTTACGTTTGGATTCAAGGCGGGGGGAGTGATCCCGCACTTCCCGTCCTCGACGATCATGTCGTGGACGGCGGGCGGAAAGCAGGCGATCGACAAGGACGAGGTGGTTCCGTCCAAGAGTTTCCTTCCAGGAGCGGCGGTATTGAGCGGGTACGCCCGGGATTGTCAGGACATCGATTGCGGGACGACGGCAGGACCGGATTCGATGCTTTTGAAGCCGGTGGACGATGAACTGCGGTTTACCCCGGACGGCGGACTGCACGGGATTGGCAGTCTGAGTGCGCCCAAGACGGTTGCCTGGGGCTGGATCGCCGAGCCCAGCATCCAGAAGTATGCCCATCAGACCGATCCCTTCACCGAGGGAAGTTTCCTGATGTCGGGCTTCTTCCTGCGCGGGGATCGCGCGACCAATACGGTCATTTTCCTCAAGCCGGGCACGATCCTGTTCAGCGGGTTCACCGTTTCGAACCAGGCGTTGACGCGGGTGGAACGGCCGAAGGGGTCGGGCTATGCCACCGGGTTTGCGGACTACGCCGGCATGAATTTCCGGGTCGGGGCGAATGGTGCCAAGAAGGCCAAAAGCGTCATCGCCGGCAAGCCCACCGGGAACTATCCGCTCACGGGACGCAGCAAGTACTACGTCCGGATGGGCGGGGTGAACGGGATCCATGAGGCGGTGTTTGGGCAGTTCCCGGAAACCTTCGTCCTGTATGGATACCCGGTGAACTTCGATAACTTCGGGTTGTCGTACCTCGACACCGAGAACAAGGACTCGCGGACGCAGGGTTATCTCACCGTTCCGGGCCCCTCGAATTTCAAACAGAACTTTGAGGAGTTGAAGTTCAGTTGCCTCGGTGCGCTGGAGTCGGCCAAGGTGCCGGCGTCGGAGGCCAATGTCGCCAAGGTCCTGGATTACTGGACGGCCGATTTCTATACCCGGGCGATCCAGTTCGACCGCAAGGCGGCGGATCAGTGCGATCCCGGCAAGGGGGTCCTCACCCTGGGTGTGGATGCCTTCGCGGTGCACGTCGAGGGGACCCTGCACGGGGTGTGGGGATTTCATCCGAGTGGCAACCTGATCACTCTGGCGGATTGCCAGGCGGCGAATGGTCCGTTGGATCCGCCGTTTGATTCGCGGCTCAAGATGCCGGGCCAGTTCAAGCTCAAGGGTCCGAAGCAGGAGAAGTACAATGTTACTCCGATCTCCGACGCCTACCTGAGCAACTGGGATTACCGGGGACAGAACGGGCGGGGTGTTGGATTCGTCAATTTCGCCGCCAAATTGGACGTGCCTTTCTTCGAGGATCTCAAGGTCCACGTCCATACCAGCGCCAATCGGGAACAGACCAACGCTCCGATTCACATGATGGGCGGGTGGCCGACCAAGGGCTATCAGGTCGCTGGCAAGGATTTCTTCAACGACAAGACCTTTGACTCCGACAACAAGGGGTTCCCGGGCGACGTCAACCTGATCGAGTACGAGGACGGCAAGGAGTCGCTCGGCGACAAGTATCATGTCCGGGCGATGCGCAACTGGTTGGACATCGTGCAACTGGATGCGCCGCTCAAGTGGTCGTCGTCGGGCCGTGCCTTCCGCGGCTATGAACAGGTGAAGACCGATCTGGTCGTCATCTCGGCGGAGTACGAGCCGAAGTACCTGAGTGCGATCAACGCGGAACTGACCTTCGGCATCCAGTACGAGGGGATGCCGCAGATCAACCTGGCCAACCTGGCCTTCGACCAATTGGGCGGGTTGCAGGATGCATTCCAGGGCGTGGTGCAGGCCGAGGTGATCGACAAGGGATTCAATGCCCTGAACTCGCTTCTGGAGGCGGGCATCCAGCAGGTGATGGAACCGGTGCTCAATGAGTTGCTGGAACAGCCGATCAACGCGTTGTTCGCCGAACTGTCCAGTCACTACGATCCGGTCCAGAAGCAGTTCACCGTGCCGTTGGCACAGGTTCAAAACATCGTCCGCCAGTACTGCGGTGTGGTGGCCGGTGCGCCGACGAACTTCCGCAACGTGCTCGAAACCGGTCTCCTGGGAGAGATCAGCAATCCCAATGGGATCGTCGGGCAGATTGATGGTCGACTGGCGGATGCCGAGGGCGCCCTGCTTCAGATTGAGAATCTCCTGGCCGAGGCGGGCGACGGCAACCGTCAATTGGTGACCACGCTGTTGAAGCAGTTGGTGAGCACGTTGGTGGCGCAGGCGACCGACTCCCCGATTGCGCAGTCCCTGGCGGGGATGGCAGCGGACATCGCGGGGGGCGCGATTGATCCGTATCTCAACGAGTTCCTCAAGAAGGCCGACCCGACGTTGGACGAGATCCACAGCGTGATCTCCAGCATCCGCGGAGTCTTCACCCAGGTGCGCGGGGCGTTGGGCAACGGCCAGGAGTTCGTAAATGAACTCAAGGCCAAGATGAATGAACTGGTGGCCGGGAACGAGGTTCTGAACGCGATGCAGAAGGCCTGTCAGGACGTTGAGAGTTATCTCGGCCAATTCCAGGCGGGAATCGACAATCCGTTTACCCCGGCCAACGCCCAGGCTTTCAAGAATCATCTGCGGCAACGGATCGGCGATCGATTGGGTGGCTCCGCCATTCCGGCTGCCATCACCAGCATCCTCAAACAACGGCTCTACGATCTCGAATCCGCCGTCCACGAGGCGGTGGACTCGGTCTTTCAGCAGGTCAATATCATCATCCGCGACACGCTGGGTCAGGCCCTCTCTGAGATCGACAATTCGATCAACGGCTTCCTCGGTCCGGTCTCCGGCACCATGGGCGCGGGTCGTATCAATGGTTACGCCCATATCGTCGGGGATTCGCTCAAGGAGCTGCGCCTCGACATCTACGCCCAGTTCAAGGTGCCGACGGAAATGGAGTTCAACGCCTACGTGCAGATCCGCGAGCTCGACTCCGAGAGCGAGGAGAACGGCTGTATCGGGCCGGGCGAGAAGGCGACGGAGGTCCGGGTGGGCGCGAAGGACGTCGACCTGAGCTTTGCCTCGACGGATCTGGTGGCTTCGGTGGAGGCGAAGTTCACCTTCCGGACCGAGCCCTCATTCACCATCATGGGAGTCGGGGCAGGGGTTGAGATCACCGGCGAACTAAGTTTCGCGACCTTCAAGATCACCTATCTGGGGGCACAGATGGCCTTTGGATCCGAGGAGAACTATTTCAGCGGCGCCTGTGCGCTGGAGTTCAACAGTTACAAGGCGAAGGGCGGAATCTATTTCGGACGCACCTGCACCCTGGATCCGTTCTTCTGGGACCAGGACGTGAAGCAAATCATCGGCAAGCCGCCCTTCACCGGTGTGTACGCCTACGGCGAGGTCTGGATCCCGGTCTCGGAAGCCTTGCTGGGAATTCCGGCGACCTGCCTGTTCGAGATCTCGGCCGGAGTGGGACTCGGGGCCGGGTTCTTCATTGAGGGCCCGACCTTTGTCGGCAAGATGTTGCTGGGCTGTTACGGCTCGATCCTGTGTCTTGCCTCGCTGGAGGGTGAACTCAAGCTGGTCGGTGTGAAGAACGCCGATGGGCTGCAATTGAAGGGCGGCGGCCGATTGGAGGGATGCCTAGGGCCCTGTCCCTTCTGCGTCTGTGCCGATGCCCAGGTCGATGTGACTTACAAGAATGGCGATTGGGACGTCAGCTTCTAGAACCCATGAATGCGACGTCACCTTCCACCCTTTTCCGGAGATTTGAATCGATGAAAGCGTTCCTGTTGGTTCTCGGCCTGTTGTTGGCCACTGCGGCCCCGGTCGCGCGGGTCCAGGCCCAGATCCTGGAAGACACCGTGTTTACCCTGGCCACGGTCACCCGTGACCAGACCAACCGAAACTGGGCCTACGTGGTCCTGCAACCGACCGAGCCCGGATTGCTCGCGCAGCGCAAGCTGGCGGTGTACGTCAAGGCGGGCGATGTGACCTCGGTCACGCCCTTCGAACGTCAGGCGATCCTGACCTTGCAGACGGATCCGTCTGCGATCGCGGCCCTGCTCCAGCGTGCGTCGAACCTCGGCGATGACCTGGAATCCTTGAACGGACGGTTGTCCAACCTGTTCGCCGCCCTCATCCCGAGCGGGACGCCCACCCTGGCAGAACGTCTGAGCATCGTTATCCGGGGTTCGCTCGACAAACCCCAGCACTATCAGAAGCTCGTCCAGCTCTCCCGGTTCCATCCGGCGGTCGCCCTCTGCCTCGGGTTTGGCCACGCCGAGCTCATCGGCAACGGCAAGTACACCTTCGAAGTGCGTGATTTTGATCTCGGGTCCAATGCTGATCGCGGTGTGCTGGGTCGGGTGACGGTCGAGTCCGGCAATCCGATCATCCTGCCGTCTCCCGGCCAGCCCTTTGAAGTGAGGGATCCCTCGGGGAAGGGACACCTGAACGTCAAACTCCGCTGGCCGACATCACCGGAGCTGCGCCGGCTTTCGCTCCTTTCCTACGGTTTCAATGTTTATCGGGTGCCCAAGTTCGTCGCCGATGCCAATGCCGCCCTGTTCTATTCGGTGAATCCGGATCGGGTGCAGTTCCTTGCCCAGATCAAGACCAACCCGGCCATCGCCCGGGTTACGCAGTTGCCGGTGCTGGCCAGTCGCAATTTTGATGACTCTGCGCCGGCCAATCTCAATTCGGCCTATAACCCGACCAACAAGGTGGCGTTCGTGGCAGATGACGGAGGACTTTCAGGTGGCAGCTATGTCTTCAAGGATGGACAGGCCTTTGTTTACTACGTCACCGCCCGGGATTTGCTGGGTCGTGACGGGTTCGTCTCCCGGGGTGCCCTGGTGACGATCTGCGATCGGATGCCGTCTGACGCGCCCCGGCTGCCCTTGGTGGAGAACCACTACGTGTTCGTCGGCGGGGCCCCGAAACAGCATCTCAAGGTTACATGGAAGCCCGTGATCGCGCCAGGCGAGGACACCGGCATCTCGGGCTATTATGTCTATCGATGGACGGCACCCTCGCAGATCCCCCAGAACGAGAATCTGCCGGCATTGCATCGCGTGAGTGCATTGATCCCCCATGTGGGCGGTCAACTCAGCTATCGCTTTATCGATTCGGGTGCAGGTGCGCCCAATGTTCCCGCCGACGTCAACAAGACCTTCTGGTACACCGTCCGGGCGGTTGACCTGTCTTCGTGTGGCGGAAATTTCTCGGCCAACTCCGCACCGGCCTTCGGCGTGCTGCGCGACCGCACCGGTCCGGTGGCTCCAAACGGCGGCGGACCGCTCGTCCTCTGCTGTGATCCGCTCATCGAAGGACGCAAGGCATTTGATGTCTCTTCCAACGAGAACCTGGATCCGGACCGCCTCCACTTCGATCTGGTGTGCAACCGCCGGGACGACGGCATTGCCTTCGTGGACTTCTGGTTCTCGCTCAATGGCGGGGTGAGTTCGAATTACGTCGGTCGCACCACCTTTCCGGAGAGTGCCTCGGTGGTCGTCCGTCGCCTGAGTTATCCGCGGCGGCTGTTCAACGAGAACGCCTCCTTCTACGCCTATGCCCGTTCCGGGGACCCCGAAGGCGATCTTTCCCCCCAGGATTCCGTCCGCGTCGGCGGAGCGCCTCAGCGCGCCAAAATCCGTCAGGTCGAATTCGAGGCGGCCTCCCGCTGCGAGCGGCTTCCCGCCATCGCGGGTGCGGCGGGGCGCAAGGGTTGCAATGTCCACCGTCCCCAGCCGCCCAAGCCGGTCGGCGATCCCAGTTCTCCGCCCGACGGGGGAGTGATCGTGGTGGTGCCATTGACGCCGACCACCACCGAGTTTCGGTTGTACCGACGCGTCGATTTCGGGCCTTTGACCCTGATCAAGCAGGGACAGGCGAAGTACGATTCCGTCACGAATCTGAGTGAGCAGATCCCCGACGAAGACATGCCCGCCAATGCCTCGTCCCTGTGCTACTACGGCCAGTTGTTTGACGAGCATGGCAATGGCAGCCCGATGACGCAGTTGGGGGAGTGCATCACGGTGACCCAGCCGACGGCCAAGCCGCTGCTGGCGTCGCTGGAACCGCTCGGAGGCGATGCTGCCCCGAGGATGGTCATCCGCTGGTTTTGTCCGCCGGCCGGACTGGAACGGTTCAAGGTGCGGGTGGGGGTCCTCGGGGAGAACCCTCCCAACACGCTTGGCAGCGTCCTGTCCTCCAACCAGACCGGCGGGCTTGATTTCCAACCGGTCAATCCCAACTTGCCGATCGCGCTCTGGAAGCTGGTGGATTACGGCGAATACCTGACGCCGATCATCGGGCCGAATTTCGGCGACGGAGCGGCCTTCACGCTTACGGTGCCGGTCATCCAGGGGAAGCGGTACTATGTCAAGGTGACGGGCGTGGTGAAGGGGGGCGGTACGGGGAAGACTTCCAATACCGAGTCGTTCCTCTGGCAACCGCCTCCCGAAGAGGTGGGCCCGCTGGTTCCTTGGCCACAGCGCCCCTTGCCGACCCTGGTGTTCCATCATCCCGAGGTGACCCCGGTCCGGATCAAGTTCCCGGATTTCGACGGGCTCGGCATCAAGATCGGGGATGTCCGTCGGCAGGATGCCCGCGAGTTCAAGACGGAGACCGGGAGTACCTTCACGATGCTGGAAGGCGCGTTGAAGCCGGAGTCGTTGGTTTATACCAACGGACAGGGCGCATCCCTGTTCCCGGCCGTCCTGTATCGATTCCAGGTCGCCAGTGCGGGGTTGCCGCAGGTGTCGGGGGATCTGGTGCAGGTTTCCCCCCAGATGATTCAAATTGCCGCGGTCACGACCAACGTTCCCAACCTCGGTGTGTTCACACGGATTGAAGATCCGTTCATCCGGATCACGACTCTGGGCCAGATCCCCGGAAACAACAGCAGCGAACGCAATCTGATCCTCCTCGACACCACGCCGGTGATTATCGGTGCCAATTACGCTTATCTGCTCGTCCGCTTCGATGACACGGGCGAGGTCGCCAATGTCATCCCGACCACGTTGGTGGAGGTCACGCCATGAATCTGAAGTCATTTCTCAACTGGATTGCGGTCGCCGCTCTCGGCACGCGCGCTGCCGCCTTCACCTACGAGACTCCGGGTGAACTCCATCTGGCCGCGGATCTCGACGGCGACGGTCGCGAGGACGTGGTGATCATTGATCGCGAGACCGGAGCGTTCCGGGTGGGTTATCAGCTCGCGATCGGGGTTCACACGTTTTCCCAGGCCCGCGCGAGCGGCGTTCCCGAGGCGACCACGGCGACGGCCGGGCGGATGCTTTCCCTGAACCAGGACACCCTGGTGGTCGGATCGCCCTGGGCAAACCGGGTGAACCTTCTGGACGTCCCACTCGCAACGACCGTGGCGGTGCCGACCTCGGTCTATCCGTCCGGGATTGGGCCGAGGGAAGCGCTCGCCCTCGATGTGGGGGGTGCCGGGAACTCGGCTCACGCCGACCTGATGGCGATCAGTTCTGAGAATGGCCCTCCCAATGCCTATCGCCGCAGCGTTCAACGCTGGGATGGAGCGGTGGCGATCGGTCTGGAGAATCTGGCGCTCGCGGGTGAGTTCCGCGGGCTGAACGCGGTCAAGCTGAAGAGCAACGGGTTGACCTATCTCGCGGTGCTGGAACGGGCGGGTGCCGACTCTACCTACACCCTGCGCATTGGTTCGATGGCCACCGGCCTCCAGGTGCCGGTTGCTTCCGCTACCGGGTTTCAATCCCGGTTTGTCTTCGGGCGTTTCGCAGCGCCGACCCTCCATCATTTCCTCTCCTACCAGCCCGGAGCGTCGAACCTGGTGGTGCGACCGGTGACCGAGACCGTGCCGACCGTGTTCGGATTTGCCGCGGCTGCATCGTATCCCCTCGGGAAGGCGATCGCCGAAGTGGTCGTTCTGGAATCGACTCCGGCCAACCGGCTGCTGGTGATCCATGCCGGTCGTACCGAGGCGGGAATCTATACCTTCACGGGCGCCGCGGCTCCCGTGCTCGCCCAGACGGTGAGCGCTCCCGCAGGAACGAGCTTCACCGGAGCACTTCCCCTGGCCAACGGCGAAGTCCATCTGCTGGCCGGAGTTCCCGGCCCCGGGCGTTCCTCCCAGTTCCTTCAATATCGGCAGGACGGCGCGAACTATGTCCTGAAGACTTCCGGTGCGTTGCCGGATCCGAACCCGCTGGGTACCCCGGCCAATGTCTTCCTGTTCGTCAACGAACCCTTTGTCTCCGCAACGCCCAATCTGGTGCGGTCGCTCAATGCGGCCGACTGGGTTTCCGGCATCAACCTGGCCGGGCCCAACGTCTCGGTGACCGCCGAGCGGATGGGAACTTCCGCCCAGGGCTTGCGCACGCCGACGGTCCGGACGCTGGGAGCCAAACCGGCGGCGGCAAACTTCGCCCTGATCAATCAGTTCGCCGGTTCGATCTCGGTCGCCTCATTCCTCCCGGCCATCGGGGATGAAGCGGGGGACGCGTCGATCACGCCACCGGCCGGTCCCCAGTTGCGTGCGATCCAGGTGACCGTCGCCACGCCGTCCGCTCTGGTTCCGGTTTCCTATCGTACGTCCCCCGGGGCGGCCTGGAGCTCGGCCGTGGGCTCGGCCACCTTCACCCTCTTCCAGAATTCCACGGTCGAGTTCTTCGCCGATCCCCTCGGTCAAACCCGTTCCCGTATCCATCGGGCGACCTATACCTTCCCGGACTCACCGGTGGAGCAGGACTCGGACGGCGACGGGGTGCCGGACTTCGTCGAGTTGGCGAAGGGACTGAATCCGAACGGGGGGAACGACAGCGACGGCGACGGTTTCACCGACAAGAACGAGTTGTTTGCCGGGACGGACCCGAAATCGACCAACAGTGTGCCGGCTTCGAAGATCGACGAGCAGACCAGCTTTGATCTGCTGACCACCCCGCGAGGCTGGGATGGCGTTGCCAATGCCGAAGCTCCCCTTCGCCTGGGACAGGGGATCGCTCTGCATGATCTCGTGGGCGGCCTTTTGGGACGACGCTCGACCGTGAACCTCGTCAGTGCCCTGGGCAGCCCGGGAGTGGCTTTCCGCGATGCCCCGGCCAATGTGGGTCTCGGACTGCTCGTCCTTTCTACGGAATCGCATTTCGACATCTCCGGGGCCGGACCGGCCACAGACGTCGGCCGGGAGTTGCTCGGGTTGCTTCCGGTGCCGGCCGTTTCGAGAGCGGAATTTGTCTTCACGCCCGGGCCCGGCGATCTGCTCCTCCAGGCCGACGCCTGGATCAACGGAGCCAAGGCCGCACTGGGCAGTGCGGTGACGCCGCGGGTGCTTTCCCGCTTCGGCCCGTTGGAAACCCTCGGTGCCCTTCTTCTGGAGCGGAAGATCCATGAGATCTTTGTCGCCCGGGGCAAACCGGGGTTGGCCGAGAGCAATGCGGTTTCCCTCTTCCCACATCGGCCCGGTGATGTCCTGCGCACGTCGCTCAGGGCATCCGAGGTGGATTCCCTCCGGGACTTCGGCCCCGGCGGATTGCCGGCCTGGAACCTGGTTGCGCTTCATCGGGCCATTTCCAATGCCATTCCCGATGCAGCCAGCCTGAACCTGCGCCGGTTGGCCCTCGACTTTTACCGCATCAGTTCGCTCAGCAACAACGCGACGCCGGGGAGATACCCGCTCCCGGTGGATGCGCTCCGGCAGTTCATTGCCTCCGGCGTGGTGGACTCGAACTATGCCCTCGTCACCGCGGTCTCTCCGGCCGATCAGACCTCCGCGCGGGCCGCCACCGTGGCGCTCCTGGCGGCGCTGAAGCCGCGTCCGGTGACGACGCTGGATCTGGTGGTGACGCCTTCCACGTTTGAGGGCGATTGCACGGTTCTCCTGACCGTTCCCGGGGCGCAACCCCGCAATCTGTTCACCGCGCCCGGGGTTCCCTTCAAGTTCCCGGACTCCTTCGAGATCGTCGATGGGGCGATGATCCGGGTTCGCGCCTTTAGCGATCTGGAGGAGGATTGTGCCGGAACCGATCTGGAAGTGATCACCGCGAATCTGTTGTCGGTCCCGCCGGTGCCTCTGGCGGATCTGGACGGCGATCTGTTGCCGGATGCCTGGGAATGCGTGTTTCTCGGTGGGAACGGAGATCCGAACGGGGATCTGGATGGTGACGGGATCTCGAACCTGCAGGAGTACCTCGATGGAACCGATCCTGGCGACAACGTGTACAAGGCGCTGGCCAAGGTCGATCTGAGCCCGCCGTTCCTCGACATCAACCTGCTCGGTGGCGGGTTTCAGAAGATCTCCTGGTCGTTCCCGGCAGGGTATGCGAATCGGTTCGAGTTCGAATTGCTCGAGAGCGATGTGCTGGGAGAAGGCTTCGCCAAGTCCGGCGTGCCGCCCACCCGCCTGCCCGGGGGTGAATTCGAGTTGAACTTGCCGATCGGTGATGAGGGCAACCGATTCTATATCATCACCCAACGGTTGAAGTAGGGCGCGATGCCCGTGCCAGGGGTTGCAGAACGATCCGCACCCGCAGGTGGGGGACTCGCGGAGCCCGTTCCGAAGCTCCGGAAGTCGGATCACTTCGCCGGATCGACGATCTTGACTGGCGCGTTGGTGGCCGCTGCTGCCGCCGCCGCGAGAGCTGCGTCCGCTGGGTCCACATAGCTGGGCGAGAGCTTGCCGAGGAGTTGGGTGCTCTTGACGGCCTTGGGCAGGCTGCCGTCGTAGTTGCCCTTGTAGTAGTTGAACGCCAGGTAGACGGCGAGCACCACCGCCAACCACATTTTCCACGGGAAAATCTTCTCGGCATAGGTATCGGAAGTGTCGACCGACGATCCCGGCGGGAGTTTCGCGATGCCGGTAAGCGAGGTGCCGAAGGGCACATTCACCTTGGCAGCGGCGTTCACTGCCCAGCCGTTGGCATCCAGGATCGGGCCGAGGTTGCGCTTCCGGAGCTTGATATAGGCGAGGACCATCGACGGACCCGAGATCAGGGCGATCATGCCGACGAATCCCAGGACGAGTTGGAAAGCCGAGATGCCCTTGAACAGGCCGAGGAAATAGGCGAGAGCCGTCCCGATGCTGCCGAAGGCCACTGACAGGGCGGCGACCATTCCGACATCCACCTTCTTGGGTTGGGCGGGCGTGGCCTTGTCGACATTGGCCGTGGCCGTCGCCGCGGCGGCGAGCTTGGCGTTGGCGTCGGCATCCGCGGCCGCCGCGCGCTTGGCGACCTGTTCTTCGATCAGGCGAACGAACTTCTTGTAGGGCGACCAGAACGCCTGCCGCAGGGAGATCGGGTTGGAGATGATCTTGGTGATGGTGGCGTCGTAGTCCTTGCCCTTGCGGTCGTAGAACACGCCGTTGCGACCGACCATCAGGTTGTCGTCGCCGCCCTGGGAGAAGATGGCGACGATGGACAACTTCTCGCCGGAGCCCTTCCGGTTGCAGTCGATGTAGGCGAGGTAAGCCCCGGCGAGACCCGCCATGGTGGCGTGTTTGACGGCGTCGTCGACCTTGATGCACAGGGTGCAGGAACGCTGGTCGAGGTAGAGAGTGCCGGCCTGGAAGATGGCCGCCTCACCGCCATCGTAGAGATCCTTGAAGTTGACGAAGTTGGTGCTGAGGTGGTGCAGGTCCCGATTGAACCGGACGAGCTTCTCGACGGTCGAGATGGCGCTGGCTTCCGCTTCCAGGGCCGTGTCCTGGGCGATCAGGGCGGTGATGGCGTCCTTGGCCCCCGAGGCCAGAATGGCGTGGATGCGATCCCGACCGAGTTTTTCGACCACCGCGCCCGCCTTGCCGGCAGACCAGCATTCGAAGGGACCAAGCTTGCCCAGCAAGGCGGCCCAGTCGGCCTCCGTGAGGACGTCGCGGTCGCCGAGGACGGGTTTGATGGCGTCCTTGTTCAGGGTTGCGACGGCTCCGGCCCAGGCGGGATTGATGCCGGCACCGAGTGGGAGGGGCTTGCCGGCGGCGACCTGGGCCAACGGGAAGCCGGCGACTTCGGCGGCGGTGATCTGGAGGTCCTTCGCGGCAATGGCCAGGTACTCCTTCTCCTCCCGATTCAATGCCCCTAGTGCCCGGGGATCGTAGGCGGCCAACCGGCAGCGCCCGAAGTAGTCGTCGATCTTGGTCTTCACCGCGCGGACCGCCGCCGTGGCAGCCGCGGTCGCCGCGCCGAGGGGCAGGATCACGCCGGGTTCGGCCTCTGCCTTCTGATTCCAGGCGTCAAAGGCGGTCGCCTCGGCGAAGAATTTTCCGACCAGATCCGCATTCACACCGGGCTTCCCGGAACGATCCAGAACGGACCCGACGCAGGCCATGATATCGGCCATGACGGCCTGGGTGGCGGCGTCCATGGCGGCGTCGGCGGGCACGATGCCATCGCCGTTGAACAGGGTCTGGGCAAAGATTTTGGCGGTATCGGCAACCTCATCGAGGCCGATGGCGGTGGCGTCCTTCTTGCCGATGTTCCACAGGATCTGCCGGGCCGAGGCGAGGACGGCCTTGCCTTCGGGGGAGGCGTCATTGATGGCGGACAGGGACAAGGTGGGTGAACCCTTCACCAGGTCGTCGGCATTCTTCAGCAGGGCACCCGCCCACTTGATTGCGTTGATCAGCTCCCGGGCCCGGATGCGACCGTCCTTGTCGGTGTCGACCAAGGCCGCCGTCTTGGCGTCGAACTCCAATCCGGTGGTCGGACAGGCGAGGGCGACCCAGAGCTTTTGGTCGAGTTCATCGAGGTGGAGCAAGTCCGCTCCGGTCTCGAGTTTGACCTGATCGAATCCGCCGGCGCGAAAGAATTTCCATTGATGTTGAGCCATGTGGGTCAGTGGTACGGGTCTCGGTGATAGTGTGGGTGCGTCACAGGATTCAATCAGTAACCAGTTCTCTATTAACGATTTGGCTTCTTGAACTCAGACAGCTTTAATCGATCATCTGATGGAGAAGTGGATGCCGAAATGACGCACAGCCGGCGCAAGTAGAAGCGAAGTCGGGATTCCATCAAGACTGTAAGTCAGCCCGGCGGACACTTGGGGCGTTGGGAGGAAGAGGCGGGCGCGGAACGTGCGTGGGCCGGGGGACGTCCGAATGGAAGTCAGAGTCTCCTGACGTCGTCTCCTACGTAGGCGACGAGGTCACGAGGCTCACTTCAATCGGGCGGGGAACATGCGTGGGCCGGGGTACGTCCGGATGGAAGTCAGAGTCTCCTCACGTCGTCTCCTACGGGTAGGGAACAGAGTCTCCTGACGTCGTCTCCTACGGGTGGGGAACAGAGTCTCCTCACGTCGTCTCCTACGGGTAGGCGACGAGGTGACGAGGCTCAGTTCAATCGGGCGGGGAACGTCTGGGGACCGGGGTGGGTTCGAATGGAAGTCAGAGTCTCCTCACGTCGTCTCCTACGGGTACGACGAGGGTACGAGGCTCAGTTCA
>JBDNHZ010000475.1:0-5255 GCA_041688515.1 Verrucomicrobiota bacterium
CGGTCCACGAAGGTGGCGTGGTGACGCTGGGCACACTGCCAGAGCGGGGATTTACGGGGATTGCGGGTGCGGTAGGTCTTCAAGAAGGTCGGAGCCGAGCCCGTTTTTTGGGGTCTGGTTTCCGAACTCTACTACCGCAAACGCAGCCGGGTGTTACGGGAGACCCAGGTCTGGACCGGTGCGGCTCGTGCTGATGAGCTTCTTCCCGCATGACCCCACTGCCCCTTTAACTTTGAAGCGTCCCATAAACCGTTGCCCCTTCCCGCAGATTCAGGACGGCCGCAGAGGGAAGAATGGAACCCTGGCCCGATCTGCGGTCGTCCTGAATCGGTGGGTGATTCCGTCTTCGCTCGGGTTGGGTTTGAGTGTGTTGGGCGTTGGGGGGTGTGGCCTCTCGATCGGATGCCATGCATCTGCCGTGTCGGAGTCTGGGCGTCCTCGACGTCGCGTCGGCTTGGGATCCGCCTCGTGACCTCGGCAGCCACCCTTGCAGGAACGCGGAAAGGCGGTACCAGACGGGTTCTCCGCGCCTCGGCGTCTCGGCGGGGGTCTGCGCCTCCGGCGCGGGCTGCGCGCTTCCGATTCTTCCCGTGGAGACGGCGGGGGCTCCGGCCACGCTTGGCCGCGGTTTCGCTGCGCGGATTGGGCGTCCCTCTTCGCGGCTTCGCGGCTTCGCGTGAGGAGTCCCCTGCCGGCGAGGGCATCCGTCGGTCCCAGGCATTCGCGGATCCCGCGACCAAAGCGGCAGCGGACGCTGCACGCATGCCAGGATGCTTCGCGCTCCCCTCCGTCGCTTCCATTCCCGTCTCCAGCCCAGGACCGGCGAGCCGCCGAGCCCCCCGTTCGGAGTCCCGGCTTTAGCCGGTTGGACGCTCGCACGGAGCCAGCGGTCGTTCTCCCTCCGTGCCCTCTCGACGAGTGAAACTGCCGCCTGCTGAAGCCGGGACTCCGTGCCGTCCACGACCCCGCAGGCCGGCAAAAACCGGCTGAAGAGCCGTTCAAAGGTGGGCGTCGGAACGTCGCCGCGTTTGACAGCCGGGACAACGCCCCGTGTATGATGCGCGGACCTGTTGCATGAATCGTATTGCCGCCATCAGCGCCGGGATCCTCCTGGCCGCTTCCTTCACACGGGCCGCCGACCCCGTGGACTTCAAACGTCAGGTACGCCCGATCCTCGAGGCCTACTGCCTCAAATGCCACGGTGCCGAGAAACCCAAGGGTGACCTCAGCCTCGTGACCCGGGCGGGTGCCCTCAAGGGCGGGGAAGACCGCCCCGCCTTGGTCCCGGGCGACCCGGCAAAAAGCCCGCTCTTCACCAGCACCGCGCTCCCGGCTGACCACGACGACGTGATGCCGCCGAAGGGCGACAAGCTCACCAAAACCCAGCAGGACACGCTCAAACTGTGGATCGAACAGGGCGCAGTCTGGCCGGACGAGTTCAAGCTCGTGCAAAAGGAGCGGGTCGATTTCGTCAAGCAGGTGGTTCCGATCTTCGAGGTTTCCTGCGTCAGTTGCCATCATGAGGGCCATGCCAAGGGCAAGCTCCGGATGGATGTGAAGGACGAGTTCTTCGAGAGCGACGCCATCGTGGCGGGCGATGCAGAGAAATCGAAGATCTTCACGACGATGATCCTGCCGGCAGATCACGACGACCTGATGCCTCCCAAGAGCAAGGGTGGCCCCCTGCCCCGGGAAAAGGCCGACATCGTCCGCAACTGGATCGAGCAGGGTGCATTCTGGCCGGACGGTTATGTTCTCCGTCAAAAGGAACCGAGCAGCGTGCTGGCCCGGGATGATGCGGCGGTTCTGGCCGCCATCCACGCCAAGATCCTCGCGAACAGCAAGGAAACCGCGGAAGGCATGAAGGCGTACTCGGAGAAGCTTCCCGGAACCGACACCGATTTCGAAGTGGTGGCCATTCCCGCCGGTGAATTCCTGATGGGCAGTCCGGCCGGTGAAAAGGGACGCAAGGCCGACGAGGGCCCCCAGCGCACGCTGAAGATCGAACCGTTCTGGATGGGCAAGACCGAGGTCCGCTGGAACGAGTACGAACTGTTCATGTTCCCGGGTCTGGAGAAAGGGACGAACGTTCCGACCGAACGTGTCGATCGGGAATTGCTCCTCAACTTCCCCGATCTGCTTCCCGATTCCGGGAAGGACGGGGCGAACCCGTACATCGGCAAGGAAGGCGACGCCGTCAGCCGTCCGACCACCCCCTACGTCGAGATGAGCTTCGGCATGGGCAAGGACGGTTTCCCGGCCATCTCCATGACCCATTACGCCGCGACCCGCTATTGCCGCTGGCTCTCGGCCAAGACCGGGCACTTCTACCGTCTGGCCACCGAAGCCGAGTGGGAGTACGCCGCCCGCGCCGGAACCACCACCCGGTTCTACTTCGGGGACGATGAATCCAAGCTCGATGAATACGCCTGGTTCTTCACCAATGCCGACGGGAAGTACCGCAAGGTCGGCCTCAAGAAACCCAATGCCTGGGGCCTCCACGACATGCTCGGCAACGTCGCCGAGTGGGTGATGGATGGCTACGTCGACGAGTACTCCAAAGTCGGGGAACGCGCCTACATCCCCATCGAGACCGAGTACCCGAATGTCGCCCGCGGCGGCAGTTGGGACGATGAACCGGAACTGCTCCGCGCCGCCGCGCGCCGTTCATCCGAAGCCGCCTGGAAGATGCGCGACCCGCAATTGCCCAAGTCCAAGTGGTACCTGACCGATGCCCAGTTCCTGGGCTTCCGGGTGGTCCGACCGCTGAAAGTCCCTGCGACACCCGAGGAAATGGGCCAGTGGTGGCCGCCCTACCCGACCAAGCGCTAACCCGGGCCCGCCCGGCCAAGTTCTCGGAGGGACGAGTTCTACGAGTCCCCGTAACTGCTCGTCCCTCCAGTGCTCGCCTCATGATTGCGATTGGACATTCAGGCGATCTACAACAGGTTGCTTGGCATGGCTGACCTGCGAGCAGTGGTGGTGGATGACGAGCCGCTGGCACGGGAGAGGCTCCGTCATTTCCTCGCGCTTGAACCCGGTATCTCGGTCATCGGCGAATGCCAGAACGGCGAAGATGCGCTCGTTGCGGTCCGGCGGGAGGCTCCAGACCTCCTGTTCCTCGACGTTCAGATGCCCGGGTTGAACGGGTTCGAAGTCCTTCGGCGGCTCGACGCAACGGCGCCTCCAGCGGTGATCTTCACCACCGCTCACGATCAGTACGCGGTGAAGGCATTCGAAGTGCACGCGGTCGATTACCTCCTCAAACCGTTTGACCGGGAGCGACTCCGGGTGGCCCTGGAACGGGCGCGAAATCGGGCCCAAGCCCCGCGTCCGGATGATCTTCAGAGCAAACTGGCCGCCATGATCGAGGACATGAAGGCGGGCGCCCGGCAACCCGAGCGGATCCCGGTCAAGACCAATGGCAAGGTGACCTTCGTCCGGATTCCTGAGATCGACTGGATCGGCAGCGCCGACAACTACGTGGAAATCCACGTCGGCAGTCATTCCCACCTGATCCGGGAAACCATGAGTGCCGTGGCCACCCGGTTGCCCACCGATCAGTTCGTCCGGATTTCCCGAACCAGCATCATCAACGTCAGCCGGGTGCAGGAACTCCGTCCGCTCTTCCACGGGGAATTCGCAGTGGTGCTCACCAACGGAGTCCGACTCACCCTGTCCCGGTCCTATCGCGACCAACTTCCCCGGCTGGGCGTCCGGTGACCGGCCTGCCGCAGGAGACATTCCGGATTCAAGACCGGGAGTTCCGGTTTGGCTTCCCCGGCGTGGAGTTTAACCTGTCCGCAGTCCGCATCACCGCATGAGCACGACGGCCACGCCTTCCGCATCTTCCAGCATTACCTCGAATCTCCCCCCGGGAGTCACTTTTCACCGCCTCGACAACGGGCTTGAGATCATCCTGCGCGAAGATCGGTCGGCCCCGGTGGTCAGTGTCCAGGCCTGGTGCCGGGCGGGCTCGATCGACGAGGGCCCGTGGTTGGGAGCCGGTTTGTCCCATGTGCTGGAGCACATGCTGTTCAAGGGTACGACCACCCGCGGCTCCGGCCGGATCGATCAGGAGGTTCAGGGTGCCGGCGGGTACATGAACGCCTACACCTCGTTCGATCGCACGGTCTATTACATCAGTGTTCCCAACACCGGCGCCCGCATCGCCGTCGACATCCTCTGCGACATTTTCCAGAACGCCTCCCTTCCGGCCGATGAACTCATCAAGGAACTCGACGTCATCCGCCGCGAGATGGACATGGGCCAGGACGATCCTGGCCGCCGCTCCAGCCGGCGCCTGTTCGAATCCTCCTACTCAAAGAGTCCTTACCGCTATCCGGTGATCGGACTGCCCGACCTGTTCAACCGGCTGACGCGCGACCATCTGGTGGCCTACTACCAGGAGAAGTACGCCCCGAACAACTGCTTCCTGGTCGTGGTCGGCGACATCCGGCCTGCCGAGGTCCTGGAGCAGATCAAGGCCGCATACGCCAAGACCACCGCCCGCTCGGTCCCGGCCTCGTCGATCGCAGTGGAACCCCGGCAGGCCGCTCCGCGCGAAGTCATCGAGGAAACGTCCGTCGAACTCGGCCACTTCCATGTGGCCTGGCACACGCCCGACCTCCGCCACCCCGATACGGCAGCCCTGGATGTCCTGGCCACCCTTCTCGGTTCGGGGCGCAGCAGCCGGTTGTATCAGGCCGTCCGCGAGCGCACAGCCTTGGTCCATTCCGTCAGTTCCTGGATCTACACGCCCGGGATGGCCGGGCTCTTCGGGGTCAGCGGCGTCTGTGATGGGGAGAAGTTCTCCGCCGCCCGCGACGAGATCCTGACCGAAGTCGAACGGATGAAGACCGAGCGCGTCTCCGGAGCCGAGCTGTCCAAGGCCGTGAAGCAGTTCACTGCGGGCACGCTCGCCACCCGCAAGTCCATGGAAGGTCAGGCCCAGGATCTGGGGGGCAACTGGATGGCCGCCCACGAACTCCACTTCAGCGAGCGCTATCTGGCCGCCGTCCGTCGTCTCGTTCCCGAGGATCTTCGTCGGGTCGCCAACGAGTACCTGACCGAATCCAATCGCACGGTCTGCGCCCTCCTCCCCACGGGAACCGCGCCGCGGACCGAGGCCGAAGTGGATGCCAGCACCGAGCAACCGGTTCGCAAATTTGATCTCCCCAACGGCCTCCGACTGCTGGTGAAGGAGGATCATCGACTTCCGTTCGTCGAGTTCCGCCTGGCCTTCTCCGGCGGTA
>JBDNHZ010000476.1:0-10614 GCA_041688515.1 Verrucomicrobiota bacterium
CCTCCCACCGCGCTGGGGGCCCCGTTGGTGTTGGCCGTGCCGCCCGGGATCAGGGCACCCACCGCGCCGCCCGCCTTGTCCAGTGCGCCGCCGGTCCTCTGGTTGATGCCGGCACCCAGGTTCTTGATCGCCTGATTGCCCAACTCGCCGACGTTGCCGACTCCTGGGATCGTCATACCCCCGAGCATCCCCGCCATTCCAAGAATATCCTTGTCAAAACCCGTGGCACCGATCGTGCCGTTGACGCGCCCAATCCGGTTCGCTGATCTCATCTGTCCCCCGGAGGCAAACGCGATGGTCACCGGAAGGTTCACCGGCGAATTGCTCAGGACATCCGCGAACTGGAGGTCGCCTCCGACCGTGGCGATGAAGGCCGGGCTGGAAATCCGGGTATTGGTCACGATCACCCCACCATTCCCCATCACGGTGTGTACCTCGATCCCCCGGATGGGCTCAGCGAGTACATCCTTCTTGCCGATCAGAGAGAGCAGGAAGGCGGGATTGATGTCCCTCGGGAGCAACAGAAGCGTGGAGAGCAGCTTCGGAAGGCGGATGGATTGCTCCGGGATCTTGATCTGGGCGTTGGTCGCCTCAATCGTGGCGAAGCCCTTGAGATTGCGACGGAGCGACGTTCCCGTCACACCGGCACCCTTGATCTGGAGAGCGGCCAACAGTTCACCCTGGGCCGCCCCGTTCAACACCGGCACAAACGAGTTGGCCAATGGGGCCAGCGGAAGCCGTTCGGCCGCAAAATCCACGTCATAGTCGTATCCGGGAATCCCAAGATTGGCCTTGGCCTTGACCCGGACCGGCGCGCCGTTCATGAGGAAGCTGAAGCCATCGATCGACACCGTATCGTTCAGCGCCTTGATCTGACCCTTCATCCCCGAGACGTCGATCTGGCGCAGGAAAATGCGGGCAATGTCGATGTCCACGGTCGCGTCCTGCAGCGGAAGATGGATCGGCGGCGGTTCGACATTCCCGGTGGCGGCAGGAGCCGGCTGCGCGGGAGCCGGGGCGGCGTTGGTGGAGCCCGCCAGCAGATTGTACAGCGGGGTGAAATCGAGACCGGAAGAGCGCACCGTCAGCGTGGTGGGTGCCGGCTTGTTGGTCCCGAGATCCACCATGGCCAGCACTTCAAGCCGGTTCGAAGCCCGCTCGGTTGCGCCCAGGTCCAATACCAGCTTCCGCACCTCGGAAATGCGTCCGTCGCTCGACGCATCCAGGTCCACCCCCAACTCCAGCGCCGACTTCGGCAGACGCCCGGCCGGGTCATCCACCACGAGGTTGGATACGCGCACCGTGGTCTGGATGGAAGAAGCGCCGGCAAGGGCAATTTCCGCCTTGCCTTGCAGGTCGAGCGCCACGGACTTGAGCCGGTTCGGGGCGATGGCCGAAGCGAGGAAAGGACCGAGGGCGCTTTCGTTCATTCCGACCGTGTTGAATTCCACGGTGCCGACATTGCGCTCAAGGTGGTACTTGCCACGGGCCATGAAACTACCGCCGGGATTGAAGCCGGACTGCATCGCCAGGCTGACGCGTTGGAGATCGACTTCCGGACTCCGAAGCGTGCCGGCAGCACCAAAGTTGACCTGATAATCGGTCAATTGGATCGAACCGAGGTTCCCCGTGAGATTGGCGAGCGACACGCTCACGTCCGCCGAAGAACCCGTCGCCCGCTGGGTGGCAGTGACACTCGCCTTGAGGCCGCCCGATCGCAGCGAAATTCCCTCGACGGGATAGAGGTTGAGGAGGGACGGCAACTGACCTTCGACGGACAATTGAGCCCCGCCCTGCATGGTGGACAGGTTCCAGTCGGCCACCCCCTTCACCGCCAGCAACTGCTCGCTTCCGAGTCGGACATCGAACTGATAACCTTCGACCACGACCGCATTGAAGTCGGCGAGAGTGCCCGTCAACCGGATCGCAGCCTGCGCATCGCGCACCTGGGCGGTGCCGACCGAAGTCGTCAGCTTGTCCAGGGTGGTGTTGAGGGTGTAGCGCAGGAGTCGCCCTGCCTGCTCCGACGAGACCTTGAGATCGGCCGAAACCAGTGCGGTGGGTGCATTGGTCGGGAGCACGGCACGCCATTGCGCAAGATCCAGCGGGCTGACCTTAAGGACGAAGGACGACTCGCGGAACTGCGGCGTGGCCTTGTCCCACGACAGGTACATCGCGCGATCGAGTCCGCCCTTGATCAACTCACGTCCTGCCTGCGTGCCAAGAATGTCCAGTCGATCCACCAAGGCGTTGCGCTCGGCCTGATTGACCGACACCCGGTACTCAGTCGCCAGATCCATGACCGGAGTCCGGGTGCCATTGCCGGCCAGGCTGAACGAGTCCACCTGCAACTTGCCGGAAGAGGCGATCTGATCGCCGCCCTTCAGGAGGTCCACCCGACCGGAAGCCCCGATCCGCGTCTCCCCGAGATCCACGCCCGAGGCCGCGCCGGCGAGAGCCAGGATCTTGCGATCCAGTCCCTTGACCTCGTAGGTCAAACGGAACTCGTTCTTGACCAAATCGACCTGGCCGCGGAGTCCGATCCGCGCCAACTCCTGACCGCGCTGGGAAAACCGGATCGCCAGGTCCTTGAGATCCTGGTTGGCGAAATCAACGTCCAGAGCCAACCCGAGTCCCGAGTAGGTCTGCATCGTTCCGGTGGCCTCGGCGAGATCGATTCGGACACCGCCCTTGGCGGCCGTGGGAAGGAGGTTCGCATCGAGGGTCACGTCGATGGTCCCGCCCACCTTGCCACCGATCCGCCCGCTCTGAGGCTGGCCGGCAAGGTCCGCTCGGGCATCCGCACCGAGGGTGATCTTGGAAGCCTGGCCATTGACCACCTGATCCACCGCGACATTGAGACCCGAAATCTCGGCCTGGATCCGCGCACCGGTGGCGTCGGTCCGGTCGAATCGCAGAGTGCCCCCTTTCAGATTCACATTCTTGACGGCGAGGCGGGGTGCCGGCGATGTGTCCTTCTTGGCCTCGGACTTGGGCATGCCCTTCAAAAGGGACGCCAGATTTCCGGACCCATCCGCCTTCTCAACCACCGTGATCGTGGGCCCGTCCACCGTGACCTCTTCCACCTGGATGTCCCCCCGCAGGATGGACATCAGACTGTAGCGCGCCCGGATTTCCCGCACTTCGGCGAGGGAGGATTCGCCCTTGGGCACGACCTTCAGGCCCCGGATCACGACCGAGGAAAACGGGCTCAGCGAAATCTCCTCGACGGTGACCTCGCTTCCCAGAGCCGTGGCGACCTTGGGCAGGACGATGGCCTTGAGAAAAGCGCTGCTGGTGGCGACGAAATAGACGCCCACCAGAAGGGCCAGGAGGCCTCCGATGACGTACGGCCAACGGCGTTGGCGCCGCATTGTTTGCGAAGTGGATGCACTCATTTTCAGGAAATCTTTTGCTAAATGATCGTTCAACGGACCGCTTCGAGCGTCGCCACATAATCAGCGATGCCCCGGGACGGAAGCCACGAGGGTCTGAACTCCAGTTCAACCCGCGCACGCGTCATGTTCGCCTCGGTGTGGGTCTGATAAAAATGGGAATACGGATTCTCGATGTAATCCGGTTCGAGTGAAGTCCCCAGACTCTCGTTCAAGAACCCTATCAGTTCGTTGAAGGAGATGGCGACACCGGATCCGCAGTTGAAAACGCCGCTCCTCGGAGCCGTGGCCGCCCGGATGGTCAAGGCCACCACGTCCTTCACGTAGACGAAGTCCCGCCGGTGTTCCCCGCCCTTGAACACCCGGGGACGCCGCCCCGCCTTCATCTGCAAGTACAGTTGGTAGATCATGCTGGCCGCGGCCTTCTTGTGGGGCTCACGGGATCCGTACACGTTGAAATACCGCAATCCGACGATCCGCCACGACGGCGTCCGCAGCGCGTGCTCCCGCGCCAGATGATCGAGTTGCACCTTGGAAAAGGCATAAACATTGGCTGGCAATGCCGGCTGATCCTCTTCCTGAACCCCCGTGCACATGCCGTAGGTCGCCGCGCTCGAAGCGTAAACCACCGGCGTCTGGCTCACGCCGGCAAAGGCCAGCAACCGACGGAATCCCTCGACGTTGTCGTGCACCTGCAGGAACTGGTCGTGCACGGTTGTGTCGGTGATCGACGCCTCATGGAAGATCGCATCGAACACCCGCTCGCCGAACTGGCCGTGCCAGTCGAGCCGGGACACGTCCGCCGCCACCACATCTCCGCGGAATCCATGGAGATTCTTGAAATCACCCGATCGAAAGTCGTCGAGGACCACCATTCTCGCTTCGGGATACCGGCTCTGAAGTTCCAAGGTGAGGTTTGATCCGATGAAACCTGCGCCGCCTGTAACCAGGATATTTCGCACCGGTGCACGTTAGGTAGGGTCACGGCAGGTGCAAGCTTCGGGTCGGCCGGACTTACCAGACCCCTCCCGGGACCGCGGGCGTCCTCGCCCACTTCTTCCTCCCTGCCCACCCCGAGTGGCCGAGGACGGCCGCGCCCCCTGAGTGGCTAGAAACGGGGAACGACCCGACGCCTTCGACGGGAAAATGCGCCTTGCCCGGGCTTGACGGCTTCCCTGGCTTTCTCCAGAAGCTTTCCCACTTCCCGCTCATCCCCTGCCCCATGCTCAACATCCACCATCTGGAACTGTTCTACTACGTCGCCCGCCACGGAGGCATCATGGAGGCCGTCCGCAACATCCCGTACGGAATCCAACAACCGGCCGTGTCGGGCCAGATCCTCCAACTGGAATCCGACCTCGGCCTCAAGCTCTTCCACCGGCGCCCCTTCGATCTCACCCCGGCCGGACGTGAATTGTACGAGTTCATCCGCCCGTTCTTCTCCAACGTCGAAACCGTCGGCGAAAAGATCCGTGGCGGCACCACCCAGACCATCCGGATGGCGGCACCGGCGGCCGTCCTGCGGGACCATCTCCCGGAGGTCCTCCAACTCGTCCGGAAACAGTTTCCCCGTCTCAAACTGATCCTGCGCGACGCCCATCAACCCCTGGTTGAGACCTGGCTCGAACGTCATGAGATCGACTTCGCGGTCACCGTCCTTGAAGGCCGCCTGCCAATCGGCCTCAACGCCGAACCCCTTCTTGAGCTTCCGGCGGTTTTCCTCGTCCCAAAAAATTCGACGTTCCGGAGTTCCGCCGAGGTCTTTGAAGCCTTGGCCCGGGGCTCCGGCGCCGATGGCGATCCCACTCCGCCCCCTCTCGTCTGCCTGCCGGCAAACGAATCACTGCCGCGCCAGTTTCGCGAACTGCTCGCACAACGGGAACTCGAATGGCCCCCGGCCATCGAGGTCAATTCGCTCGACCTGATCGAGATCTACGTCGCCAGCGGCTTCGGCATCGGCCTCACCTTCTTTCTTCCGGGCACCCGGAGCACCCCCAACGTCCGCTCCCTCCCCATCTCTGAGATGCCTCCGCTGACCATCGGCGCGTTCTGGCGGGGAAAGGCCACCCCCCTGATCGACGCCCTCGTGCAGGCCCTTCGCGGCCGCGCCCGCCTCGTCAGTCCGATCAAGGCTTGAGCGAGTTCCAACCCCAACACAATGCGGGCTGGCCAATGTCGTGGGACGGAGCATCTTTCCACCCATGCAGAAGCTCGGAGCCCTCTTGATCCTGCTCGGAATCCTCGCCCTCCCTCTGGCTCGCGCCCAGGCGCCCCGCGGACTCGATCCCCTCGACTTCCGCGAGGTCGTCAAAAAGGGGAAGGACCGCGTCTTCCCCGCCGTCGTCTTCATCAAGTGCGTCCGGCAGGACATGCAACGGGGTGAGAAAACCAGCCAGGAAGTCAGCGGCTCAGGAGTCCTCATCTCCGCCAATGGCGAAATCCTCTCCAACTGGCACGTCGTCGACAAGGCCACCGAAGTGCGCTGCCTGCTCTTCGACGGTCGGGCCTATCCCGCCACCGTGCTGGGTTCCGACAAGGACACCGACGTCGCCTTGCTCCGACTCCAACTCCCCGATGGCACCGGCCCACTCCCCTACGCCACGCTGGGTGAATCCACCTCCCTCACCGAAGGCGACTTCGTCATGGCCATGGGCGCTCCCTGGGGACTCAGTCGCAGCGTCAGCATCGGGATCATTTCCTGCACCCGCCGTTATCTCCCTGGTTCCAGCGAATACAGCACCTGGCTGCAGACCGACGCCGCCATCAGTCCCGGCGACTCCGGCGGTCCGCTGGTCAACATCCATGGGGACGTCGTCGGGCTGAACACCCGGGGCATGATGTCCGGCGGCGGCGATATGGGGTTCACGGTTCCGATCGAGGTCGCCCGTGCGGTGAGCGACCTCATCCGCCGCGACGGTCGCATGGAGTGGACCTGGACCGGTCTCCAACTCCAACCCCTCAAGGACTTCAATCGCAACGTGTACTTTCCCTATGACGAAGGCGTCATGGTGGCGGAGACCGACACCGAGAGCCCGGCCCGCCGCGCCGGGATCCAGACCGGCGATCGACTCATCAAGATCGATGGCCAGTCCGTCGTCGGCCTCACCCAGGAAGACATCCCCGCAATCAACCGTCGGCTCGGCCTGCTGGCCAAGGGCAAGGTCACCCGTCTCCAACTGATGCGCCGGGACACGCCCATGGAAGTCGAGATCACCCCCCGCGCCAAGGGTCGCGTCGAAGGCGAGGAACTCGATTGCCCCCGCTGGGATTTCACCGTCAAGGCGATCAATCAGTTCGACAATCCCGACCTCTATTTCCAGCGGCCGGAAGGCGTCTTCATCTTCGGCGTCCGTTACCCGGGCAATGCCGCCGGTGCCGGCCTCAATCAGCAGGATATCCTCGTCAAGATCGACGGCAAGGAGGTCCACTCCCTGGACGACGTCCGTGCCACCCACAAGGAAGCCATCGCCGGGATCGGCAACAAACACCGCGCACTGGTGTCGCTCCTCCGCAACGGCGAACTCCGGCAGGTCGTCCTCGACTATTCACGCGAACACGTGAAGCAGTAGACACCGCGCCCGCGGTCACCCCAGATCATTCTCCAGCACGATCCGGTAGCGCGCACGGCCCTGCCGCAGGTGCTCAATCGCGTCGTTCACCCGGGACATCGGGAACGTTTCCGTCACCGGCGCGATGTCATGGCGCGCGCAGAAATCGACCATGATTGCCGCCGTGGACGGACTACACACCGGCGATCCGGAAATCGATCGTTGGGCCATGATCAACGAAAGGGCCGCCACCGGAATCGGCTCGAGGACGGCACCCACCAGATGCAACCGGCCCTTGGGCGCCAGCGTTTCCAGGAGGGTGGCCCAGTCGAGCGGGACGTTGACCGTCGAGATGACGAAATCGAGCGATCCTTTCACCCGCTGCATCGCCGCGCTGTCGCGGGAATTCACCACATGATGCGCGCCGAGTCGCATCGCCTCGTCCCGCTTCGAATCGCTGCTGGTGAACGCATGGACTTCGCAGCCCCACTTGTTGAGGAACTGAAGCGCCAGATGCCCAAGCCCCCCGATCCCGATCACGCCCACGCGATCGGTCGGCTTGACCCCGAAAGCCAGGATCGGATTGAACACCGTGGCACCGCCGCAGAACAGCGGTCCGACCTTTTCCGACGCCAATTTGTCGGGGAGCGGCGTGGCCCAGGCCCAGTGCGCCCGCACCCGATCCGCGAATCCCCCGTGTCGCCCCACAATCGTACCTTCTGCCGACGCACAGAGATTCTGATCCCCGGAGAGACAGGGCCGACAGGCCATGCAACTCCCCGAGTACCATCCGAGCCCGACGCGTTGTCCGACCTTCAGTCCCTTCACCTGCGGGCCGGCTGCCACGATCTTGCCGACCACCTCATGGCCGGGCACGAGCGGAAAGGCGGCCATGCCCCACTCGTTGTCGATCATCGACAGGTCCGAATGACAGATGCCGCAATGGGACACCGCGATCTCGACCTGTTCCGACCCGAGCGGACCCTGGTCGAACTCGATACGTTGGAGAGGAGCCCCCTTCTGAAGGGCGGCGTAGGCTTTGATGGATTGGCTCATGACGCGCCGGAGAGCATGCCCCCTTCCCAGGCTGCGTCGAGGAGAGGCTTAGGGACGGGCCTGGGGGCGCGGTCGACTGGCCGAAGGCATCGCCTCTACGCCGGAGGCGTTGCAGCGAATAGCACGGGGTGCGCGAAGCGCTACCCCGGGTCACACGCCCGAGAATGGATTCTTACCCCGGAGGGGTTGCAGATCTGCAACCCCTTCGGGGTTGATCTTTCATTCCATCGCCATCCCCGGAGTGGCGCTTCGCTGACCCCAGGCGACTCGGTTCCATCCCTCCGGGATAAAGACCTTCCGCGGGCGTCCTGGCCCGCCTCTTCCTTCCTGCCCCAAGCGGCCGGGGCCGACCGCTCGGGGAGACAGGGAGGAAGAAGCAGGCCAGGACCCCCGAGGTCCCAGGAGCGCTCGCTCCGCCACCGATCGGGCGAAACTGTTTGCCACCCCATTTGAGCAAGGGCGTAATGACCGCGCCGAGTCCCGATAGCTCAAATGGATAGAGCAACGGTTTCCTAAACCGTGGATCCAGGTTCAATTCCTGGTCGGGACACCATTCAGCATCAACGACTTACGCACGGAAGGTCAGGAGGGGGTTGACTTCCGTTCAACGGAAGCGCAACAGTCCGCACATGGAAGCACCAACCGGCACCGTCCAGCAATCCGCGCAATCCGCGTTCTCTGTCAGGGTGGGCAGAACCTCGGTTCGGATTTACCCAAGGCCCGCCAGCCGCGGTCGGCAGGCAGGTTTACAGCTTGCCGATTACTCGACTGGAAGGCGTCGAATGATCTGGTTCACCGATGAGCGGGCGGCCCGCAACGAGGCTTCACGCATCGCGTCGATGACCAACGCAGGCGACGCGGAGGGCGCTTCGATGACCGGGTCAGATCGTCGCGACCTACTCCGCGCAACAGAGCTTGTTGCGCCGTTCAAACTCGACGTGCCGACCGCATGCGCGCTGTTTGCCGAGGCCGCGGGCCTCGTTGGACCCCACGAAATCGTTGCAGCCGCCCGGGCGTTCGCGAAGCGCTCCCCAGCTTCCCGGGAACCAGTTCCGTTGCCCGAAGCCTTCCGCGCCTACCTCGACTCAAAAGAGGGCAAGGGGCGATCCCTCCGCCTGATTGGAGACCTTCGAAGTCGCGTTGGGCGATTCGTTCGCGAGCATCCCGGCCGGGACCTGGGCAGCTTCGCAACCGCGGGCGTCCAATCGTGGATCGACGGCATTCGAACCGCCAATGGCGCCTTGGCCTCGACCCAAACCAGGCGGAACTTTGCAGCCGTCGTGGGCGGGTTCTTCGAGCATTACCGCCGGCGAGGCGCAATCGCCGAGAACCCGTTCGCCGACGTCGAGCGGGAAACCGCTCGACGCACTGGGGACGTTGAATTTTGGACCGCCGCCGAAGCGGAAGCTTTGCTGGCGCACGCCTCCCTGGAAATCCTGCCAGTCCTTGTGATCGCGCTTTTTTGTGGCTGCAGGACCGCTGAGATTGCGCGCCTCCGATGGAAGGACGTGAGCCTTTCCGCCGGGCACATTGCGGTGGCGGCGGACAGGTCCAAGACAAAATCCCGTCGCCTGACACCGATCCCGCCGAACGCGCTGGAATGGCTCCGCCCCCTGGCCGGAGATCCCCATGCGCCGATATTCTCCAGGCACGCGGACGGCATCCCGAAGGCGGTTTCAAGAGCGGCAGAGGATGCTGGCGTGCGTCGGCTCCCGAACGGGAGCCGGCATAGTTACATCACTTTCCAGTGCGCACTCACCGGGGACGTTGCGCGGACCGCCTTGGAGGCTGGAAACAGCCCGGGCGTGGTCCACCAGGCATACAGAGGACTGGCGACTCGGTTGGAAGCGGAGGCGTTTTTTGCAATTCGGCCGGGCAGCACAATCGTTCAGCCAGGGGGTGCGGCTTGAGTCCTGCCAAAGACCCGCTGGAGGCCTGGCTTGAAGGCTTCGATAAGAATCCTGACACAGGTCGATCCCGGCCGGAATCCAAGCAGTTGGGGAAGGTCTTGCGCGCCCTTGGCCTGGGTGAAGTAAGCCCGGTCCACGCACGGCTCGCTGAGCGCCACTGGGGGGTGCTGATCGAGCCCGGGCCGGTCAGCCCGCGGCAAGCGGAGGAGGTTTTTCTGCTGATCGCTGCCGGGCTCGTCGAGGCCGGGCGCGGGGCGGTGCTGGCCGAGGCGGGCGAGTTTTGGGAGCGGGATCATTACTCAGCTCGGGGGTGCCGGTTGAAGGGCCCGCTGGAGGTTTGGTTTGGAAGCTTCGGGACGAATCCTAACCACGGGCGATTCATGCCGGAATCCAAGTCTCTGGCGATGGTGCTGAGCTCACTCGGCCGGGGGAAAGTCGACCAGTGCTACGCACGGCTCATTGCCCATGACTGGGAGGTGCCGCTGGAGCCTGGGCCGATCGACTTGCGGCAAGCGTACGAAGTTTTTGGGCAGATCTTTGCCAAGCTCGTCGCGTCCGGGGACGGCGCGGTGCTGCGCGAGGTGGGCGAGATTTCCGCTGCTGGCACGGCTGATTTTTGGGAAAACCGCGGCGCATGCATCGCGGGGACGGTGTTTTTGGACAACCCCGACGCGACCGCCGCCGACGTGGTCGCCGCTGCCAGCC
>JBDNHZ010000477.1:0-7116 GCA_041688515.1 Verrucomicrobiota bacterium
AGTCAGAGTCTCCTGACGTCGTCTCCTACGGAGGCGCAGAATTGCACCTCAGCGGACGGCGGGAACGCAGTCCAGATTGCGGAGAAGGGATGGCCGAAAGGGGCAAAGGGGACCTCTGAACCAGGGGTGCCGTCAGCCGGCTAGAAAAAGTTATCCCCACTGTATCTTGTGCCGTTGTGAATAACTCACCCCCATTAGTAGTGGGTTTGGCCTTGCCGTCGGCGGGTCGGATTTCTCCAATGGAGGGGCCATGTACCTCAAGAACCTCACCGTGCTCGGGTTCAAATCGTTTGCCGACAAGACTTCGGTGAATTTTCAGCCCGGCATGACGGCCATCGTCGGCCCGAACGGGTGCGGTAAATCCAACGTGTCCGACGCCTTGCGTTGGGTGTTGGGCGAGCAGTCGGCCAAGGCCCTGCGCGGCGGCGAGATGGCCGACGTGATCTTCAACGGCACCGACGGACGGAAGCCGGTCGGGATGGCCGAGGTCAGCCTGACCATCGGGGACGTGGACACGGAGCAATTGAAGTCGCATGGGATTCCCCTGGATTTCAATGAGGTGACCATCACGCGGCGGGTGTTCCGGGACGGGGGCTCCGAGTACTTCCTGAACAAGACCTCCTGTCGGTTGCGGGATATCCAGGCGTTGTTCGCCGGCACGGGCATGGGCAAGGCGAGTTACTCGATCATGGCCCAGGGCAACATCACCCAGATCCTGTCGAGCAAGCCGGACGACCGGCGTCTGGTGTTCGAAGAAGCGGCGGGCATCACCAAGTTCAAGCAGCAGAAGCGGGAGGCGCTGAGGAAGCTGGAATCGACGGACCAGAACCTGTTGCGGGTGCAGGACCTGATGAAGGAAGTGAAGCGTCAGATCGGGTCGCTGCAACGTCAGGCGGGAAAGGCCAAGCGTTACAAGGCGATCCAGTCGGAATTGCAGCACCTCGAGACGCAGTTGGCCCGGCATCAGTTCGATCGGTTGCAGTCGGAGATCCGCGAGCGCGAAGAGCAGTCGGAGAAGGTGAAGCTGGAGATGGAGTTGTGTCAGGAGGGCGTGATGCGTCTGGAAGATGAGATTCTGCAGTTGCGCACGCAGTGGGGTGGATTGGAGGAACAGATCTCGGCCCTGCAACAGCAGGGGCTGGAACTCAAGGGACAGGCGGATCGGCACGAGAGCCGGATCGGGTTCAACGAAGAGCGATTGAACGAACTCGGCGGTCAACAGGCGCGCGCTCAGGGCGACATCAGCCAGGCGCAGGAACGCAGCCTGGTGGCCGAGGCGGAGTTGGGCATGGTGAACGAGCGATTGGCCGAGTCAGAGGAGCAGGTCCGCGTCCTGCGCGCCGCGCTCGACGACAAGCGCAACGCCGTGCTGTCGATCGAACGTCAGATGTCGGAGCGTCAGGAACAGTTGCGGGTGGCGCAGTCGCAGGCCTTCTCGGCGTCCCAGCAGTTGGCCCGGGCCCGCAATGAGATCAACGCCCTCGACCTGCAGAAGCAGGGAAACCTGGTGCGCCTCGAAAAGCTCCAGTCGGAACGGGTGCAACTGGAGGAGGAACAGTCCCGGTTGGAAGCGCGTCTGGCGGAGTTCACCGCCGAATTCCAGACCGAGCAGGAGAACGTCCAGACCTGTCGCGGGACGTTGGAAGAACGGCAGGCGCGCCTGCGTGCCTTGCAGGGCGAGATCAGCAATGCCGGGCAGGAGCTGGACGGCGTTCTGCGGCAACAGGCGGAGAAGCGTTCCCGGCTCAACGTGCTGGAGCAGCTCGACACCCAGCACGAAGGATTCAGTCAGGGAGCACTGGCCGCCCTGCGGCAGAGTCAGGATGTCCTCGGCTCGATCGCCGATCGTCTTCGCGTCCCGCCGGAGCATGTCGTTCCGGTGGAGGCCGTCCTGGGACAGTTCCTACAGGTCGTGCTCACGCGGCAACCTGATGCCGCCACGCGGATCCTGGGGGATCTTCAGGCGAACAAGAAGGGCCGGGCCAGCATCGCCGCGCTCGAATTGGCCGCCGCCGCCGGCGACGAAGGTTCCCCGGTGGATCCGTCGAATCCGCCGGTCGAAGGCGCGGTCGCGGCACTGTCGGTGATCGAGGCCGAGCCCGAGATCCAACCGTTGCTGCGGGCCTGGCTGGGACGGACCTGGATCGTCGCCGATCTGGCGTTGGCCACCGCGGGACACACGGCGAGCGGGGGGCGGGTCGATTTCGTCACCAGCCAGGGCGACCTGCTGACGCGGCTGGGCGTGTACACCGGCGGCGCAGCGGGGGGATCCGGGAAGAACGCTTCGAGCATCCTCGGCCGGAAGAATCAGATCGCCGAGCTGCAGACGGAATTGGCCGCCTTGGTGGCGCGGGTGGAGGAATCGGGGCGCAAGAAGGGCGCGCTCCAGAGCGAACAGACCGCCTTGCAGGCCAGTCTGGAGCAGGCGCGAACCGAGCTGCGCCAGCACGAGGTGGCGGTGGCGACCCGTCAGGGCGAGTTCAATGCCCTGCAGAGTTCGCGCCGGTCGCTCCGCGTGAAGTTCGAGTCGGCGGTGCACGATCTCGAACACCTGACCGCCCACGAGGCGGACGGGATCGAGAAACGGGCGCGCCTGGCCGATACCGTGGCCCAGTCCGAGACGATCGAACGCGAGTCGGTCGAGCGCGTTGCCGACGGTTCCGCGGAGGTGGAGGAATTCCGTCAGACCCGGGACGGCGCGAACTCAGCGCTGAGCGATGCCAAGGTGGCCATGGCCACCGAGGAACAGTTGCAGGCATCGCACACCCGGCAACGCGCGCCCCTGGAGCAACGGTTGCGCGAGTTGGGGCAATTGGTCGCCCGATTGGAAAACGAACTCGGCACCTTCGACGGACGCCGCGCCCAGTTTGAAGCCGAGATCCAGGAATCACGGCGTCAGGTGGAACGGTTGCAGCACGAGCGATCGACCGTGTCCGACAGGGTCACGGTCAAGCTGGAGGAGCGGGCGGCCCTCGACGCGGACATCGCCGCCCGGGACGAACGGTTGCGGGATCATCGGGGGCGGTTGACGTCCCTGCATACCCGGCGTGGCCAACTGGACGTCGAGTTGGCGCAGAAGACCATGTCGGTGCAGGCCCTGCGCGAACGGATCACCACCAAGTACCAGGTCGAGATCGAGACCATCCGCGGGGAAGGGCTCCGCATCACCCTGGCCGATGACGGAGGCACGCCCAAGGTCGAGTCGGTGCCGGTCGAGGAATTGGAGGCTGCGGGACTGGCGACGGACTGGAACCTGGTTTCACAGCAGGTGCAGGCCTTGCAGAAGCGGTTGGATGAAATTGGGCCGGTCAATCTGGTGGCGATCGAGGAGTACGAGGAGACCGAGGGACGACACAACTTCCTCAACACCCAGTACGAGGATCTGGTGAAGGCCAAGAGCGAACTCTCCGACGTGATCAACAAGATCAACGACGAGACCAAGATCATGTTCGTGGAAACCTTCGACAAGATCCGGGCGAACTTCATCGCCCTGTTCACCGAGATCTTCGGTGGCGGAAAAGCGGATCTCCGGTTGGTGGAAGGGGAAGACGTCCTGGAGGCGGGCATCGAGATTGTGGCGCGTCCGCCAGGCAAACAGTTGCAGAACATCTCGCTGCTCTCCGGGGGTGAACAGACGATGACGGCCGTCGCGCTGCTGTTCTCGATCTATCAGGTGAAGCCGTCCCCGTTCTGCGTCCTGGACGAGTTGGACGCGCCGCTCGACGAGTCGAACATCCTGCGTTTCGTGAAGGTGCTGCAACGGTTCCTGGAACAGAGCCAGTTCATCGTCATCACCCACAACAAGCGCACCATCGCCATGGCCGACGTCCTCTACGGCGTCACCATGCAAGAGCAGGGGGTCAGCCGCGTGGTGTCCGTCCGGTTCAACAAGGAGGAGAAGCCCGAGCCCGGTCAGCGCGTGGCGAGCATCGCCGAAACCGGCAGCCAGAAACCCGAACCGGAGTTGGAAGTGTCCCTGGCAAAGTGAGGGCGGGGTGTTGGCGGCGCGCCGCGGTGTAGAGCGTTGATGCGGGAAAGGGCTCAGCGAACTCAGACCCCCGGGGCCTCGCTGGAGCCTGTCCCCACACCCCCTGCTTCTGAAAATGCCACATCAATCCAGGCCCGTCCCGATCTTGTGAACCAAGGTGTGGTTTTTACGCCGGAGGCGTTCCAGCCATCAGCCCTGGGTGCGCTTCGCGACCCCGGGCTAATGGCTCCCATCCCTCCGGGATGAAGACGCCGGCAACCACGGGTCTAAGGGCGTCTAAGTTGGCGAGCAGAGCTCATAACGATCGAATTTCCAGGATAGACGGGAAATTCATCCGATATGAGCCATCTGCGGGGGCCAGCCGAGTTGGCAATCATCGGTTTGTTTGGACCGGGTCTCCGGTCGGAGACAGGACCTGTCCGCAATGCTCCACGAGCCATCACAGGACAGGCATCACCGGCGAGGGGGATTTCGCTGTGGGCCGCCTATCCTCAGGCGGCGATGAGAAGACCGCCCGCTGGGGGCAGCGGGCCTACCACCGTGACCAAAGCCATAGGAAGCGCCTCTCGGCACGAAGAGCCCTGGGACTGCCTCCATCCCCGGCCGCTTGGGCATTGTGGGGAAGAGGCGGGCGAGGACGCCCGCGGTCCCGGGAGGGGCGCTCGTTCCTACCCCTTCCGTGAGAATGAACCCGACCGCCATTCGTTCTCGGTGGTGTCGTTGACCCGTTTCCATCCGAGCGCGCTGTAGGTGGCTTCCACCTCGGCGAATTGGGTGGCGAGGATTCCCGCCAGTACCAGGCGTCCGCCGGGAAGGACGCGATCGACCAGGCGCGCGGCCTGGGCGATCAACAGGTCGGCCATCAGGTTGGCGCACACGACATCGAACCGTCGGACTGGTTTCCGGGGAAGTCGCGTCACGTCGGCCTGCTCGAACTCGACCTGTTTCTGCAACCGGTTCAGCGCGGCATTTTCCTGGGCGGTACGCACGCAGTCCGGATCAAAATCAAATCCCTCCACGGGGCTGTATCCCAGGGCGCAGCCCGCCAACGCGAGGATCCCGGAGCCCATGCCGGCGTCGAGGAGCGACTGGGAGCGGGAGGAATCCCGGAAGTCCGCCAGTTCCTGCAGGCAGAACCGGGTGGTGGCATGCTGTCCGGTGCCGAAGCTTAATCCGGGATCGAGCAGGACCAGCGCCTGACCCGGCAGGGGTTTCCTCCGGTTCCAGGTGGGCTTCACCAGCAGGCGTCGGCCAATGCTGACCGGCTTGAAATGGCGCTTCCACGATTCCGCCCAGTCCCGGGCCGGGACCTTGCGGATGGAGATCTTTCCCGGAGCCGGATCGAGTCCGAATGTCGCCAACCCATCGATCGCTTCGCGCAGGTCCCGCCGCAGTGCGGGGACGTCCGCGTCGGGGATCGGAGTGAAGGCGGAGACGGTGACCGCTCCGGTCTGGACGTCGGTGTGGATCCCGGGAGTGATGCCCATCAGCCGTTCGAGGACGGCGGCGATGGCGTCTTCGGCCTCGGGTTGGGTGGTCACCGCCACCTGACGGAGAGGAGAGATTACAGGTCGCGCCATGGGGTGAAGTTGAGGAGTTGGATCTCGGTGCGGGGACGTCCGGCCTTGAACTCGCCCACGTCGAGCCAGGAGACACTGGCGTAGTCGATCTCGAAATGTTCGAACTTGCGCATGGGCAACCCCAGCAGGACCGAGAGCGCCATCCGGATGACTCCGCCATGGGCGAAGACGGCGACGATCTTGCCGCGCGATTTCTCCAGGACGAAGTGGATCGACTGCGCGACCCGCTGGCGAAAGGCGTCGATGGGTTCGGCCTCGTGGATCCGGCCGTGTTCCATGTGCTCCAGCCAGTCGAAGGCGCTCATCCCGAACTTCTCTTCCACGGCATTCCATCCGAAACCCGTCCAAGCACCGAAATCGACCTCGCGCAGTCCATCGAGGATGACGGGTTCATTGGGGTGATGTTCGCGAAAGGGGGCGAGCGTGAGTTGCACGCGTTGCATCGGACTGGCGTACACGGTGTCGAAGGTCCGGTTCCTGAGCCATCCGGCCAACGCCGCCGCCTGTTGGTGGCCGCGATCTGACAATCCCATGTCGATGCGACCGCCAAAGACGCGGTGATAGGTTTCTTCGACCTCGGCGTGGCGGATGAAATAGAGACTGGTCTTCATGGGCGCCCCGGGGACCGTCTCAGGCGGCAATGGCGGCCAGTTGCAGGGCAAGGATCTCGCGGATCCCAGTCCGCCCGAGCGCCAGCATGGAGGCCAGTTGATCGTCTGAAAACGTCGTCTCCTCGCCCGAGGCCTGCAGTTCAATGAACTGTCCGGCGGAATCCATCACGAGATTCAGATCGACGGCGGCGTCCCGGTCTTCGGTGTAGGCCAGGTCCAACAGGGGGGTGCCTTCGACGACTCCCAGGCTGACGGCCGCCACGCCGGGCTTGAGCGGGGAGGTGAGGAGATCGCCTTTGGCCTGCAACCGTTTCAGGGCGAGACCGAGCGCAACGTAGCCTCCGGTGATGGAAGCGGTGCGGGTGCCGCCGTCGGCCTGGAGGACATCGCAATCAATCCAGATGGTGCGGGAGCCGAGCGCTTCCAGATCCAAGGCGGCCCGGAGCGAACGACCGATCAGTCGTTGGATCTCCTGGGAACGACCGTCGAGCTTGAGCTTCGAGATGTCGCGGGCCTTCCGGTCCAGAGTGGAGTAGGGAAGCATGGAGTATTCTGCGGTCACCCACCCTCCGGTGATCTTCTGCGACTGCATCCATTTGGGAACGGAATTGTCGATGGTCACCGCGCAGATGACGCGGGTGTTGCCCCATTCGATCAGCGTCGAACCGGTGGCGTGGGGAGCGATTCCATTCTGGAAGCGGATGGGCCGCAATTGATGCGGTTGGCGCCCGTCGGCGCGCACAAACTCAGTCATGAAGCGGGGATGATACCGGGAGGAACGGTCGGATGTCGAACGTGGGATCAAGGGCCCATCCGACGGGGGCGCATGTTGACACTGCCCCCGATCAGTTGGGCGGCGACACAAACCTGGGTAGCTGCCGACGTGAGGAGGCGGATCCTCCCGTGCTTGGCCTCGTCTGGGGTCCGCCTCGTTACC
>JBDNHZ010000478.1:0-4958 GCA_041688515.1 Verrucomicrobiota bacterium
AAGCGACTGGGTCTCCACCCGGTACGCCCGGCCCGACGACGAGTTCCAGGTCAATGCGAGTTCATCCATCACCGCGTCCATTAGGTGTAGTTGCCCGGTGCGGTTCCCACCCCCGCATCCGGAGACTCGACCAATTCCCAGTGGGGATCCCGGGCCCCCGGCACCAGGATTTGACAGGTCTCATCGACCCCGGTGGAGAAGAGACCGGGAACATTCTGAGCAAGGCCTCGCCTGGGCGTCAGGGTGGCCACCAGCAGCGTCAGGACCCCGAGGAGGAGAACCAGCCTCAATCCGGTCGGATTTCTCGCGGTGGACCCTACTTCAAACGCAGGTACCACCGGTAGGCGCTGGGACATGCCCCAGCCGATGCCCAACCGCTCCCCGGTTTGCCACCCGGAGAATCAGCTCATGCGCATCGGCATGATCACGTACAGAAAGGGCTCGTTGCTCTTCACCACCCCGGGCGAAAGCTCATCGATCAGCTCGAAGTAAACTTCGTCTACATCCAACGCCTTGAGCGGATCCATCAGGTATCCCGGGTTGAACGCGATCGACATGTCCTTGCCCTTGTAGGTCAGGGCCATGGTCTCGCGGGATTCTCCGACATCCGGGGTGTTGGCGTTGATGGAGAGCTGGTTGCGATTGAAGGTGAGCTTGACCGAGTTCGACTTGTCGCTGGTCATGATCTCGGCGCGACGCAGGCTCTGGAGCAGTTCTTCCCGCGGGATGGTCACCCTCTCGATGCATTCCTGGGGAATGACCTGCCGGTAGTTCGGATAACTGCCGTCCACCAGCTTGGAAATGATGTACACGCCCAGGCCGGCCTCGCTGGCCGGTGTCAGGGTGAAGCCCACCTGATTCTCGCTGAACTTGAGTTCCACCTGCCCCGCGGTGAGGAGCCGGGTCAGCTCGTTGATCGCCTTGGTCGGAACGATGAACTCGCCTTGGCTTTCAGCAGGAATGTCCACGTCCTCGTCGCTCATCGCTAGGCGGCGGCCATCGGTTGCAACCAAGGTCAACTTGTGCTCCTTGAGGCTGAAAAAGATTCCGTTCAGCACGTAACGGGACTCATCGGTCGAAACGGCGAAGGAAGTTCGCTTGAGCATCGCCTTCAGCTTGTCCTGGGGCAGGACCACCGCCTTGGCCTGCTTGAACTGCGGCGTGGGCGGATACTCGTCGGCGCTCAGCCCGTTGATCTTGAAGAAAGAAGCCCCCGATCGGATCGAGGCGACCGACTTGTCGTCCACCTCCATCTCTATCTCGGCCACCATCAGCTCGCGGATGATCCCGAAAAGCTTCTTCCCAGGCAGAGTCACCGACCCTTCCATCGTGATATTGGCCGGAACCCCGCAGGTGATGGTCACATCCAGATCGGTCGCCGTCAGGTGCAGCTTCCCATCGACCGCGCGCAACAGGATGTTGGAGAGGATGGGCAGCGTGGTCCGCGAACCGACGACGTTCTGAACGGCCTGGAGACCGTTGAGGAACTGCTCCTTGGCAATCGTCAGCTTCATGTCCGACTACTATTGGACTCTTTTTAAGTAAAAGGAAAGCCAGTAGTAGGGTATGTGAATAACACGTACAACCCCTTGGGGTGTCCGTCTGCCAAGGGGTTTCGCCGTTTTCCATTGGTGAACAGTTTCGTGAACCCGAAGCCAACGGCGTGGACCATTCCAACAACCCGCCACCTGTCGGCCTCTGCACACGGGTTCTCGGCGGGTTGTTCCCAGAGTTGTTGGTGGAGGGTCATGCCCCTCGGATCTGGAGCGGTTTGCCATGGACGGACGGCGAAAGCGGGGGGCGGACCACGTAGGCGGCAAGTCCCAGCAGGGCGGTGGCAACCCCGAGACCGCGGAACGCCAGGGCGTAGGATCCTGAAGCCTCCTGGATCCGGGCCAGGAGCAGGGGACCGGCGGCCGAAGCCACCACCGTCAGCATCTGCGCAGCACCTTGGATCGATCCCAGGTGTCTGCGACCAAAAGTTAGCGGCCAGTAGGAGAAGAAGAGGACCGTAACCAACCCCCCGGCGGCCCCCATGATGGCGGCCTGAAGCAGCACCATCCAGAGGGAGCGCAACAGCGGCAGAACCGTCAAGCCAATGGCCAGCAGGGTCATCGCCGTCACCATGACCCGCCGTGGCGGAACCCGGGTGAGCCACCAGCCGCCCAGAAAGTTCCCCGCCAGGCCGGTCAGGGCGGTGACGCCCAGGCATCCCAGGAATACCCCCGGGGCAAAGCCGAGCTCGGCCAGGATGCTCTCGTTGAAGATGCCGATGCCCGAAGCAACCAGCCCGTAGAGGGAGGAGGAGAGGCCGAAAACCCAGAAGGCAGGGGTCACCAGCGCCTGCGGAAGCGTGAAGTCAGAAGCATCTGGAGAGCTGGCTCCCGCGGGAGGCGCCTGGACCCACGTCGACCGGCGAAGGATGCGCCACGAAATCAGGCCCAACGTCAGGATACCTGCGCCGAGCCCCGCCCAGGCACCGCGCCATCCGACATATCGAACCCCAGCTCCGACCAACGGGAAGGCCATCATGAATCCAACACTGAGCAGGATCGAATACCAGGCCATGACCCAGGAAGCCCGTTCGCGAGCCACCCTTCCAATCAGGCTCAGGCTCCCGGCAGAAAGCGCGCTCTGACCCAGTCCCCGCACGAGCCACAAGCCGAAGACCAATCCGGGAAGGAACGAAACGGTCGAAAAGCAGATCACGACCACCCCCAGAGCCGCCATCAGGGGAGCGAGGATCCACGAGCCCCACCTGTCGAGGAGATGTCCGAACCCAACCGCAAAAAGGGAGCCCGCCAAGGTTGTCCAGAGATGGATCTCCGCGTACCGGACCCGGTCAATCCAGAGGTCCGCCAACAGGGGCTCGGTAATCAGGCCGAGACCTTGCGAGCGCCCGGGAAGGGTCGCGACCATGGCCAGGGCGGCGATGATCAGGAGGGACCGGTTGGAAGGGTTCCGGTGCGGATTCATCGGGTGCTTCAAGGTTCAGGGCTCACAGGTACTTCGACAGGATCGGGCCGAGGTCACGGATGGTTTTAGCCGGCCAGAGCGAACGTTCGGTCATGATGGAGTTGCGCAGGGCCTCGTGACAGGGCCACGAAGGCGACTCCGGAATCGAGGGGATGACGTCCGAGAGGAGCCGTTTGGCGGTGTCGCCATTGCGCCGGAGGTTGTCGAGGACCATCCCGACTGTGACGTGGGCTTCGTCCGTCTTCCAGCAGTCGTAGTCGGTGACCATCGCCAAGGAGGCGTAGGCAATTTCTGCTTCCCGAGCACATTTTGCCTCGGCAAGATTGGTCATTCCAATGACGTCGAACCCGGCCTTGTGGTTGGCGATCGACTCGGCGCGGGTGCTGAACGCCGGGCCTTCCATGTTCACGTAAGTGCCCCCGTCATGGGCCCGGACCTTCATGCGCTTTGCGCTCCCGAGCAGGAGTTGACGGAGCTCTTCACACACCGGATCCGCAAAGGCGACATGCGCGACGATGCCGCGACCGAAGAAGGTGTGGGCCGCGGATTGCTTGGTCCGATCGACGAACTGATCGACCAGAACGACGTCACAGGGCTTGTAACGCCGCTGGAGCGACCCGACCGCGCTGACGCTGAGGATCCATTGAACCCCGAGCTTCTTCATCGCCCAGAGATTCGCGCGATGGTTCAGCTCCGAGGGAAGGATCCGGTGCCCCCGACCATGACGCGGAAGGAAGACGACCTCTCTGCCCAACAGTTCCCCGGTGAGAAGCTGGTCGGAAGGTTCGCCGAAGGGGGTGCGGACCTTGACCCACTTCTGACGGTTGAATCCGTCGAGATGATAGAGCCCCGAGCCCCCAATGATGCCGATGCGATGCGCAGTCACGGCGTGAAAGGATGGGGAAAGCAGAGGAGCGGGCGAGCCTGGAAAGCAGCGCCCCTATCGGTGGTGGTGCAAAAGCCAGTCATACAGGGCCGGGGTGTTGTAGGCCTCGGTCCAGGAATCGTGGCCGGCCTCGGGATAGACGGTGAGCTGGATATCGGTAACCCCGGCACGTTTGAATGCGTCCACCATCCGCTCGCTCTCGGACAGCGCGACGACGTTGTCCTTGCCGCCGTGAAAGGCCCAGATGCCGAGGGTCTTCAACGCCTCACGCTGGTTGGGGAGCAGGGTTCGGATGCGTTCTCCCCCACCGCAGACGGGAGCGACTGCCGCAAATCGATCGGGATATCGCGCCGCAAGCCCCCAAGATCCGTAGCCACTGTCGCCGCAGGCTCGTCGCCCGATGCGACCTCGTCTGCCTGTTCGAGTACTTCCGCCCGCCGCACCGGAGCCCGTCGATCCGAGCGGCGCAACCGGCTGACCTTCTAACGCAGGATCCCGCAGAGCCACGGGCGGAGCTTCTCCGGCTCGCGCAAGGTGGGGAGCTGTCGCAAGGCGTCAACGAAAGCCTCCTGCGCCAGGTCTTCGCTCTCACTCAGGTTTCCGGTCGCGGAATACGCCAGGGAGCACAGGAGACGCTGATAACGTTCCGCAATCCGGCCGAAGGACTCGCGATCTCCGGTCAGGCAGGCAGCCGCCAATTCTGCGTCCGAGCTCCGACCAATCGGGGCCAGGTTGTAGTCGGGGCGAATCATGTTTCAGACGTGAGTGCCCGAAAGGCCGGGATCGGTGACAAGTTTCTTTCTGCTGCCCCAGACCGGTTCTTCGCTACTTCCTGTGGCTGGAGCGGCCAACCCGGGGCTCGGCATCATAGACTCGATACGCGTAGAAGTGCCCGCCTTGGGGCGCTCGCCGGCACTTGCCGATGGATGGTTTCCGGCATCGGGCATGGCCCTAAAGCCTGTTTACAGGCATTTCGTGAGGCAGGAGCAGTAGGCATCGCGGTGCTCGATTTGGCGAATCCGTGTCGTGTGCCTGGAGGAAGACGCGTAGGGCGTTCACGGACGGGACTGTCCGCAATCATATCCCAACCACAGGA
>JBDNHZ010000479.1:0-8198 GCA_041688515.1 Verrucomicrobiota bacterium
CAACCTCAGCACCCGTCGCATAGTCCACGCAGCCGAGGTCGTGACCGCGAAGCCGCTCAAATTCCGGAAGGCGCAGCAGCCGGAGGCCGAAGGGTGTCTGCACGAACGGACCGGAGTTGATCTTGTGGTAGCTCTTTTGAATTACCGGAATTCGGGTCTCGGAACCATCCAATACGGTGAAGCCGAAGCCGTGGCCGAGGGCGCGATGACGGGCATTGTGGGCGCGTAGGCCTTCGATGGTGCGGGCGATGCGTCGGGCGTCGGCTTCGTCTTGGATTGGATCAGGCGGGTCGAGGAAGACGGAGACTGGGGTCTGGTTGGCGATTCCGGGAACGCGGAGTTCAAATGGACGGCCCAGTGTGGCGACGAGGAGCCAACGTTGCCGGTCCTCGATTTCACCCCACTCGGAGTTGGGTTTCAGGACGGTGGTGAAGACGTGGTAGCCGAGGCGCTCCAGATGACTGCTGACCAGTTGACCGGCGAGACTGGTGCCGAAGGGCGGCACGCTCTCGAACACGATGGCGGCGGGCATCCGCTCTCGGACGAGCGACAGCACCGGGATGAACAGGTCGCCGGTGTCGCCCAACTCGGGCTTCCCGGACATTCCCTTCTTGGCCCGGCCCAGATTCGAGTGGCTGGTGCAGGGAATGCCGCCGATCAGGATGTCGAACGGCGGCAGGTCGGACGGCTCCACGGCCCGGATGTTGGCCTGGATGAGCACCGCCTCCGGGTGCGCGGCCTGCCAGATATCGGCAAACCGCTGTTCGATCTCGATGCCGGCTTTGACGACGAAGTGGTCATTGCCGCTCAGGGCGGAGGTCATCGTTCCCCCACCCGCGAAGACCTCGACAACGCGGAACGGCGGCGTGAGCGTCCGGCTCCGCAGGATGGCGGCGGCCCGGTGCGTGGGGGTGACCTGCAATCGCTCGAACCAGCCGGTGATTTTGAGTTCGGGATACTCGGCGAGGCCGCGGAGGATGGACTGGTTGGCGATGTCGATGATCGGGCGGCGTCCACCGGCGATTTGACGGCTGGAAACGTGGTTCTCGGCAAGGATGGCCGGCCGGAGGATCAGTTCCTCGGCCTTGGCTTCGACCGAGAACGGCATTCCGGGCGGGAACCCGAGCGCTTCGAGCCGACGGGACTCGATCCACAGACGCGATGTTTCCCGGTTCCGCCCGAGGGGCGTCACCGCGAGCAGTTTCATAGTTCACTCCCCGGCGTTCGTGCTGAACACCGACTGCCCCTCATCCGCTGCCGTGACACGAGTGCTCCGTGCCCCGAATGGCCATTCGCGACAGCACGCTGGCCGGAAGGACCGCCCGCAGGATTTGGCTCACCGAGTCGGCCGTGCCGGGTGACTGGCGAGATTCACCCTTTCGGGAATAGCGCCGGGCCTCGTCCTCGTGAGCTTGCGTGGCGTGACTCCAGCAACGGTCGCGGACCAGTGCGACGAACACCCGCACGGGATCGCGGGCGGGCGTCGAGCGCGCCCGCACCGCCGCCGCGAAGAAGTTCAGGGCGTCGGCCTCGCAATCCCGGACCCAGCCACGCGCGACGGCCTGCGGGAGCAATGCCCGCAACCGGTCGGGGTCGTGGAGGTCGGCGCGGAGGATGTTTCGCAGCGACGGTGGCGGGAGGGGACCCGTCTTGGATGCGGTTTTGAAAACACCAGCGGGAGTTTTCTGGTTTTTAGATTCCGAAGGAGTTTTCCGGTCTTCTTTAGGGGGTGCAACCGGGGTGCTGTTTCGGGTCGGAGGGGGTGCAAAATCCGATCCGGACGTGACAGAAGGTTTCCAGTCCAGATGGATGCGGAACCAAGCTCCGTGGCGGTTGAGCTTCCACTGCTTGGAGCCGGTGTCCTTGCCGATCCAGCCCAGCGTCCGCAGTCGGGCCTGGGCGTAACGCACCGAGCGCAAGCTCAGGCCAAGGGTATCCGCCAGCCAACTGGCCTTGACCGTCCCCGCATCGCCGATGGCTCCGCCTTGGCGCGCGTTGGACAGGCCACGGCAGACGTAGCCTAGCATGACCCGGCCCAGCGCAGCGGTCGGTTGCCGGGCGAGAAAGCGGAGCGGCGTGCGCGGCACGGGAATGGGCCGCCGTGCGCTTCGTCCGCCCGCGAGCGCCTCGATCCTCTCCACGGCCTCTGTCGTCGGGGAATCGCCCACGGTGATGGTCTTAGCCGTGAACGAGAGCAAGCCCCGGCGTTGGAGGCAACCGAGTGCGCGACCTACGGACCGGGCGTTGAGGCCGGTGGACTCCACCAGTTCGCCACGGGTGAAGTCCGAATCCACCCGCCGGAAATCCCGTCGCTGTCGTCGCACCTGGCCGGCCGTTTCGCGGATGGCCATCGTCTCGACACAGGCAAACCAGACGCGGGCCGCCCGCCAAGGGACTTGGCGCGTGGCCAGGGCGTGCAGCAGGTTGCCGATCTGGGTGGGAGTGAGGGTTTTGTGGCCGGTGGTCATGGGAATGCTCCTGAGTCTGATGCATCCCGCACTTCGCGGGGTTCACGCAAGGGGGCATCTGCTCCCGTTGGCCAAGGGGCCAGCACGCCCGCTGGCCCGTCATCCGCAATTCCGCCCGTTGGCCAAGTGGCCGACTGGCCCGACGGCAGGCGGTCGGTTTGCTAAATGTCTTCCCGAAGCCCTCTGGCGGGGCGTTGCCGGATACGGGATAACCCGAAGTGGCCATTGGGCCAACCGGCGCAGCCTGTGCCGGTTGGCCCAATGGCCAGAACAAACCCGTTTTAGAAGGAGAGGAATGGAAGAGAAAATCAGAAACACCGTCGTGATCGTGGTCGGCAACCAGAAAGGCGGCGTCGGCAAAACCACCAACACGATCCAACTGGCCGGGGCACTGGCCGAGCGCGGACGGCGCTCGCTCATCATCGACCTCGACATGACGTCGGGGGCGACAAAGTCGCTGCGCGCCCCGACCGAAGGTTGGAACAGCAGCTTCGAGTTGTTGACCGGGGCCGAGAACGCCAAGGACACCATCATCACCGACGAGGAACCGGAGGTAGCGTTGCCGCCGAACATCCCTCTGGTGCCCAGTTCGCGGAAGCTGGCCGAACTCGACACCTTTCTGGTGCAGAACCCGTGGCTCATCCACCAGGACCTGCTCATCGAGCCCATCAACCAACTGCGCGGCCAATACGACTACATCTTTCTCGACACCCCGCCGCAGAAGACCAAGACGACCATCCCGGCGTTGAAGGTGGCCGACTTCGCCATGTTGAGCGCGATGCCGGACCATCTGGCGGTGAGTGCCCTGGCCGAGGCGTTGTCGGACATCGTCGCGGCGCAGCGGCACGCCAATGCGAGACTTGCGCTGCCAGGGGTCATCGTGTGCGCCGTGCCCAGACCGAAGACCCGGCTCGCCCGCGAATTGGTCGCCTACGTGGAACGTACCTGTGTCGATGCAGTCGGTCGCACCCTGAAGTTCAGCACCGAGATCAGTCGCAGTGTCGTGGTGCAAGAAGCGCAGAAGATGGGGCAGACCATCCTGCAATACCAAGGCGACCATCCGGTGGCCGACGAATATCGGACTCTGGCAAAGGAGTTCGAGGAACGGTTGGCCATGCTTCGGCAGATCCCGCCGATCAAACTGACCGAGGAGGTGACCCATGCCTAGAAAGCAGTTCGACGAACGGCCCTACGACCCGATCTCGGCAGATCTGGTGCGGGAGGCAACGGCGCCGCCAAAGCGACCCGTCACTTCACCGCGAATCGCGGCCGTTCCATTGCCGATGCAGGCTGTCACCGAAACCCAAGCCGAACCGACCATCACCAAACGCTTCGTCCTGTCACGCAGCGAGGACGCCGAAGTGAATGCGTTCCTCCTCCGGTTGCAGCGTTCCGCGCGGACCAAGGTTCCGCTCGGGCTGCTGGTCCGGGCTGCATTGTCGGTGGTGATGGAGGCCGAGGCCCGCCTGTGCGCGGCGGCGGAGCGGCAGACGTTTCGTCTGCCGTCCACCCACGACCGGCTCGCCTTGGGCGAGTTCGAGGACCAGTGGCGGAAGTCCCTCGGGACAGCGCTCCGATGATCCTGCCAGGCCCGGCTTGCCGCCGGTATGGCTTTATGGGAATGTGGCTCCATGAAGACGACGGTGGAGATCCCGGACGAGCTGTTCCGCGAGGCCAAGGCCACGGCGGCGCGCAACGGGTCCAAACTCAAGGACCTGGTCGCCGATGGCCTGCGGCTGGCGCTCGGGCAGGTGCCCCCTACCAAGCGTCGGTCGCGTTTTCCGCTGATCCCCGGCCGGCCCGGCGCCGCCCGGCTGACCGCCGCCCATGTCGATGAAGTCGAAGCGGCCGAAGACCTCACCTCCCGCCATGCGCGCCCTGGCCGACGTTAGCTGGTTGCTGCCGCTGTGCTACGGCGGTCATGAGCACCACGAGGCCGCCCGGGCCTGGCTGGAGGCGCTGCCCGAAGGCGACGAAGTGGTCGTCTGCCGGTTGGCCCAGATGGGGTTGCTACGGTTGCTGAGCAATCCCGCCGTCATGGGGGCCGACGTGTGCGCCACGGATGCGGCCTGGAAGCTGAACGACCGGCTGCTCGGCGACGCCCGGTTCACGTTCGAGGCCGAGCCGCCCGGATTGGAGGCGGAACTGCGCCGGCTGACGAAGGGCTTTCCCTATTCGCCCAAGCTTTGGCAGGTAGCCTATCTCGCCGCCTTCGCGGTGGCGGCCGACCTGCCGCTCGTCACCTTTGACCAGGGGTTTGGCAAGTTCCGCCGGCTGAAGAGTCTGATCCTGCCGCCGGATTGATCTCGTCCGCCGCCGCGTTGGCACCCGCCGCATTCCGGTTGAGATCCAACGCCACGACCAACTCCTGCTGTCGTTGCGCCAGTTCCTTCAGCCGGTCGGCATACTCGAACGGCAGATCGACCTGCCCGTGCAGGTCGCCGAGTCGCTTGCGGGACTGGCCGAGGAACTCATCGGCTTGGCCGGCCGACTCGTCGGGATGGTTGACCACATGTTCGAGGGCGCTTGTGCCACAGGCCGTGGCCTGCAAGCGGGCGGGGTGCTGGGCCGCCCCCTTGAGCACGAGTTGCACGTCGTTGCCGAGCATCGGGGAAACGAACAGTTCAACCCCGGCGAAGCGGCCCACGACCCGATCGGCCGTGAGTCCCTTCGAGCGTTCGCCGAGCCGGTTGAGCAGCTCCCCGGCGATGCCCCGGTCGGTGACCGACTGGGAACCGAGTTCGATGACGAAACGGTCCCCGCGCGTCTCCACGCGCCGGAGCACATCCTGCCGCAACGCTTCGAGCCGCCGTTCCAGACGGGGGATCTCCTCGGTGAGGTGACGGACCTGCGAACGCAGGCGGTAGTTCGCCTCCACATGTTGGGAACGCAAACGGGTGAGCCGCGCCAGTTCCGCGTCCACGTTGGCCTTCTCGATGACGAGGGGATTGCCGGAGGCGATGGCCTTCACTTCGGCGTAAGTCAGCACCGCGCCATCCACGTCTTCGAGCCGCCGCAATGAACTGTCTCCGGTCATCACCTGCGCGATGAACTCCGCCTTGGTTTCCAAGCACTGCCACATGTAGGCGTCAAAACTCTCGGCGGTGACGTAGCGGTAGATCTGGACCTCGGGGTTGGTGTTGCCTTGTCGGAGGATGCGGACCCAGCCGGAGCGCACATCTTTGAAGAGGGCCGCCTTCGCCGCATCACTGTCGTAGTCCTGGATGAAAGCGACCTCCGCCTCGGGAACGCCTCGGGCCACGAGCTTGTCCCGCATGTCGGTATAGACGCTGAACCCGCGTCCCGGTGTGGAGAGGTCGCAGAACACCAACTGCGCCGAACGCAGCCCGGCGCTCTCGCGCCAGACGCGGAGCACCTCGTTGACCGCAAGGTTCACCTTGCTGTCCGGCAGGTCGGGGAGTTCGGGATGATGGAGCCGCAGGTCCAGCGCGGCCTTCCGACCGTCCGTTGTGACGAGGAGCATGTTGTCTTCGGTGGGTTTGACCCGTCCCGACCGCAACCGCTCCGCGCGGGCCACCAGTTCCGTGACGATGGCCTTCAGCTCGGGTGAACACGGCGCACTGATGATGCCCGGCTTTCCTCCTCCAAGTTCCGGCACCGGCAGTTGCAGCATCGAAGCCGTCTGAATGTCGGCCACCTGCCGGAACTGGGCCATGAGTTCGGGCACGTTGATGAACCGCGCGAAGCGCGTGTTCAGCCGGTAGCCGGCTCCGTCCGGTGAAAGCTCCATCGCCGTGACCGGTTCCCCGAAGGTGCCCGCCCAAGCGTCAAAGTGGTCCACCTTCAGCGCCTGCAACGCGGTGAGCCGGAGATAGCGCTGCATGGTGAACATCTCGGCCACGCTGTTGGCGATGGGCGTGCCGGTGGCGAAGACCACGCCGCCGCCCCGGTTCACCGTCTGGATATGTCGCACCTTCAGGAACATGTCCAAGGCTCGCTGCGAGGCGGTCTGCGGCAGACTCGCGAGGCGGGTCATCTTCGAGGCATAAAACAGGTTCTTGAAATGATGCGCCTCGTCCACGAAGAGCCGGTCCACGCCGAGTTCCTCGAAGGTGAGACCGTCATCCTTCCGGCCTTCAGTCAGAAGTTCCTTGAGCTTCGTCTCCAGCCGCTTCTTGGCCTTTTCCAGTTCCTTGACCAGCCGAGAGCCGCGCTCCTCGCGCCGCTGGTCCGTGATGGCGTTTTCCAACGCCGCGATCTGCTCAGTGAAAAACGCCTCCTGTATTTCCGGGGAGAGCGGGATGCGCTCGAAGCCCGAGTGCGTGACGATGACGGCGTCCCAGTTGCCAGTGGCGATGCGGCTCATGAGCGTCTGGCGGCGTTCCTTCTCAAAATCTTCCTTCGTCGCCACGAGAATGTTCGCGGCCGGATAGAGCGTGAGCCGTTCGCTGGCGAACTGTTCGAGCATGTGTTTGGGGACGGCGAAGAGCGGCTTGCGGGCAAGGCCCAGGCGTTTCAGTTCGAGGGCGGCGGCGACCATGGTGTAGGTCTTGCCCGCGCCCACGGCGTGGGCCAGCAGCGTGTTGTCGGTCTGCAGGATGCGCCACACGGCGGCCTTCTGGTGAAAACGCAGCGTGATGGCGTGGCTCGCGCCGGGCAGTTGCAGATGGTCGCCATTGAAGGTGCGGAGGCGGAGGCCGTTGAACCGGTCGGTTCCTTGAGCTTTTGCTGTTTGTCGCGAGCGGCCTCGGTGGCAGGACCGTTCACCACCAGCTTGTCGGACTTGGGGACCGGATCGTAGACGGTCGGTGTGCGGAGGTTCAGGGCGTCTTTCAAGAGGTCGAGGGCGCTTCTTGCGGTCGGTGCCCCATTCGGTCGTGTTGGCGACGGCAAGGCGGACATTGAAGGAGCCTTTGACGGACCAGGTGCCGATGACGTCGGCGTGGGTCACCTCCACGCCGCGTTCCCCGAGGAGTTCCTCGACGAACGCCTGCACCTCCGCGCAAGGCAGCCATGGGCAGCCCAGCCGGGCATCGATCTCCGACGGTGTCAGGTCGGCAGGTTGTACCTGCCGGAGCGCCTCGACGTTGGCGAGGTAACGGGCGTCGGTGAACACGGCGGCTTCTGCAAAGAGGAGCTTCTCACGGACATTGCCGGACAGGTAATCGTCGTCGGTCTCCCAGGACTGCGACTGCGGGTTCAGGTAGATCAGACCCGCCAACTGGGCGATGACTTCCGGCTCCGGAAGCCGGAGCAGCTTTTGCAGGAACTTCAGCTCCACCCGGCCGCATTCGGCGAGGGTGACGAGCAATGCCGAGCGTGGGTCATCAATCGTTGGCGGTGCGATCCGCGCCACGATGGTGCGTTCGTGGAAGATGGCGGCCTTGGTCGCCTTGCCGTTTGGCCAATTGGCCTTGGTGGAGCGTGAACGCATTCGGCTTCACCTCCTCGGGCGCGGGCACGTCGAGCGCCACACCGGGGACCGCCGGTGGCGGTTCCACCGGTTGGTAGATGGCAGCGGGAAGAGATTGTAGGACGGAGTGAAGCTGTTCCCCGAGGTCGCGACCATTGCCGACCCAGGTCGGCTCGCTCTGCCGATACATCCGGCCCGCGAGCCGCATCTCGCCGAGCATCCGCTCCGGCCGGCCAGCGAAGTATTCGTTCAGCAGGATCGTCTCACCCAGCGAGTTGGTGGTCGGGACGATGTCCTGCCAAGCCGGTCCGGCGCGGGCTTCACCGGCCTGCCGCTTCCGCAGGAACACGATGTCG
>JBDNHZ010000480.1:0-24176 GCA_041688515.1 Verrucomicrobiota bacterium
CGGTCGGTGAACGAGATCCTGGCTGATCAGTAGCCGCGCCTGCCGTGGTTTGTCCGCAGACGGGCGTCACGGAGCGTCCGAGGACGACCGCGAGGCAGCGGTCCGTCGGCGTCCGGCCAGAACCGAGCGCATCATGGATCGCGCCATCATCAGCCACTGCCAGAGGGGGAGATAGAGGAACACCTGGATGTTCCTGACCCCGCGCGGGTGGATCAGCAGGTAGTAGGTGTACACCCCCAGACCGATCACCGCGGCGAGCACCGCCCACACCCGCAATGGCCGGGCCGGGTCCAGGCCGCGGCCGACCCATCCGGCGGCGATGGCCAGAATGAAGGGGATCAACGACCACGGAAGGAGCAGTCCGTACACCGGCGATCCCTGATAGCCCGGGGCGGCCACCAGAGTCATGTAAATCCCCGGCACCAGCGCTCCCAGCAGGCAGGCGAACAAGGTCCCGACGAACACCGGCGGCAACTGGTACGATTCTGCCGTGGGTTCCACTTCCTGCGGTCGCTCTTCCATGGCGACAGCCTACTCCCGGACGGAGCGATCCCCAAGCCGGTAGCTACCCCCGTAGCTGCCGACGTGAGGAGGCGGACCCCTTCGACCCTCCCTCGCCTTGAGATCCGCCTCGTTCCCTCGTCAGCTACTCCGTCTCTCCATCAAACCGAGACCCGGTAAAATCCAGCAGGTACACCATTCCCTGGAATCCGACGATGTAGATGCGTCCCGCTTCGTCCGTTCCAAAAGAGACCAGGGCCTGAGGCACGGTGCCGATCTGTCGGACGCTCTTGAGCACGCTCTTCTCCTGGGTCACCCCGAAGAGCCGCTTGGAGGTATAGTCGCCGCACAGGTAAACGCCGTCGAACGACGATCCTTTCTCGCCCCGATACACATAGCCGCCGGTGATCGAGTTCCCATACTTCCGGCCATAGGCAAACACCGGAGGCGTGAAGGTCCGATCCTCCTTGCGGTATTGGTTCGAGAACGGCTCGAACCCTTCATACACGCTCCAGCCGTGGTTTTCTCCCCGTCGCACGAGGGCCACCTCCTCGACCCGATCCTGTCCGACGTCGGCCAGCCAGAGATCGCCGTTGGCCGGATCAAAGCAGAAGCGCCACGGATTGCGGAAGCCCGACGCCCAGATCTCCGGCGGGATGCCCGGCTCGTTCCGGAACGGGTTGTCGTGGGGGATGCCATAGGCGTGTCGTGCGTCGGCGCGATCCACGTCGATCCGCATCATCTTGCCGAGCAGCAATCCCATGTTCTGCGCGTGCCCATTCGGATCGTTGTGGGGACCGGTATCGCCCATCGCGAAGTACAGGTAACCATCGGGACCGAACTGGACGCATCCGCCGCTGTGATCCTCGGCAACGCTCACGATCTTGATGAGACGACGGCCGGGCAGGCCGGAATCGCCGCTGAAATCGGCAGTGAACTGTTTCTCGACGATCAGCGTCGCGACCATGCCATCCTCGAACACTTGGTACTTGAGGTAATACTTCCGGTTCTCGCGACACTTCGGATGAAACGCCATGCCGAGCAGTCCGTTCGGCCCCCGCTCGCTGAAGACCACGGCCGTAAGATCCGAGAACACGGACTTCAAATCCCCGGTCCCGGTCTTTTCCATCCGCCAGATCATTCCTTCCTGATGGAGCACCAGGAACACGTTGGTCAGGCCGGGAACCTGATGGATCGCGGTCAGTCCCGTCGGGGCACCGCCGGGACGCATCCGCAGGTTCTCCTGAAAGAACGGTCGCACCGTCACCGGCTGTTTCAGGATCGGGATGACCCGGGGCATGCCCCGGTTCCCGGCGAGGGCCGATTCCGGTTGTTTCAAGGTGGTCAGGTATTCTGTGAGATCGGTAAATTCCTGGAGCGACATCCCCGCCTGCAACCCGTCGGGCATGAGGGAGACGGTGCTGCCCTGTTGCGACCGGATGTCGGAGTTGGTGATCGAGACGAGCTTGCCGTCGCCCCCCATCAGTTGGATCCCCGCAACGGTGGCCTGCTTGAGCACGCCCTGGTACTGCACGCCGGCCGTGGTCTCCACCACCACGGTGCCGTAGCCGGGAGCAATCGAGGCCGATGGCAGCAGCACCGCTTCGACCAGATCGCGACGGCCGAACTTGTCGCCCACGGCGAACAGGTCCGGTCCGGCTTTGCTGGCGGTGCCGTCCACGGAATGACATTTGGCACAGGCCAACCGGGTTTCGTCGGCGAACAGCTTCGCCCCGCGGGCGACATCGCCTTCACGGGTCGAGGCGTGGCGACGAAAGGCATCGAGATTGGGAACCGACGCGTCCTGAGCGAGGACTGGAAGGGTGCCGAGCGCTCCGAGGCTCCACAGCAGACAGGACGTGCGCCAGCAACGGGAGATGAACGCGATGGAGACCCCTCGGGAAGACATGTGTATCGGAAGGATTGCCGCGAGGCCGGCGGCTTTGACAGCCCGTTTCGCCGCGGACCAACGGGGATCGCCGTTGTCCGCGGATGCCGCTCGAAAGGGCAGCAGGTGTTGATCCACAGATTGCACCGATGACACAGATGATTGGGCTGAGATGCCGGCTCCGAAAGGTTCTTCGCGTGCGCCTTCAAGGGGAGTCGAAAAAGTCCGTCGCCGCCCGCCCACTCCAATGGGGTGGCTATACCGTTGTTGGTGAAGCGACCTATCTGCCGGCGACGCGGTTGGAAAGGATCAATTGGGTCTCCCGCTCCAAAAGCCCACCGACTCTTGCATGCGACCGCTTTCGTTCCTCTTGGTCAGTCCGTCTCTAGGCGGAATTCAGATCGCGGTGAGGCGGGTCAGGAAGTCGGGTAGATTGCAGGAGGCCTGACGCTCGCCGAATGCCGAGATCGGCACCTGGGAGATCAGGATCCGCTGGTCGGCCCCGATGAGATCTGCCGCCTTCTGGAGGCGGGCAAGATCGTGCGGCGATGGATCGGTCGTGAGCTTGATTTCGATCGCCCAGACCTGTTCGGCCAGGGAGAACACCAAATCGATCTCATAACCGTCGGCCGACCGGAAGTAGGAGGGATCGACGCGATGTCCGAGGGTTTGCAGGCTGGCGAGGATCTGCTCGACTACGAACCCTTCCCAGCTCGCACCCACCCAGGGCTGTCCGAGCAGCGAGTCGACGGAGCTGACCCCGAGTAATCCGTGAAGGAGGGCCGTGTCGCGCCAATAGACCTTGGGCGACTTAACCAGTCGTTTGCGCAGGTTGCCCGACCACGGACTGAGGCGTCGGAGGAAAACCCCTTCGAGGAAATCGAGGTACCGGTTGATGGTGGGATGACTCAGTCCAAGGCTGGCTCCCAGTTGGGAGGCATTCCAGTTCTGCCCGTGAACCGCTGCCTGCATTCGGAGGAATCGGTCCGTCGCCTGGGGTGACGCAGTCCATCCCCACAGCGGCAGGTCGCGTTGGGACGCGTGATGGGAAAGGTCCGACCGGAGCGTCGGACCAATCGGGGATGTGGCACCACCTGGACGCCGTTCGACACCGAGAGGGAACGCCAGGCGGGAAGAGATCCCGGCGCGGAAAACCGCCAGCTTCGTTGCCCGGAAGAGCGCGCCAGGGTAACCCAACCCGAAACGGCATCCGTCACCGACGATTCACCGGTTCCGCCGAGTTCTTCCACCGTGACCGACGGGAGAGGCAGCCCCGAATCATCAACCGTCCGGGTCTGGGCCAACGCCGGGATCGCGCCGGCTCCCAGGGCATACACCCGGGCCTGAACCGAGGGGCGCACGCCGAGGACCATTTCGAGGGCCAACAGCCGGGCCTCCGTGCTCGCTCCGGCAGCGAGCATTCCGCCCGTCAACCCGGGACTCAGGTCGAGGAACCCCTGTCCCAAAGCGTTCGTCCCGTCCGGACGCAGTACCCGGGCGCTGCCGGTCGGGGCGGTGATCGTCACCACCAGCGGCCCGGTAATGGGCGCGGAGGAACGATTGCTGACGGTCACGTCCGCAGCCGCGAGCCGGAGGAACAGGCAGAGCATCGCTGCGAACCAGACGGAGACGCGTCGCCCCGGGAGGAGCCGATGGGGTTGGGGGAGGATGTTCAAGCGATAAACCCTCGATGACCTGCATCCGGGCCACGCGTTTCCTGGGCGCGCCTCCGGGAACGATCAGGTTGAGGCGAGTGTTGGCCTTGGCCCTAATCCAAGCCGCAACTCCCGGGCAAGTCCTATTGCGACTCCCCGACGTTTCGGGGCGAATTCTTGGAGGGGCTCCGGAGGGACGAGTTCCACGAGTCCGTGAACGTTCCCCGCCCACCCCAGAATGCGCCTCGTCCCCTCGGCACCTACCCGTAGGAGACGTCAGGAGACTCTGGCTTCGCAGGGACGAAGGACGCCCACGGCCGCAGAGCGGCGGCTACGGATCCACCAGCCTGGCCACTGCCCGGGCCGCAGCCGCGAATCCGAAGGCACCGGTGACGAAGGTCACCGAACCGAACCCACTGTCGCAATTGAGGCGCAGGGATTCATCCGCGGCAGCCGACTCGCGCACGGCACACACGGTGCCGTCGCGGGCGGGGAACACTGGCGGTTCAGAGGAACACACACATTCCACGCCGAACTTCCGGTCGTTCCGCGGGAACCCGTGTTCCTTTCTCAACCGCTTGCGGGTCTCGCTCAGCAACCGGTCGTGCGTCACCCGCGCCAAATCCTCCACCCGCACCGCCGTCGGGTCGCGTCGCCCCCCCGCTCCGCCACAGACGACCAGCGGCAGCCGATGCTCATGGCACAGCGCGATGAGCCGGACCTTGTTGGACAGGTTGTCGATGGCGTCGATCACCACATCAGGGCGATCGGCGGTGTGTTCCGGGTCCAACCCCAGAAGACGGAGGGCGGTGTCGGCGGTGAAGAATTCCAGGCGCACGTCAACCCGGGCCTCCGGATGGATCCCACGGATACGTTCCGCCATCACTTCGCCCTTGGCACGGCCCAGGGTGGAATCGAGGGCGGGCAACTGGCGGTTGACGTTGGAGACGCAGACCTCGTCCAGATCGACCAGGGTCAGGCGTCCCACTCCGGTCCGCGCCAAGGCTTCGACCGTCCAGGATCCAACCCCACCGATGCCGACGACCAAGGCGTGGGACCGGCGCAGGCGTGCCAACCCTTCACGACCGTAGAGCCGTCCGATCCCACCAAACCGGAAGTCGAAATCGCCGCTCACTCCTTCACGGACGCCATCTCTTCCTCGTGCTTCTTGCGGGCGGCGTCGATGTCGTAGCGGTCGTTGTCCGGATGATCCGGATTGAGGGGAGAGATGTCGCGCAGGCGCTGGATGATGCGCGGCAGGTGTTGCAGCAGGTAGTCCACGTCTTCCTCGGTGTTGTAGATGCCGAGGCTGAAGCGGACGGAACCGCGGGCGCGCATGGGAACCACGCCCATGGCGCTCAACACGTGAGAGGGATCCAATGAACCGGTGGTGCAGGCCGAACCCGAGCTGGCGCAGATCCCCACCTGATCGAGCAGCATCAGCACCGCCTCCGCCTCGACGAAATCGAAGGCGATGTTGCAGGTGTTGGGCAGACGCGGTTCCCGGGCTCCGTTGCGCACGGTGTTGGGGATGTGGGTCAGGATCCAGTTCTCCAGCCGATCCCGCAGGGCGCGGACCCGGGTGTTCTCGTCCTGCAAGGTGGCCACGGCGAGTTCCGCAGCCCGACCGAAAGCCACGATGTTGGCAACGCTCTCGGTGCCTCCGCGACGACCGCGTTCCTGATGACCCCCGACGACGTACGGGGTGTAGCGGGTGCGCTTCTTGACGTAGAGCATCCCGACGCCCTTGGGGGCATGGAGCTTGTGGGCGCTGAGCGAAAGTAAATCGACCCCCAACTGCCTCACGTCGATAGGGAGCTTGCCCGGCACCTGGACGGCGTCCGTGTGGCACAGCACCCCCTTGGAACGACAGAGGGCGGCCACTTCCTCGATGGGAAAGATCACGCCGGTCTCATTGTTCGCGTACATCACCGACACGATCGCCGTGTCCGGTCGGATGGCCTGTTCCAGCAGGTGCAGGTCCAGGGACCCGTCCGATTCCACCGGCAGATAGGTCACTTCGAAGCCCATCTTTTCCAGGTGCGCCCCGAAGCTGATGTTGGCCGAGTGCTCGACCCGGGTGGTGATCACGTGGCGTTTGCCACTCGTGACCAACGCCGAATGGATGGCGGAGTTGTTCGACTCCGTCCCGCAACTGGTGAAGACCACTTCCTTCGGGTCCGCATGGATCAGGGCCGCGACCTTTTCGCGGGCGGCCTCCACATGACCATGGACTTGGGCGCCGTAAGCGTAGGCGCTCGAGGGGTTTCCCCAGTATTCCCGCAGGAACGGGATCATCGTGTCGACGACCTCCGGCGCGACGCGCGTCGTGGCGTTGTTGTCGAAGTAATAGACCTTCTGCTGCTCCATAAATGGTGGGCCCGCGAAAGCGGACGAAATTGCTCCGCTACGCTACCGGCCGTCGCCAGCATCGCAAGGGGTGATTTTCCGGTGGCGTCTGCACCCCGTGGCCCGTGCAAACCCTCCTTGAATCATCCGAAAGTAAGCCCAAGCTTACCCAACGAACATGAATGCGACCATCTCCAGCAAGGGCCAATTGGTGATCCCTGAGAGCATCCGGGAACAGGCCCGGCTTCGGCAGGGTGACAAGGTCGACATCGGTTTTGCCGACGGCCTGGTGGTCCTGCGAAAGCGTCTGCCGCTGTCCTCTTCCCAGGTCCGGGCCATGCTGGCCGGCGGGGATGACCTCCCCAACGCTACGCCGGCGGTTGAGCGCGACGTTGCGGACGTCATTGCCAACGTCCGGAAGGGCCGCCGCCGAAAGGGAACGGCTTGAAGCGGGTTGTCTTCGATACCAACACCGTTGCCAGCGCCTCCTTTTGGAAGGGTACGCCCATGGAATGCCTGCGGGCCTGGCAGGCTGGGCGATGCGAAGCCTTGGTCAGCCCCGCCATCCTGGCCGAGTACGCCGAGGTGACGGATCGCCTGCGGGCACGCCACCCGGAGCGCTCGCCTGTCCGGTGGGCGGAAGCACTTGCTGCCGGTGCCGAGTTGGTTTTTCCAAATGTGAGGCTTCGGGGTGTCACTTCGGATCCAGACGACGAGATGTTTCTTGAGTGCGCGGTCGCGGGCGAGGCGCACTTGCTGGTTACCGGGGACAAGCATCACCTCCAAAGCTTGGTCCAAGTGCGCGAGGTTCGTATCGTGTCACCTGCCAGATTCCTCGAAATCCTCCGGGAAGAACCATGAACCCATTTGCTTCGTCATCCTGCCGGCAGAGCCCACTGACCTGCTCAACCCGGAATGCCGATCACCCTTTGCAAAGTGCGATCGCGATGTCGACCCGCTGGTAGTGGGTTGAAAGGCGGAAGTCGATTCACCGCCGAGGACGGCGAGGACGCTGGGGACGCAGAGTTCGGCAGAGAGCCATAAAGGTTTGCCCTGCGATGGCGCTGCGTTCTCCGCGTCTCTGCGGTCAAATTCCTGCCGGCGGCCGACACCGGCGGGGGATTTGGCCGAAAGAAACGAAAGGAGACGAAGGAAGGGGAGGCCGCGTTGGCACCGCACCTGGTCGTCGGGAGAGGTTGGCGGCTGACGTTCCCCTCTTTTGATTCTGCGTTGCTTTCGGCCAAACGGCGGCGGCGAGACGAAGTGCCCGGCGGAATCCTACCACCCCACGGGAACGCTGAGTTTCGCCCCGAACCGGTTCTTGTAGAACAGTTGCTTGTTCCGGGCACCGAACTCGTGGACGAGCTTGGTCAGCTTCACGTCGTAGCAGCAGTACTCGGCGACCTCGTACATCTTCCCTTCCTTGAACCATTGGATCGCCTGGAGTCCTTCGCTGGTCTTCTCCAGTCCGAACGTGGCATTGGCAATCGAGTCCAGGGAGAGCCGGTGTTTGAGGGTGTCGGCCACCACCACCAGCATGTCGAGGGTCGGCACCTGGGCGAGGTCGAACACCGTGTACCCGTGCAAGACCTCATAATCGAACCGGAGCACGTTGAAACCCACCACCAGGTCCGCCCGCTGCAATTCGCGGATCAAATCGTCCACTTCCCGCTCCTGGTAGATCCGGTAACCCGCGCTTCGGGTGCTGTAGGTGACCCCCACGCTCATCTTCAGATCGCGGATCTTGTCCCAGCCCCCGACCTCGTCCGCCGACTTCTGCGTTTCCAGGTCGAAATAGACGATGTTCTTCACCGCCCGGGGGTTTCGGGCAAAGCGAAGGACGGAGCAAGAGCGAAGTTCCCCGAAAACCAGAAACCAGGAACCGCTTCCACCGTCTGGGGGTTTGCAGAGCCGGCGGGCGACCGGGCAGGATCTGGAGATGCAGCATCGTCAGACCTCCCCCTGGATCCGCGGCGCGGTGGCTGGGTTCTGCCTGTTCCCGCTGATTCTGGAGGGTGCCGTCACGCCCATCCCGCAGCGGTTCCAACAGGAGATCGCGCTTCACCGTTCGATCACCAACGGGCTTCCGTCGGGCCCGGTGCAGCTCGTCGATTCCGGTGCCGCCGAGACGGTCCGCTGTTTCATTGAAGGCCATTGGTACGCCCTCAAGGCCGGTTCGTGGACGGCGGAACCCGCGATGGATCCCGCTTCGCCGGAGGAATTCGCCTTCGTTGGTCCGGACGGCAAACGGCGGACGCTCAAGCTTCCGTGGGCCGGGGTGCGCCAGATCCTGCGCCGTGGAGCCCGCACCTGGGTGATCACGGCGAAGGACCCGGTGGAAGTTCCCTTCGGCCAACCCCCGCGTTGGTTGGCGTGGCCGTCCAAGTGGACCCTCCAGAACGCCGCCGTATCGTCTCTTGGCAAGCTGTGGATCGCCTCCAACGCCGGGCTCTACGAGGAAGACGAACGCAACTGGCGACCGGTTCCGGTCGTTGATTCCGTCGGCCGTTCCTGGGCGACAACGAACGTGCTTGCGGTGGGCTTTGACTTCGCCAATCGCGTCTGGGTCGGTACCCAGGCCGGACTGGCCACCCGGGACGCCGCCGGAGTCTGGCGCTTCTTCGAGGGCAAGGATGGCCTCCCGGTGTCGGACTTCACCGGCGCGAGCGCCGCCGCCGATGGAACGATGTGGTTTTCGACCAAGATGGGATTGGTCAGGTGGGACGGAACGGGCTTCCAGTATCGCCAGGGACCGCGCTGGTTGCCAGGCGACGACGTCCGCCAGGTGCTGGCGGATCCGGCCGGTGGCGTCTGGGCGGCAACCACCCGCGGCCTGGGGCGGATCGAGTTCCAACCCATGACCCTGGCGGCCAAGGCAACGCGCTTCGAAGAGGAGATCTCGAAATACATCCAGCGGCCCCCGTTCGGGTTCGTGGCGGAGGCTCCGCTCAAAAAGGTCGCGGATCTGTCCACGGCATCCCCCGAGGATTCCGACAACGACGGTCTCTGGACGGCGATGTACGGGGCCGGAGAATGCTTTGCCTACGGGGCCACGGAAGACCCGGCAGCACTCGAACGCGCCAAGAAGGCCTTTGAAGCCCTGCGCTTTCTCCAGGTCGTCACCCAGGGCGGAAATCCATCGCCCGACAAGGGCTACGTCGCACGCACCGTCCGTCCGGTGGAATGGCCGAACCCCAACGTGGGCCGCATTGAGGGCGACCGCGAGGAGCAGAAGCGCGACGCCCTGTGGAAGGCCTATGAACCGCGCTGGCCGAAGAGCGCCGATGGCAAGTGGTACTGGAAGGGCGACACCAGCAGCGACGAACTCGACGGTCACTATTTCTTCTACGCGCTCTACTATGATCTTTGCGCCAGGACCGATGCCGAGAAGGCCCGCGTCCGCGAGGTGGTGCAGGGACTGACCGATCATCTCGTTTCGCACGGGTTCGCCCTGGTCGATGTCGACGGCAAGGTCACCCGCTGGGCGGTGTACGGACCGCAGGAGATGAACCGGAACCCCTATTGGTGGGTCGAACGCGGCCTGAATTCGCTGAGCATCCTCAGCTATCTGGCGGTGACCGCGCACGTCACCGGCGATCCGAAGTACCACGACATCGCGCGGGAACTGGTCGAGAAACATGGGTACGCACAAAACCTGATGTTTCCCAAGGCCCAGCAGGGTCCGGGCTCGGGCAACCAGTCGGACGACGAGATGGCCTTCATGTGTTTTTACAACCTGGTGCGCTACGGCAGGGATCCGGTCGTGCTGAACCTGGCGCGCTACTCCTTCTTCCAGTACTGGGCCAATGACCAACCGGAGATGAACCCTTTCTTCCACTTCTCCCACGCGGCCGTCAACCTGGACCGATCAATCACCAACGTCTGGGGCACCTTCACGGTCACGCCTTGGCCCGGTTGGCTGGAAGACTCTCGCGCCACGCTCTACGGCCTTCCGCTCGACCGACTCAACTGGTCCCACAAGAACAGTCATCGACTGGATCTCGTCGAACTGGGCATGACCGGTTCCAAGGACCTATATGCCGCCGGACGCGAAGGCCGGGGACATCTCGCCAACGGCAAGGTGCTCCCGGTGGAGAACCGACACTTCAACCACTGGAACACCGACCCCTGGCACCTCGACTACGGCGGCAGCGGAAATGAACTCGGGGCCGGAACCGTGTTCCTCCTGCCCTATTACATGGGTATGTACCACGGGTTTGTCGAAAAGCCGTAGGCGAGTTGCCAGTGGCTCTTCAGCGGCCCGTGAAGGTGCCGCCGGCTTCGCGATGGAAGATCAGTTCGAAGTGGCGTCCCGGCTTGAAGATGAGGACCCCCGTGGCGGTGTTGGTACCGGCACTCATGGGCGGGATTTTGGTCCGCTCAACGGTCCGGTCAGATGCCCTCTGGACCGGGGTCGGACCAACCCGCGCTGCCCCGCACTGCCTGGACGAGTTGCTCACGTTCGAACGGTCGCGCCAGGCCAATGGCTCCGGCTGGAAGCGCGGCGGTGGGGCCGATGACCACGATCCGGACCTGGTGGCCCAAGGTCGCCAGGGTCTCCGCAGAGGGAAGTTCACCCTCCATCGAGCCCGCATCGAGCACAGTCCAGCGGAGGTGATCGGCATGCCGTTCCAGCAGCGCACTCACCTCTTCGGGGCGGGAGGCGAGCACGACCCTTCCACCCGCCTCGCGCAAGGCTTCGGCAACCATTCCGCCCAGGGAAAGTTCACGGGTGATCACCAGTGCCACCGGAGCGGCGGCGGGTGGCGGCACCGGCGCAGGCTCGACGCGGGCCCGCGGCAGATAGACTACGAAGGACGCTCCTTCGCCCGGGAGACTGCGGGCATGGACGAACCCCTCGTGCGCCCGGACGATGCGATCCACGGAAGCCAGGCCCATGCCGGTGCCACTGCCGGAGGGCTTGGTGGTGAAGAACGGCTCAAACAGCCAAGCCATCACCTCGGGTGCAATGCCGGAGCCGGTATCGGAGACCAGAAAGACGACGAACTCGCCGGGGCGCCCGTCGCAAAGACCCGCCGCTTCCGTTGTCCCCAGGATCACATTGTCGGCCGCCAGGGTAATCTCGCCGCCTTGCGAGTCCGTCAGGGCGTCCCGGGCATGCAGATCTCGGGGCCACGGTTCGGAAAGGGGGAGGCGCTCGCGGAGATGGCAGTCGAGGTCGAGATATACCAAGACCACCGGCGATGGACGGCTGGAACGTCGGGAAGCGGGATCAAAACGAAAGGCGAAGTCGTAGCTGGCCCGGGACAGAAGGCCTTCCTGCGAACCGGAAGGCAACAGGAGCCAGCCCCCCAGGATCGCGAGGACCAAGCCCAGGAAGAGGGCGAACCGCCGACGACTGCTGGCCTCAATGACGTGCACGACGGATCTCTGGTGGGTCAGGAGGGAGGGTTGCCGATCAGTCGTTCCATGTAGACCACGTCCAGCCAGCGACCGAACTTGAACCCGACCTGCCGGAAGTGGCCGACCTTCTCGAAGCCGAACCGGGCGTGAAGCCGGATGCTGGCCTCGTTGGTGGCATCAATGGCCGCGATGATGGCCCGGAGGCCCCGCGTTTCCGCTGCTTCCACCAGCGGCCCAAGCAGTCGTCGCCCCAGACCGCACCCACGCCACGCTTCGGCGACGTAGATCGAGTTCTCGGTCGTGAACCGGAACCCAACCCGATCGTGGTACTGGTTGAGGGCACTCCATCCCACGATTTCCCCCCCATCCGCCTCGGCGACGAAGAGGGCGAAATCCTCCCGCTGATGGGCATCGAACCATTCAAACCGCTGCTCCAGGGTGCGGGGTTCGTAATCGTAGGAGGCCGTCGTGTGCAGGACGGCATCGTTGTAAATGGCCAGAATGGCCGGGCAATCCTCGCGAGCCGCACGCCGGATGCGGACGGAGGTGGCGGGAGGAACGGATGCCATGGAGAAAACCTGGGTAAAAACAACCTGGGTAAAAACAAAAAGACCCCGGGAATACCGGGGACCAAAAACAAACTAACCCACCGAACCACTCCAATTCCCCGGAGACCACAGAATTTCCGGAGGGAAAATGGAGCGAGTGAAGGGATTCGAACCCTCGACATTCACCTTGGCAAGGTGACGCTCTACCAGGCTGAGCTACACTCGCGTCTCAACGACGGGGCTTTGAATAGGGAAGCCACGGCTCGAAGGCAAGGGTAGTTTTCGGGCTTTGTCACTTTGCCCCGATGCCGCGCACCCGCTGAATCACCTCGTCGTTCATCCGGATCAACGGCGGCCACTGTCGGCGGAACCCTTCTCCCGACAACTTTCGCGTCGCATCGAAACCCATCTTGGAACCAATGCCTACCTCCGGCGTCGCATGATCCAGCACATCGGAAGGCCCCCGCGTCAGCAGGGAGTCACGCTGGGGATCGGTATTGGAAAGCAGGCGGAAGAGCACCGCGCTGGTGTCGTGGACATCCACGTCGTCGTCCACCACCACGATGTACTTGCTGAACATCATCTGCCCCATCCCCCACATCCCGTGCATGATCTTGTAGGCCTGCATGGGGTAGGTCTTGCGGATGCTCACCACCACCAGGTTGTGGAACACCCCCTCCGCCGGAAGCGCGATGTCCACGATCTCCGGGAAATTCATCCGGAACACCGGCAGGAACAACTTCACCGACGCCCCGCCGATGTAGAAGTCCTCCATCGGGGGAATTCCCACGATCGTCGCGGGATACACCGCATCCCGCCGATGGGTAATGGCAGTGACATGGAATACCGGGTAAGGCTCCGGGAGCGTGTAGAAGCCGGTGTGATCACCAAACGGGCCCTCCATCCGCAGGGGTTCCCTCGGATCGACGTAGCCTTCAATGACGATGTCCGCATCCGCGGGAACCTCGAGATCGCTGGTTTCGCATTTGACCAGTTCAACCGACCGCTTCCGCAGGTAGCCAGCCAGCAGGAACTCATCGATCCCGTCCGGCAATGGTGCCGTCGCAGCAAACGGATACATGGGATCACCCCCAAGGAAGATGGCGACCGGCATCCGCGTGCCGGTCTCGTAGTATCTCCGCCCGTGACGCGCCGCGACCTTCTGCAACTGCCAGTGCACGCCGGTCGTGCGGTCGTCGTAAATCTGCACCCGATACATGCCGAGGTTGCGATCGCCGGTGTCGGGGTCGCGAGTGACCACGCACGGCAGGGTGACAAACCGACCGCCATCCAGTGGCCAGCACTTCAAAACGGGGAGATCCAGCAGCGTCGGCGGGGACGCCGGCCCGGATTCTCCCTTCAGGATGTCCGGTGCGGACGGCCATGCCTCTCTCCGCGAGGAGGGAGATTCAAACCGGTGGATGACCTCCTTGCAGGGACCGTCCTTGACCCGCTTCGGCCGGGCGTGACGCAGTTCCATGGCATTCGAAAGCAGGGTGGCAGCGTCGCGAAGAGTGGTCGGCGGCTTGGCATGGAGGAGCGCACCCAACTCCCTGGCGACTGCTTCGACCGAGTCTGAACCCAGGGCGAGGGCCATCCGCCGCCACGAACCCAGGGTATTGATGGCCACGGGAAACCGGCTAATCACGCCATTGATCGTGGGCTTCTCGATCAGGAGGGCCTTGCCTCCGCCCGGCGATTTCATCTCACGGTCGGCCAGCGCGGTGATCTCCAATTCGGTCGCAACCGGCTCCTGGATCCGACGCAACTCGCCCGCTCGATCCAGTTGATCCACCCACTCGCGAAACGAACTAAACGACATGGGCTGAGACTATCATCTGCCCGTACGGGCGCCACTTCGGGAAGGGCTCGGCAGTCCACGATGCAGAGAATGAGTGTTTGACCGTGACGATGCACCTGGGATACAAGGTCCCCTCGTAAGAATGCATCGCTGCACCTCCATCACCGTAGCCATGAAGCGCCGTCCGTCAGGCGCTTCCGCCCCGTGTTTCCGGGGCACCCTTTCCTGGGGCACATCCCAGGGGGCGGGCATCGTGGAGGTCATTCCGTAGGAGCCGAACAGGATCCGGTCACAGGAAAAACCCGCGATTGCCTAGGCAATCGCGGGTTTTCTGTTTTTCCAGAACCCACTCCCAGCACCCGACGCATTCCGCATCGCATGAGAATCACAACGAACCGTAGTCAAAGTATGAAGTATCAGAACCCGATCCAGGCTTCGCCCGACAAGGGCGCGAAAGCCGGGTCGCCCGAACCGCCGGCACCGTACCGGCGGACCGAAGAAAACGAACTGGACCGACTCAAGAATCGCCTCCTGCGTCAGGAACTGGTCAGGGCTGCCAGCGCGGATGCCATCGTGACACTGCGGCGGGCCGCCAATGAGGCGGCCTCGCTCGCCTGGCTCGAACCGTTCCCGATGCTGGTGTTTCCGGAACTCTTCGCCGAGAAGCGGGCCCTGGCCTGGACCAGTCTGGCGCGGCAGCGAGACATCCGCACCCGCTCCGCGCAATTCCTCCTTGAGGCTGCATGAGGCCACTGAACCAGCCCAAGTCCAGCCAGTGCAACTCGGGTGCCAGCCCGTGGGACGTTCGCGATGGACGCCTCACCGGACGGCTCCTGACGTGGTGCAATCCTCGCGCCCTGGATGGTTCCGCCTTAGACTTCATCCCGTGAGCGAACTGCCCGTTGAGATTCACTGGAAGAGCGTCCAGGATCATTCGCGGTCCTTCTGGGACTTTACCTATGTGTATCCCGTGGTTTCCCGCCGGTCCCGGGGGCTTTCCATCGGCATCAACCTCAATCCGGACAAGGTCTGCAATTTCGACTGCGTGTATTGCGAAGTCGATCGGACGAGCCCGCCCAAGACGCGAACCGTGAATCTCCTCCAGATCCGTGCGGAACTCGCGGCGATGATCGATCTTGCCCAGTCAGGTGAACTCGGCCGGGACCCAAAATTCTCCGAGGCCGCACCGTTGACGTGCCAGATCCGTGACATTGCCTTCAGTGGGGATGGCGAACCCACCATGGTGCCAAATTTCGACGAATGTGTGGCCGTCGCCGTCGAGGTGAAGGCCGCCCGGAAGCTCGACTCCACCAAAATCGTCCTCATCACGGACGCCGCAGGCCTCGACAAGCTTTCCGTGCGCCGGGGACTGGCGATCATGGACGCCAGCCAAGGCGAGGTCTGGGCGAAGCTGGATGCAGGAACGGAAGAATACTTCCGAAAGGTCAATCGCAGTCACGTCCGGTTCGATCGCATCCTCGCCAATCTCTCTCTCACTGCCCAGGAACGCCCGATCGTGATCCAATCACTTTTCCTGCGTCTGCACGGCGAACCGATGAGCCGGGCAGAACTCGACGCCTACTGCGCCCGCCTGAACACTCTCCAGTCGGACGCCGGCCAAATCCGGGAGGTCCACGTGTACACCATTGCACGTCCCACACCCGAGCCCTGGGCCACCCGTCTTGAACTTCCGCAACTCGAGGAGGCGGCGACCGTCATCCGCAACGCCACTGGATTGAAGGTCCTGACCTTTGAATGAACGGCGATCTGAAGGGAGCCGGGCAGCCTGCCCGCGGTGAGGGACGCTTCGGAGATGATCGCTCACTCCTCCGAGCCTGGCGTCGCCAGGTCGAAGCGGTGCTCAAGGCAGGGTGACAGAACTCCGTTCCTTCTGTTTGCGCCAGATCCCCGGCGCGAACGCCTGAGCCCACTGGACAGCCTCGATTTCCCGCTCCCCGCGACGTTCTGACTTTCCTTCTCAGTCTCTCCCCTCATGGGTGCGATCGTGGGTCAGGCAAAACCGACTGGTCGAGGGGGTCCGTGAATTCGAGTTCCGCTCGGGACAACCCCACCCCACGCGCTGGGAGGCGGACGGTTATTCAAGGAAATTCACCTTGACGCCAACGGGGTCCAAACGGTTAAGTGGCCGCAATCTCGGAAAGCGGGATTGTTGAAATAGCGCTAACCCTTTTTTGGAAGACGAGCTTATGGCCTTTGGAGCATTGAAATTCGCGGCATGCCTCACCTTGGTGGCATCCTCAACCACTGTTTTTTCGGCTGAAGATGTGTACAAGCACGTCGGTGCCGGGAACTTCAGCTATACCACCGGCGCCGAATACGGCGACGAAGTCGTTCTGGGCGGGTGGGCTCGCATCCTCACCGGTTTCTCGTTTGAGTATGCAGCCAATTACGCTTTGGCCGGCGGCCTGACCTTCCGGATCTACGATCAGACCGGTCCGGTCCTCGGCGGGTCTGCTTCGCCGGGTGCCAACCTGTACGAGACGACCTTGGACATCCAGAGCGGCGGTGCCGTCGTGAACATCGATTTCGGAATTGATCCGGCCAACATGATCCCGAGCCGGCTGACCTACACGGTCGAGTTTATCGGACTGATCCCGGGCAACACGGCCGGCTTGATCGCTCCCGGTGGCACCCCGACGATCGGTACGAGCGGTGATGATTTCTGGGAAAAGACCGGTCCCGGTGCCAATGACTGGGCGCTGAAGAAGTTCAATGCGGGTTCGCCGAGTGCAAATTTCGTGACGACGATCACGGCGGTGCCTGAGCCCAGCACGGTGGCCATGATGGTGGCCGGTGCTGGCTTGGTGCTGGTGGCCTTGCGCCGTAAGTAATCTGGGGGCGATTCCTGCTCTCTTCGTCTTCAAGGGGCGCACTTGTGCGCCTCTTTTTTCGTGCCCACGTTCGTGCTGGCCTCAAATCCGCTCTAGCCTGTCCATTGCCATGCTCACCCGTCTCATGAGTCGCCTCGGCCTTTTATTTCTATGGGCCCTTTCAACTCAGGTTCTGGCCCAGGGCCGAGCGCAGACTCGGGTAACCTTGCTCGTCGAGAACCTCGTTGCGACGACCAACTCCGCCGTGCGGGCTGCAATCCAACTGGAAATGCCCGTGGACTGGCACACCTATTGGAGTAACCCCAGCGACGGCGACGTCGGCGGGTTGGCGACCGCTATCCAGTGGGAGCTTCCCCCCGGGGTCACGGCAGGGCCAGTCGAATGGCCGGTTCCACACAAAATTACCGAACAGGACGGCCACGTCTACGCCTTCGAGGGTCGGATGGCCTTGATCGTCCCCTTGACCATCGCCTCCAACGCTCCGGCCGGGTTGGCAACCCTCAAAGCACGGGTAACTTGGCTGGAATGCAAATTGGAGTGCGTCAAGGGGTCGGCCGACGTCAGCGCCACCCTTCAAATCGGACCTTTGTCCGTTCCCTCCGCCGACGCCGAGCGGATCGCCCAGTACCAGAAGCTTCTGCCAGAGCCTCAACGCTTCCCTATCCAGTTTCAGTGGATCACCGGCAAGGACCCTAAGCTTAGGAGCATCCGGCTTTCCTTTGCCGCCTCGGACGGCGTCTGGGACTTCTATCCGGACCTCACACCCGACATTACCTTTGAGAAGAGTACGGAGGGACGCCCATCCAGCGAAGGAAGAGTTTTTGTCAGCAAAGAGGCCGGATCATCGACGGGTACGTGGCCGGACCAGATCTCCGGATTGCTGATCAAAGTCGGGCCCGACGGCCACGCCTCCAGAGCCTATCAGGTTCGCGGTCAGACCTCGACCGGCAAGGTCCTGGAGCGAGTCACGGACGTTTTGCCCGAGTTGGCACCTTCATTTGCGAAACTGCTGCTCTTTGCGTTCCTCGGCGGTTTGATCCTCAACATCATGCCCTGCGTCCTCCCAGTGATTGCCCTGAAGATCCTGAGCTTTGTGCGACAAGGCCAGGAGTCGCCAGCCCGGGTTCGCAAGCTCGGATTGATGTACGGGGTCGGAGTTCTGGCATCGTTTGCCGCGCTCGCCGGCATCATGATCGCGTTGAGTCTCGCCAACCGATCCGTGCATCAGGGCGTTCTTTTCCAGAGCAGTACCTTCCTGGTCTTGATGGCGATCTTGGTGGTGCTGATTTCGCTTAACCTATTCGGGTTGTTTGAAGTTGCCCTCGATACCTCCAAACTGGACGGAGCCAGCACGCTCGCCCGTCAGGAGGGCTACAGCGGAGCGTTTTTCAATGGCGTTCTCGCGACGGTTCTCGCCACGCCCTGCAGTGCACCCTTCCTTAGCCTTTCCCTCGGATTCGCGCTTCAGCCGGGTCAGAAGCCCGCCGTCACCCTGTTGATGTACCTGACGGCCGGTTTCGGACTTGCCCTGCCCTATGTGGTGCTCTGCTTCCAGCCCCGCTGGCTGAAGCTCCTCCCAAAGCCCGGAGCCTGGATGGTCCGTTTCAAGGTGCTCATGGGGTTTCCGATGCTAGGAACCGCCGTCTGGCTCTTCCTCCTTTCGAGCAACCACTACGACAAGGACAGCATGCTTTGGCTCGGACTCTTTATGGTCGTCGTTGCGCTGGCGGCATGGATGTTTGGCGAATTCGTCCAACGTGGAACGACCCTTCGTAAACTCAGTGGCGTCGTCGTCATCGCCCTCGTCGTCGGAGCATACGTCTGGATGCTCGAATCAGAGGCGGACTGGCGTCATCCCCCCTCCCGCTCGGCCACCCAATCCACCTCCAGCCGAGTGCCAGGGAAACACAAGATCCCATGGGAAGTGTGGTCTGCCGAGGCGGTTCAGGCAGCCCGGGCAGAAGGACATCCGGTCTTCGTGGATTTCACCGCCGACTACTGCACCACCTGCCACCAAAACACCCGATTTGCCATCGAGGTTCCCGCGGTCATGAAGAAGTTGCAGACCATTGGAGCCGTCCCGTTGATGGGTGATTTCTCTCTGGATGACCCAATGATTGCCGCTGAATTGCGGGCCTACCAAAGGTCCGGCGTCCCGCTGGTGCTGGTCTACTCGGTCAACCCGGACGAACCCCCCAAGGTGCTGCCCGAGTTTCTGACGGAGAAGACAGTGCTTGCCGCACTGGACTGGGCCTCAACCACCCGCTGAAGCAGACGATTCAGATTGGCGATGTCCAGATGACGTAGAGCGCCAAGTACACCACCACCCCGGTCACACTGACATACATCCAGACCGGCCAGGTCCATCGGGCGATGCGGCGGTGGGCATCAAATCTCTCGTGAAGACCACGGTGGATGCTGACCAGTGCCAACGGGACCACAGCGATGGCCAGCACGATATGGCTGAACAACAGAGCGAGGTACCAGGGTTTGAGTGCGACCGGCCCCGGGAACGGGGTATGGACCCCCTTCACGACGACAAACTTGTGAACCAAGTACAGCACCAGGAACACACAGGACGTGCCGAATGCCGCCAGCATGCAACGTCGATGCGCCTCACGTCGGCCTTGGCGAATCAAGATCAGTCCAATCACCAGCAAGATTGCCGACGTCCCGTTGAGGCAGGCGTTGATCAAGGGTAGACTGTGTAGACTCATTTCCATTCCTCCCCTGCGAGCGACTGAATTTGCCGCAGGATTCGTTTCGTGGAATCCGGATCTTCCGACTGCACCATGGATCTCAATCTGCCTTGCCGATCCACCAAGGCAAATGACGCGGAGTGGATGAACAGATCCTCCAGCGTCACCGCCCGCTTCGGATCCGTCTCGACTACCGAAAACTTGAGCCCCTCCATCGCCAGTCGATAGATCTCGGCCTTCGCCCCCGTCAGAAACATCCAAGAGGCCCCTTCGGCCCCATATCGATCCGCATAACGGCGGAGCACGTCCGGCGTATCAAACTCCGGATCTGCCGTCAGTGAAAGGAACCGGACCGGAGCACCAGGCTGAACCTGCTGCTGCAACCTGCGCATCTGCTGACTGAGTTGATGGCATTGCCCTGGGCATCGGGTGAAAATCACATCCACAACCCAGACATATCCGTCGAGATCCTCGTTGCTAACCCGCACGCCGAACTGATTGGTCAACTGGAAGCCGGCTACCTGCGAGATGAGCGGAAGCGGATTCGCTTGGGGCTTTCGGTGCGTCCAGAACACAACCGCTACCAGGGCCATGATGACGGCCAAGGCAGACCAAGCGATGAGTTCAATTCGCTTCACAACGGCCAGACAGGCTTGAAAAGAAGAAACCGGCCGAAGGCGCAGGCCAACGGCCGGTCCAAAAATCGGGAAGCGCTCGCTTCACTCAAAGCTGCTTCCGCCACCACCCGCCTTCGCCTTCTCTGCGTACCACTTTTCATACTCCTCGGGTGTGACCACCTCGAAATCACCCCGCATCACCGAATGCCCGCTGCCGCACAACTGAGCACAGGTAATGGAATACTTTCCAACGCGGGTAGCGGTAAAGTGGGCCGGAATGGTCATCCCCGGAATGGCGTCCTGAGTCACGCGCATGCTGGGGATCTTGAAGCTGTGGATCACATCCATACTGGAGATCTTGCAGATCACTGCCCGGCCGGTAGGGACTTTGAAAGGCTCTCCCAATGCACACACCACATCATCCTTCGCAGCGGCGTCGTCTGCCACGATTCCGAACGGATTGGTCGCAGAGGCACTTTTGGTCTCTTGCTTCCCCCACTTGTTGTCAGGCCCCGCATAGTGCGCACTCCATTTGAACTGCTGGCCCATGATCTGAACCTCGATGGGATCGGTCTTGGGATCGCCCTTGGCCTCGGGGAAATCCTCCACGGCACGAGCCCAGAGCGGGACGGCAAAACCCACCAAGAGGACGACCTCAACGATGGCGACCCCAACCTCCAGATAGGTCGACATGTTACTCTTTACGCCGGTGTAGTCGGCCTTGGGACTGGCCGCCTTGCGGAATCGGAACAGGGCGAGAAGGTAGTAGGCAAACCACCCGACGAATAGCACCAGCATCAGGAGGTGGACGTACCCGATGAAGTCGTCAATTCCCGGGGCGTGGGCCGATGCCGGCTGCGGCATACCCAGAGCTTGTAGGATCTGCGTCATTGTATCAGTGAGTGAGGGAAAAAGTCCTAGTTATGCTGCGGGTCGTCCTGATCTCCAGGAAGCGGTTCCCCGGTCTGCCTGGCTCGGCGTACGATGAAGACGAAGAAACTGCCGAAGGCGATCCAGAAGAGAAGCACGAAGGCCAGAAGCACGAAGATGCCAGCGTTCATGCCCTGAGCCATGGAAGAATCTGACTTTCCGAAGCAAGAGGCACAGGCCAACGCCGAAGGCGACGCCACGGCGGCTGCAATCAAGCAACCGATCAATCGAATCCAGAGCCGTTTCATCTTCAGAGGTAGCTGATATTTCGTAGTTTACGGAGGAAATAGCGCCCATACACCAACAGCCCAACGGCTGCCGCGAACGCTGCCGCCGCCCATCCCAGATCGCTCCCATTGCCACCCAAGCGATAGTTGCCAAAGGCATACGCAGAGAGTCCGAGACACAGCATCACCGAGACGGCGATGAACACGACATGAAATGCTTTAAGGGACATAGAGAGTCTTCATCTCGGTGTTTTTTGGCAGACTGCTGCTCCCCCAGATCGTCAGGGTGCCCAAGGCAAAGAACAAAACTACAGTAATGGCGAGAACGCTGTAGATCATCTTCTTTTCCGAAAGCAGATGCATGAAATAGCCGGCCACCAGAAACGCCTTGATCGAGGCGATGAACAGGGCAACAGCGATCGTGACCGCCATGCTCTCGAAATGCACAAAGTACATGCCGACGGTGACCAGCGTGCCGACCAACAAGGCACCGAAGACGATCATGTAGGTCTTCAGGTGCGATGCAATATCGTCGTGGTCGTGGCCGCCGCCTTCCGTCTGAGCGCCGTGACCGCCGGGCGCGTGTGAATGTTCGCTCATGTTGGTTGATTCAAAGGAGGTAAACGACCGGGAACAGGAAGATCCAAACAAGATCGACGAAGTGCCAGAACAGACCGGCGACCTCGATTCGGTTGGTAAATTGCTCAGGATTGGTCTTCCACATGGCCGATCCAGGGAACGCAAAGTATCCCAGCACCAAGGCACCCCCTAGAACGTGAAGACCATGCAGGGCCGTAATGACGAAGTAGATGGCGAAAAACGTATGGTTGCGGAGGATGAACGCATCCAACTTCTCGATCTCCTCCAATTTGTAGGTCTTGGCCTCGTGGGAAGTCCCATCTGCCGCCGCATGCTTCTCGCCGGGCTTGGGTTGGGGGGGATCCGCCGTGAACTTGATTTCCGCGACCTTGTCCTTTTCGAGTCGGGCCAGATTGTAGATTGAACCGAAATCCCAGAACCCCGGGTGCTTCCCATTGACCTCGAGGTGGCCGGTGTGGACTTCACCGCTCTTCAGACGCAGTTCGTAGTGGGTAAACTTTTCGTTGTACTCGTAGGATTTGATCCCCAGGAACCCGAAAGCGCATACCAACGTGACCACCATGTAGCGGCGAAACGCCTTGAAATTGTTCATCTTCAACGCAGCCCAGGCCAGCACGACGGTGACAGAGGAAGTAATGAGCACCGCGGTATTGAAGGTACCGATGGGAATGTTCAGCAACCCGTGCGGCCAAGCACCTGCCACCGCAGGCCACGTCCCGGCTGGAGCCTGCACCCGCAAGAGGATGTAGGAGGAAAACAACGCTCCGAAGAGCATGATCTCCGAAGCAAGGAACAGCCAGATCCCAACCTTTGCGTTGTAGAGCCCTGTGTCCGGGCGCGGCTTGTATGTATAGGGGATGTCCATGTTGATAGCAGCTCAGGCTGTGGGATCAGGGTTTCTGGTCCTGCGGGATGAAATCGGCCTTCGCACCCGGAACGCTGTACTCGTAGGGACCACGATAGACGATCGGCTCTGAAGCAAAGTTGCCGTGGGGAGGAGGGGTGGGAGTCGCCCAGTCAAGGGTCGTCGCGCCCCAGGGATTGTCGCTTTCGACCTTCTTCCCATTCTTGATGCTTATGAACAGGTTGAAAATGAAGGGCAACTGGGCCAATCCGAGCAGGATTCCTGCGTGGGTGATGGACGTGTTCAACTTCAACGCAATATCGTCAGCGCCAAAATAGGTCGATCCACCATCCGCCATCCGGCGCGACATCCCTTTCATGCCTTGGATGAACATCGGGGCAAACACCAAATTCATCCCGATCAGCGAAAGCCAGAAATGGATTTTGCCCCAAGTCTCATTCATGTATCGGCCGGTCATCTTGGGAAACCAGAAGTAGATGCCTGCCATGAGCCCAAAGATAGTTCCCGGGGCCACGACATAGTGGAAGTGACCGATGACGTAGTAGGAATCGTGGAGGTAAATGTCCGAGGCATTGAACCCAAGCGGAAGTCCGGTCAGACCGCCAATACCGAACATGGGCAGGAATGCCAAGGCAAAGAGCATCGGCGTATTGAAGCGGATGGACCCTCCCCACAAGGAAACGAACAACGCCGTCAAGATCATGACGGACGGGATCGAAATCATCATGGTCGTCGTCTGGAAGAACGTGGACACCTTGGTCCCCATCCCCGTCAGGTACATGTGATGCGCCCAGACAATGAAACTGAGGAAGCCGATGCACATCGCTGCGTAGACCATGGATTTGTATCCCCAGAGCGGCTTGCGCGTATTATTCGCGATGACCTCCGAGATGATGCCCATCGCGGGAAGGATGAGCACGTACACTTCGGGATGCCCGAGGAACCAGAACAAATGCTGCCACAGAAGCGGACTTCCGCCACCACTGACCGGAAGCTGTTGACCTGAGACTACCAGGCCCGTGGGCAGGAAGAACGAGGTGTGGAAGAGGTTGTCCGCCAACTGGAGCACGCCGGCCGCCTCCAGCGGAGGGAATGCCAGCAGCAGCAGGAATCCCGTCACAAACTGCGCCCAGACGAAGAAGGGAAGCCGCATCCAACTCATTCCACGTGCCCGGAGCTGGATGATCGTGGTGATGAAATTGACCGCACCGAGCAGCGAGGAAGTGATCAAGATGACCATACCGACGAGCCACATGGTCTGGCCGTTGAAAACCTTATCA
>JBDNHZ010000481.1:0-12126 GCA_041688515.1 Verrucomicrobiota bacterium
CGGGCTGCGGTGGACCCAGTTGGGGACCATGACCGCGACATTGCCGACCCAGCTTTCCGTCGGATTGGTCGTCGGTGGGCGTGATGGAACAGCGACCGCCACGACGCGGTTTCGGAACTATGGTCCGGCCACCGGGGCGACCGTCGCGGCCTTCACACCCAGCCGCGAGGGCCTTGGGGTTTCGAGTCGGCGGACGCGGATTGTTTTCAGCGAGATCCACTACAACACCGCTGCGGCCGGACTGGGATCAGCCTCGGAATTTGTCGAGCTCTTCAATGCCGGCGATGTGTTCGAGGATCTCTCCGGTTGGACGCTGGCGGGTGGTATCTCGTACCGGTTCCCGGCGGGATCCCGGCTGGGCGCAGGTCAATTCGTGGTGGTCGCGGCCACTCCGGCAGCCCTTCAGACGGCGAATGGCATTTCCGGGGTGCAGGGACCGTTCACCGGATCGCTTTCCAACGGGGGCGACCGCCTTGAGCTCCGGGATGAACTCGGCGGGCAGAAACTGGCGCTGGAATACGACAACAACGCTCCGTGGCCGGTCGCAGCGGATGGAACCGGTCACTCCCTGGTCCTGGTCAATCCGAGCTATGGCGAAGCCGATCCCCGTGCTTGGGCAGCCAGCGCCCAGCGTGGCGGAAGCCCGGGCCACATGGACCCGTTGAACGTCGACCCGACGGACTCGGTGGTGATCAACGAACTCCTCGCCCACACCGACCTGCCGTTGCTGGACTTCGTCGAGGTGCACAACCGCGGCAACACGCCCGTGGACCTGTCGGGTTGCGTGCTCACGGACAACATCACCACCAATCGATACCGGTTCCCGGAAGGGACGACCCTGGCGGCACGCGGGTTCCTTTCACTGGACGAAGTCCAACTGGGCTTCCGCCTCAACGCCGCAGGCGAGACCGTGTATCTCGTGAGCTCAAATGGCCTGCGGGTCATTGACGTGGTCCGGTTCGGCGGCCAGGAGAACGGCGTGTCCTTCGGGCGTTCACCGGATGGCACGCCTGAACTCCGTCGCCTGGCAAGCAGGACACCGGGAACCTCAAACGATGGAAGGCGACTGGAGGAAATCGTCATCAACGAGGTCTACTACAACCCCATCAGCAAGGATGACGACGACGAGTTCGTTGAGTTGCTCAATCGCTCGGGCGCCGCAGTCGATCTCTCCGGTTGGCGGTTTGAGTCGGGCGTGAACTTCACCTTCCCCGACAGCACCTCGATTCCGTCCGGCGGATTCGTGGTGGTAGGCCGCGACCGCCTCCGATTGCTGGCGAACCATCCCGGCCTGAGTCCATCGTCCACCTTTGGAAACTGGAGCGGATCGCTGGCGAATCGCGGCGAGCGGCTCTCGCTGGCGAAGCCGGACACCCTCGTCTCCACCAACGAGGTGGGCGACCTGATCACCAACAAGATCCACATCATTGTTTCCGAGGTGCCGTATCGGGACGGAGGCCGCTGGGGCAAGTGGGCGGACGGCGGCGGATCGTCCCTCGAGTTGATCGATCCGCGGGCGGATCCCCTTCGCGCAGCCAGTTGGGCGGACTCGGACGAGTCGGCCAAGTCGGCGTGGCAACTGGTGACGCTGACGGACACCCTTCGGTTCGGGTCGCAAACACCGAACCGCCTGCACATCGGCATGCTCAGCGCGGGTGAATGTCTCGTCGACGAGATTCAGGTGGTTGGCCCCGGCAACGTCCAACTGCTCGCCAACGGCGGCTTCGAAACAGGTGCCGGTGCCAACGCCGACGGTTGGTCATTCCTCGGCAATCACAGTGGATCACGGGTCGAGTCAGCAGGCGCCTTCGCTGGCAGCCGCACCTTGCGGATCGTCGCACCCGGAGATCTGGATGCCGGCAGGAACTGCATCCGCGCCGTGCTGGCCCCGGGCCTGAACAACGGCGTTCAAGGAACCTTCCGAGCCCGGCTCCGGTGGATCGCCGGTTGGCCTGAGGTTCTCTTCCGGACCCGGGGTGGTGGACTTGAGATGACGGCGCGCCTGACTGTTCCCAAGAATCTTGGAACACCCGGACAGGCCAACAGCCGTCGCATCGTGAATGCCGGCCCCGCCATCGATTTTGTCTCTCATTCACCGGCAGTCCCCGACGCCGGCCGAGCGGTGATCGTCACGGCCCGGGTCACGGATCCGGATGGCATCAGTTCGGTCAGCCTGCGAACCCGCACTGGAGACACCGGCAATTTCGCCTCGGTCGCCATGCGCGACGACGGAATCTCCGGCGACGCGGTGGCAGGAGACGGAATCTGGAGCGGAACGATCGCCGGCAAGGGAGCCGGAGCGCTGGTCCAGTTCCGGGTGGTGGCCTTCGACAACGCCGGAACCACGGTCTCCGCGCAGTTTCCATCCGGACCGGTGTATCCCGGATCGCCCGCCGTCAGCGAAGCCAACATCCGGTGGGGTGACCCGGTTCCCTTTGGCAGCTTCGAGCATGTCCATTCCTGGACGACGCCGACGGTCGATGCGGCTCTGGGTGATGGGCTGAACAACACCTTCCGCGACGCGACGCTCGTCCATGGCAACGTGCGGGTGATCTACAACGCCGGCATCCGCCGCAAAGGCAGCCCGTTCACGGGCCAGGCGGATTTCGCGATGACCGTTCCCGAGGACGATCTGTTGCTGGGCGTTTCGGACCGTGTGTATGGCCTGACGGGCAACGGCGGCGAGGAAGCGACCCGGATGCGAAACCAGATTGCGAACTGGTTCACCCGGAGCCTGCGTCTCCCGTACCTCAACGCGAACTACGTCCGGTTCTATCGGAACGGAAATCCGCATGGGACCGTCGACGAAGACCTGGAACAGCCGAACAACAACTACGCGGAGGGCTGGTATCCCGAGGGCGGGGCGGGTGACCTGCACAAGGTCGCATTCTGGTTCGAGTTCAGAGACGACGGTGGCTTCGACGTGGTGGGAGCGGATCTGGGCGCCTACCAAAACCCCAACGGACAGTATAACCTGTCGCGTTACCGCTGGAACTGGCAGCCACGACCGAACGGCACGACGGCCAACGATTTCACCAACTTCTTCGCTCTCGTCACCGCCGCGAACAATCGCTCGCCGAATTACGAGGCAAGCCTGCTCAACCTCGCCGACATCGATCAATGGATGCGGATGTTCACCCTCGATGGCTGCATGGGGAACTGGGACTCGTGGGGCTCAGGCAACGCCCAGAACAAATATATCTATTACCAGCCGGGCGGACGCTGGACGATCCTGCCGTGGGACATGGACTGGGTGCTGGGAGTGGGTGACGGACCGACCCGACGGTTGTTTGACGGCGGGGACGGCAATGTAAACTACATGTTCGCCTGGCCGGCCTTCCGGCGCATGGCGTGGCGCGCGTATCGCGATGCCGTGGAAGGTCCGTTCCAACCCGCCTCCTACCTTCCGCAGTTCAACGCCCGTTCGGCGGCCCTGGCGTTCAACCAGATTCAGGGTGTCGCTTCGCCGCAGTCCATCGCCGCCTACCTGGATGCGCGACGCGAGGTGGTCCGGCAGCAATTGGCGGCGGCGGACGCAACCACCTTCGAGATCACGAGCAACAGCGGCGCGAACTTCACATCACCCACCGCCACCGCTCTCGTCGAGGGGATCGCACCCTTCGCCGCAGTGGAGATCCGGGTGAATGGCTCGGCAGTCCCGACGGAGTGGATCGATCCCCAGCGCTTCCGACTGCGTGTTCCGCTTACGAAGGCCGTCAACGCGCTGGTCATCACCGGCGTGGATCGCAACGGCAATGGCATCGCCGGCTTCACTGACTCCATCACGGTCTCCTATAGCGGTGCCTTCGAGAAGGCCGCGGACTTCGTTGTGATCAATGAGCTCAACTACAACGCCCTGGCCAGCGGCGGATCGTTCATCGAGTTGTTCAACCGTTCGACAGCCACCTCCTTCGACCTGTCCGGATATCGAATCAACGGAGTGGGCTATACCTTCCCTCCGGGTTCCGTGATGCCTCCGGGCACGTTCTGGGTTCTGGCCCGCGACCGGGCCGGCTTCAGTCTCGCCTATGGCGCAGGCGTGCTGGTCTTCGACGAGTTCCCCGGCTCGCTCGACAACGGCGGCGAACGCATCGCCCTGGTTCAACCGGTCGGCGACATCGAGGTGATCATCTCGGACGTGCGCTACGACAATCGCCAGCCCTGGTCCACCAACGCGGATGGCTTCGGACCCTCTCTTCAGCTCATCGATCCAGCCCGGGGCTCCTGGCGCGTCGCCAACTGGACAGCCCTTCCAACCAACGCCCCGGCGCCCTACACACCGGGCCGGGCCAATTCCTTGGTCCAATCGCTCGCCGCCTTCCCATCGCTGTGGATCAACGAGGTGCTGCCCAGCAACCTGGCCGGACCGCTCGACAACTTCGGCGACCGCGATCCCTACATCGAGATCATCAACACGGGTGCCACGGCAGCGAACCTGACGGGGTTGATGCTCACCGACGACTTCAACAACCTCACGGCTTGGTCGTTCCCCAACGGCACGATCATTCCCGCCGGAGGTTTCCTCACCGTCTGGGCCGATGGCGAACCGGGTGAGTCCGTCGCAGGTATTCCACACACCTCATTTCGACTCAACTCAGCCACCGGCGGCGTCGGACTGGTCCGCCGGCAAGGCACGGCCAACGCACCTGCGGTGATCGACTACGTGACATGGGAGCAACTGCCCGCGGATCGCAGTTGGGGCTCCATTCCCAATGGAGAACCACGGTCGCGTCGCATCCTGTTCAACCCGACCCCCGGCGCTGCAAATGATCCCACGACTCCGACGATCAACGTCGTGATCAACGAGTTCATGGCGCAGAATACCAGGACCCTGCGCGACCCGGCCGACAACGACTGGGATGACTGGATTGAACTGCACAACACGGGTGCCCAGACCGTCGATCTCGCTGGCTATTACCTGACCGATAATCTCACCAATTCGCTGGCCTCGATGTTCCGCATCCCCGGTGGCTATCCGATTCCGGCCGGCGGTTTCCTGCTGGTGTGGGCTGACAACGAGGCCGGCCAGAACGTCGCCACCAACGTCGATCTGCACGCCAACTTCGCCCTGGCTCGCAGCGGCGAACAGATCGGCCTGTTCGACCCCGCTGGAGGCCTCATCGACGGCTTCACCTTCAGTACCCAGACCAACGATATCTCCCTGGGCCGCTTTCCGGACGCCGCCGCCCCTCCCTTGTACTTCATGGAGACGCCCACACCCAAGGCACTCAACGTGCTCTCCGGGGCGAATCGTCCGCCGGTGTTCAATCCGATCTCTGACATCGTCGCCGTGGAACAGATCGAGATCGCGTTTACAGCATTGGCGATCGATCTCGATGTCGGCCAGACCGTGACCTATTCCCTGGGAGCCGATGCCCCGGCAGGTGCGAGCATCCATCCCACCTCCGGCGCATTCCGTTGGGCGACCTCCGAATCCGATGGACCCGCTTCCTATTCCTTCCTGCTGCGAGCCACCGACAACGGGCTTCCACCCCGAGTCGGATCCCTGCGGATCAACATCAACGTCTCCGAGTTCAACCTCCCTCCCGTCGTCGTCGCGGTCACCAATGTGACCGTCAACGAAGGCGCACTCCTGAGCCTTCAGTTGCCGGCATCGGATCCTGATCTTCCCGCCAACAAGCTGACCTTCGCGCTCGAGGGCCCGGCGCCTTCGGGCTTGAGCCTGAGCCCGGCCGGTCTCCTGTCCTGGATTCCTTCCGAGTCCTTCGGCGGATCCGTCCAGACGATCACCTACCGCCTCACCGACGACGGTATACCTCAGAGATCCTCCACCGCAGAGGTGCGCATCACGGTCGTTGAAATCAACAATCCCCCGAGCTTCACCCAACCCGCACCGGCGACGGTCGATGAGTTGGCCACCCTCGACCTCCAGTTGATGGCAACGGATCCAGAGGGGACCGCGGTCCGCTTCCGCGTTGACGGAACGGCTCCCGCCGGATTTCGCCTGGACGAGGCCGGAGGGCGCGTCCTCTGGACTCCGACCGAAGAACAAGGTCCCGGCAGCTACGTCGTATTGATCCGCGCCTCGGACTCTTCCCCGGAACCGTTGGGAGTCGTTCGGGAACTCCTGATCACCGTCAATGAAGTGAACGTTCACCCGACACTCGATGTCATCGCGTCACGGACCGTGAATGAAGGTCAGTGGGTTGCGTTCAAGGCAACGGCTTCCGATACGGATCGGCCGACGCAATTGCTGAGCTTCAGCCTCGACGCGGGCGCGCCAGCCGGGGCGACCATCGACACCATCACCGGCGAGTTCCTATTGTGGGTCGATGCCGATCACGGCGCAGCGACGGTCCCAATCACAGTGCGGGTCACGGACAACGGCCCGGGTCAACTGAGTGCGTCGCGCTCGTTCGAGATCACCGTCCGCCCGGTGTTCAAGGTCGTCCTCAGCGAGGTCCTACGGCAGCCCGTGGTGGCCAACACCCAGTTCATCGAGCTTCTCAATTCCTCGTCGATCACCCCTTGGGATCTCTCCGGGCTTCAACTGGTGGCCAGTAATCTAACCTTCACGTTCGTCGCCAACACGGTCCTCGCGCCAGGGACTCGCACGGTCATTGCCCAGAATGTTACCGCCTTCCGCGCCGCGTTCGGCCCCGGGGCATCGGTGGCGGGCGGATGGACGGGTTCGCTCGGTGCCCTTGCCGATTCGATCGTCCTGCAACGTCCCGCGGTGGGAGCGGATGCGCCCGCAGTACTAGACCGTCTGGACTATCGCTCGGGTTATCCATGGCCGGGCTCAGCCGCGGCGTCTCCGAATTCCATTCAGGTGCTGGATGCACGGCGCGACCGCAATCGCGCCGGCAACTGGGCGGTGTCGAGCGCGTTCACGGGCAACCGCAATGTGATCGGATTCCTCGATTCGTGGCGCTACTTCCAGGACGGACCTCCCGCGGGCGGAACCAACTGGCGTACCGCCGCGTTCAATGACACTTCGTGGTCGGCCGGCGGCGGATTGCTCCACGTCGAGAACGCCACTCTGGGCACCAACAAGACGACGGCGCTCACGCTCGGGCAGCTCACCTACTACTTCCGTCGCAAGGTGACCTTGCCGGCCCTGCCCGCAGATGTGCAGGTTCAGGTGCAGACCTTTCTGGATGATGGATACGTCCTTTGGGTCAATGGGCAGCGCGCCCATTTCCTCGGCATGGACGACGTCGATCCCACCCATTCGACGCTGGCCAATCGTACTGTCTCGGATGCCGCGCTTGAGGGTCCGTTCACGATTCCAGCCTCCCTGTTGGTCCCGGGGGAGAACACGTTCGCTGTGGAAGCTCACCAGAGCGGCGCAGGAAGTTCAGACATCGTGTTCGGCCTTGAGATGACCCTGGTCGGGGGCACCAGCACGCCCTCCACACCAGGGTTGGCGAACAACGTCTCGGCGACCCTCACCGAGTTCCCCAGCCTCAGGATCAACGAGGTGCTCGCTCGCAATTCCACAGGACTGCGCGACGCCTCCGGCACCGCCGAGCCATGGATCGAGCTCGTCAACACCGGGACGAATTTCGTCTCGCTGGATGGACTGTTTCTCTCCGACTCCGACGCCAATCCCACCCGTTGGCCGTTCCCGACGGGCCTCAGCATTCCCGCCGCCGGATTCATGACCGTGTTCGCCGACGGTGAACCGGCGCAGTCGACTCTCACCGAACTTCATACGTCGTTCCGTCTCGCTTCAACGGCTGGAACTTCCATTCGCCTCGCAATTGCCCGCATCGAGAACGGCTCCCCTCACAACGTCGACTACTTCCACTCCGTTATCGGGCCGACGGTCAATGTCTCCTCCGGTCGTCTGCCCGATGGTTTCGTTGCGAGCCTGTCGGACCTGACGCCAACACCGGGTGCGTCCAATGCGGGCTTGGTAGCCAATCGCCCGCCTGTGTTCGGAATCATCGCCGAGCAACGCATCACCGAAGGGGTGGCTTGGACACTGGATCTGACCGCGACCGATCCGGACCTGCCGCCACAGACGCTCAGGTTCACTCTCATTCAGGGACCATCGACCCTGACCCTGTCGGAAGCCGGTCGGATCACCTGGACGCCAGCGGCAGCCGACGTCGGTTCGCTCACCGTGATGGCAAGGGTGACGGATTCAGGGAGTCCGCCTCTCTCGACGACGAACAACATCCCCGTCGTCGTGAGTGCTGCGCCGCCCATGGAGAGGCCTCAGTTCGATGCCCCCAGCCTGGACCCGGACGGTCGCGTCCGACTGGTCATACGCGGTGTCACGGGGCGCCGATACCGCATCGACAGTTCGCCCGGTCTGGGGCCGTGGAGTCCTCTGTCGGAGTGGACCGCGGACCCCGCCGGTCTGATCCTTCTGACGCTACCGGAGCCCGGCGCGCCGACCCGGTTCTATCGGGCAGTTCTGCTGCCTTGAGCCGGGGTTTCCAAATCAGCTCCCCAACCGAACCGCCACAACGCGATCCCGCCGAACGTAACGGTCCATCCGATCATTGCGGCAGCGGGACGCTCGCCTCCCCTGATCGGGCTCGCCTTTCCCTGAACTCAGCGCCCGCCGCCGCCAACCACTAACGGTTCCGGTCAACCCGTCGTCAAGCGCCACTCGGATTCCAGTCCAAGCCGCGACACCCAGTCACTCAGCGCGATGCGATCCAGTTGGTCACCCGACACCTTCGACATGGCCCGAATGTCGCGAAGGTGTTTCTGGTTCTTCGCTGCTTCCTGTGGCTGGGATGTGAGGAGAGGCTGAGCTTGCCGGCCACAAAATATAGCATCGTGATCAGATACTCGTGCCCCTTGCGCAGGTTCATCCCGTCGGCTCCCACGTGAATCAAATCGGAAAGGTCCAGCGCGGCATAAGCGGCTTTCACATGAAGGAAGAGCATCCGCGACAGCCGGGGGTCCCCCTCGCCCAGGATCTCGCCCGCCCGCTTCACCGGCATCTCGCGCATCAGGGTCAGGGCGAACGCTCAAAGTCGCGCGTGAAGTGCTTTCCATTGCCCTCCCACGGCACCTTGACGGTCCACACCCCGCCACATTTCTTGCACTTGCCGCGGGGGGCGGCACAGACAATCTCGGTCGGCCTTCCAAAGGCATCCAGATGCCGCCAATTGTGGGCCTCAGCATGGTTGTGACAGATGACGGAAATTGGTCCTACGCTTGGGGACCACTTCACGGATCGGCCGGATCCACGCCGCGGTGGCGAAGATCGCGGCGGCGACAAGGAATCGAGAAGCGACTCCGGGTGGGCAGCAACCGGGTGAGGCTCGCTTCCTAGTCCTCGCGCTGACCGATCAAATGCAGGAACACCACGGGCTTCAGGGCCTGGACCGGTGATTGGCGGTAGTCCGGCAAATTCCGCGTGATGATGTGGCGGGCTCCGAAGGAAAGCGCCGCGGACGCCTGCATGGCGTCTTCCAAATGCTTCATGGGGAAACCCAGCGCGGCGCGCATCTCCTCCGTACCCACGGGCGCCACCTCCACGAATTCCAGCAACTCGCGGATGAACTTTCGCCCGTCGAGTCGGACCAGATAAAACAGGTTCGCGAGGCTATGCCAAGCCACGGCGGCTTCGCCCGGATTGGCCTCGGCCCACGACAGAACCGCCGCGGAATCCTCGAAAAAGCCGGGACGGCGCAGGGCGACATCCAGAAGGATGTCCGTGTCCAGAAGTACCTTCACGAGAGACGATGCTTCGCCTTGAGGGCAGTCAGTCGACGGTCCAGGGGATCATCCGGGGAGACAGTAAAACGACCGGCCCAGCGCTCCACGAAAGACCGGGTTGGACGGGTCGGGGCACGCAGGGTGGTGCGAAGCGATTCCTCGACCAAGCCGGATACACTGGTATTCCGAGTGTGGGCGATCCGCTTCGCGCGCTCCGCCAGTTCGGAATCGATGGTCACGGTCAACCTATCTTTCATTGTCATACCATTTCAAAACGTAAGATGATTTGCAAGTGGGCAACCCGATCGACGACGTCCAGACGATCGGGACGGCGACAGGGATTCGAGGAGCGACTCCGGGTGGTCGACGCGGGCGGCGCGAAGGGATGCCGCGTCCGTGAAGAGAAACAAGCCTTGGCCTCGGGCCAGATTGCGGCACGCCTCCATCAGGCTCTTCACACGGCCGGGTCGGCTCGTGACCGTCAGCACGCGGAAGCCGGGGGAATCCCCCGCAGGTGCGATGGAGGCCTTGCGACCACGTCGCTTGGTAGGCGAGGAGTTTTCGACGGACCGAGGTGCGGGTCAGGGTTGGGCGAACCACGGGCATGGTCGCGCGATCGGCTTCGAGGAAGAAGTGGACACGCACGGTTGGTTTGCCGCGTGTGATGAATTCCAGCGCGAACCCCCGATTGGGAGCGACCCGGCCTTCGAGCCATCGGCGTGAGTGCCGTTCCTTTTGAATGGTTCGCGTTTTCCCCGGATGGCGGAGGGAAGCGGCAGATCCTCGTCGAGGAGCAATTCTCGACGTTGGACGTGGACATCGTCTGTCGCCACGGGATCTCCAGTGCGTGGGAGAAGTTCGAACGACAATTTCTCGCCAACCACGAAACCACACCTTCCTGAGATCGCCACCCATGCCAACCGATCTCCAAGGGATCCGTGCGAGTAAGGACGCCTACCGCGCGCAATTGGCATCCCGACCGATCGGCGAAAAGTTTCGGATGCTGGATGCCATGCGCGAACGGGAGATTGCCATCCGGGGACGAGACCATCGACCGAACGGCGTCGGTCGAAGCGCGGATCCCATCCATCCTTCCGGCGGTGACGCGCTGCGGGTTTGAACCCACGCCCTCGGACGACGGGGTTTCGCGGGAGGATTCATTTCTGGCGGGTGCATGGACACGACTGAGACTCCAGCCAATCCCACCTGGGACGCGTGAGTCGCGCAGTGCTTCCCATCGGGAACACCCTCAGCAACCCGCCGGGCAGGCTCAGCCCGGGAATCCCCTCGCAGGGGTTCAGTTCCCCGTGGCGGGAATCCGCCCGGTAGGGCACACCCTAGGGCTACCGTTTTCAAACGCCCCAATTCCCGCTTCTGGAACGCCTGCTACCGCGATCGTCACGGCAAGCTGAAGCGGCCCTCCACCGAGCTCACCGACAAGGCCGCAGCCCAAAGCATGGCCCTCGAATGGGAGCGCACCGAACGTCTCGCGAAGGAAGGGCAGTCCGGCCCGGCCAAGTTCCACGCCATCGTCGATCAGCTCGCCAAGGATCTGGGTGGCGATGGCCTGCCTTCTCCCACCAAGGCGTGCCTGGAGGAGTTCCTCGTCAGCAGCAAACGGACGACCGTCGAGAGCACCCAGAAGCGCTATGCGCACACCGTGAAGCTGTTCCTCGATACCCTGGGCGACGCGGCGAATCAGCCAGTGCGCAACGTGTCTTCCGCCATGATCGAGCGCTTCCTCCATCGACGGACAGACTCCGGTAGCGCGCCGAAGACCGTGATCGTCGACATCAAGACATTGAACGCTGCCTTTCAGCGGGCCGAGGATCTCTCCTACATCCAGAAGAATCCGGTTCCCGCCGTGAAGTTACCGAAGGCCACGAGCACTGAGCGCGAGGTCTTCACCGAGGGGGAGGTCGACCGTCTGATCGCCGCCGCGCAGAATCTGGACTGGCAAACCCTGATTGTCCTGGGTGCCTACACCGGCGCCCGCCTGGGCGATTGCGTCGCCATGACGTGGGACAACATCGACCTGAATGAAAAGGTGCTGTGTTACCTCCAGAAGAAGACGGGAACCGCCGTCCTGGTGCCGATGGACACCCGGCTCATCTCCCATCTGCATCACCTCAGCGCCACGAATGCCGATGGCCCCCTGTGTCCGGTGCTTTTCGGCAAGACACCGGGTGGCAAGCACGGGTTGAGCGAGGGATTCAAGCGGATCGCGAAGAGGGCAGGGATCGACGTCATGACGGTGCCTGGGAAGGGCAGTCGCAACTTCGCCAAGCGCACCTTCCATTCGCTGCGCCACACCTTCTCATCAATGTTGGCGAACACGGGAGTCTCCGAGGAAGTCCGCCGACAACTCACGGGGCACAAGTCATCCGAGATCCACCGAAAGTACACCCACCTGAGCCTCGTCCCCCTGCGGGCAGCGATGGCCCGCCTCCGCTCGTCAGCAGTACCGACCGGGAACCG
>JBDNHZ010000482.1:0-4657 GCA_041688515.1 Verrucomicrobiota bacterium
AACACGGCTCGGCATCTTCGGCGCCCTGGTGGCGGTCGGGGCCCTCTGCCTGCTTGAAATCGGTGGAGGCGTGAACTGGTTCAAACCCGGCCGCACCGTTCGCGCCCGCTTCACCAGCATCCAGGACCTCAAGGTCGGCGACCCGGTCAAACTCGCGGGCGTGCCCATCGGCCGCGTCTCTGGCATCGCCCTGGCCGCCGACAAGGTCGAGGTCACCCTGCGCCTCGATTCGGACGCCCAGGTCCGCACCGATTCGACCGCCACGATCCGCTTCACCGGGCTGATGGGGCAGAACTTCGTCGCCGTCGACTTCGGCACGGCCACCGCCCCGGTCGTCGCCGCCAACGCCCTCCTCCAGTCGCGGGAACAGCCCGATCTCTCCACCCTGATGGAGCGTCTTCAGGGGGTAGCTGACGGCGTCCAGACGATGACCAAGTCCTTCAGTGGCGAAGAATTCTCCAAACTGCTGGGCCCGCTCACCGACCTGCTGAAGGACAACAATCCGCGCATCTCGGCCATCCTCACCAACGCCCAGGCGATCACCGCACAAGTCGCTTCCGGTCAGGGCACCCTGGGCCGACTGCTGTTCGAGGACACCTTGCACCGCACCGCCATGTCGATGGGGACCAACGTCAACGCCCTCGCCAACGACGCCAAGGTACTGCTGGCCGACACCCGCGGTCTCGTCGGGGACGCACGCAAGATGGTGGCCGGCATCGACCGGGGCGAAGGCTCGATCGGGAAGTTGCTCAAGGACGACACCATGGCGAAGGACCTGACTCTGGCGACCTCGTCGCTCAAGGAGATCCTCCAGAAGATCAACTCGGGTCAGGGCAGCGTCGGAAAGCTCGTCAACGACGACGCCTTCCTCCGCAACATCAAGATGACCTTGCAGAAGGTCGACAAGGCCACCGAAGGCCTCGAAGACACCGGCCCACTCCAAGTCCTCGGCACCGCCGTGCAGTCATTGTTCTGATCGGCCGGCCCACGGTCCTCAGCCTGCGTTTCTCACTCAATCACGTACCAGCGCATCCCCTGGGCGGGAACCGTCACGTCGAGATCGACGGCTTCATCCCGCCCCAGTTCATGCCGGGTGACGGCCCCGTCTCCTTCGCGGACCCGCGCGGAGCCGGTCAACCCGGTGTAGTGCAGGTTGACGTGCAACCGGCGGGTGACCGCCTGTTCCAGCGGATTGAAAACCACGAGCATCCCCTTCTCTTTCAGCCGTGGATTCACATGCAACATCCAGTCGAGATCCCGCGCATCCGCCCGGCGCCCGTGGATCAGGTCGCTCTCCAGGATGTCCCGGTGCGCCTTGAACCATTCCACCTTGGATTTGAGCATGGCCTTCGTCCGATCGGTGTCGAACAACCGCGGCCCGCGGTAGCAGGCCTGAACCCCCAGAGCCAGGTTGCTCTCGATCATGCGTTCATAGTGGTCGAGATGCTGGTCCAACGGCTCAATCGTCGCTGCCGCGCCGCCCCCCTGATACTCGGTCAGGGGAACGAACATCCACCCCATGCTGGGCAGCTTTTGCCAGGTGCCGTCGTAGATGTTCTGGCGCGTGTGGATCACCTGCTGGGCTCGCGGCAGCGACCAGTTGACCTCCCGATAACCCATCCCCGTCTTGGTCGAGCCTCCCATGAAATAGTGATCGGGCACATTCAGGTAGATTCCTTCCGCACGGCACCACCGATAGAACTCCGAGATCCGTTCCCACTGATTCCAGCGTGAATCGGCGAGGCCCCGATGCCCCGGGTGCGCTCCCGACGCACAGACGTCGCCCGGATACGACCCGTCGTGTTCGAGCAGGGTGAACCCGCTCTCGCGATGGAACTGGTAGAGACGTCCGAAATAGTTCGTTCCCCAGCGACTGCACAGGCAGGGCGAATTGCCGAAAGCGGGCTTCTCGCCGGGCGGCATGACCACGTCGTTCCCGCCACCGACACTCCGCGACGCCAGCAAGGAGTAGCTGCCAATCTCGATCCCCCGACTCCGCGCATGCGAAGAGAAGGCCCGAGCCTTCGCCAGCGTCGCCGGATTCTCGTTCTCCATGTCGAACCCACTCCCGAAACTGAGGATCAACATCTCGAAACCCACCGCCGCGCATTGCTCGATGGCGTTGGTCACGGTCTGCCCGTTCGAGGAGACCACGTGCATCATGAGCGGGTTCTCCGTGGACCACGGAGCCACCACCCGATACATCCGCCGCATCGCCAGTCCGCATCGCTCTCGATCCGTGCTGTCCTGCGGCAGGATCCACGCCCGGAATGACTCAAAGCGCCCGCCCGGCGCGATCTCCTGCGCGGGCCCCAGATCCGGCCCCACGTCGAGCAGACAGGGCGTCTTCTTCTCGTAGTTCACCTGGGTGTGAAAATCGGGGTCGCTCACCCATCGGTACGACCGGCGATTCGCACCCGACGCCATCATGCCGCCGAAGGACATGTCAGTCTCGACATGGACATTGGGAGGGATCCGACCGTCGCTGAGCTCATCGACTTCCGAGGTTCGTTCGACCACCGCCAGCACTTCGCTGGAGAAGCGGTCGACCCGCACCGCCTGATCGGTCGCATTCGAGACCGTGATCCATTTGCTGTAAACCGGCAGGCCGTCGTAGAGCTCGTAGTGGACCGAGATTCGGATGTCCTTCGACCGGACGCCCATCTCGGCCGCGGCCTTGGCCGGATCGAACGTCCCGAAGACGCGCACCTGCCCAACACGGCATCGCGTCCAGGCGGCCGTCGCCGCCGCGTCATCGGACGCCCCGCCACTGCGATCCGTCTTCCCCACGCGAACCGCCTTGGCGGGTGTCCCCGAGGATTCCACCTCGAACAACGGCTGGAACCGCGGGGGATTCTGGGCCGCATCCGCCACATCCCAGACCATCATCGGGCCTTCCATCCGCACCCGGAGCCGATAACCACGGGCGGGGTCGAGTCCGCCGTCCGCCGCGGTAAATTCCTTCAATCGAGCCAACCGTTCGCGGCCGCCGTCCCTCAATTCAAACTGACCGTGAACTCCCCGGTCACCGGGACGTAGGTTGACCTCGACGATGCGGCCCTCGAAGACCAGGCCCAGTCCTGGCCCCCAACTGGTGTCGGCATCGGTCCCCGGATGAATCACCGCCTCGACCAGCGAGACCGGGCCGGACAACGCGCGTTCGGCGAAGCAATGGGTGCCGGCGAGGGCATAAATCTCTCCGGGCTTGCCCTCGTTGCGGAAGCTGATGCGTTCCTCGCGACGCGAAGCGACCACCTTCCACGCGGCATCCAGACTCTGAAAATCATCGGACCAAGCCAAGATGCGTCCGGCTTCCGAAGGCGCACCCTCAAGTGCCAGGGCGGCGGGCCAGGCGAAATCGAGGCGAAGGGTCGCCCCCGCGGGAGGCCACTGGACGTCCGGTGCGTGATGCCGCGTCTGCTTCCAGGGCATCCGCTCGACCGGCTTGCCAATCTCATGACCGACGTAGCGGAAGGCCGACGGATCCGCCCGCAACCCATCGATCCATTCAGGCCGCAGGAACGCGTAGTTAGGCTGTCCCTTGAGGCCGCCCACCTCGAAGCGGCGGCCGTCGATCTCCACGACGGCCTCGGGCTTGACCCCGCGGAGGACGGATTCACCGGTGATCAGATGGTCCAGCGCGACCGTGGCCGCGTTGGGAGTCAGGCGGATGACCCGCCGCAACAGGCCGTTGTTGAGTTCGATGTCGCGTCCGTCGGCGCTGACCGAGACCCGGGCCTTGTAGGGGGATGGATCGATGAGCCAGTCCGGCCCGGCAGCCGCAGAAGAAACGACGACCAAGCCGAACAGGAGGGAGAGAAGGGGAAATTTCATCACGAAGCGCATGAACGACCCGGTGTCGAACACCCCCATTCAACCCAATGCCGGCATCCCGGGCAAGGCGGCTAGGGCTTCACCCGAAAACTTCGGAAGGCCGGGTCGGCCGACTTCTTCTGGCGATTGCCGTCGTCGCTCAGAACCAGCAACTCCAAATCCGCACCGCTGCCGATAACTGCCACGGCCTCGGGATTGAAATGCTTGAATCCCGTTCCCTTCACTTCTTCCGGTGCCGCGGTCCCGCCGGCCCAGCGAAAGAGCTTCGCCTTTTCCCGGCCTTTCACACCGCCGCCGATGATGAACTGATCCTTCCCTGACCCAACCAGATCGCGCACGCCGAGTCCTCCCAGATCCAGCAACACCGGATCCCCCAGCCGGGCCTTGCCGCCCTCGATGATCTCCGCGGGATTGAGCAACGGCACCAGCAGGATCTTCCCCTGGACCAACGGGGAACGGAATCCCACGAGCAGTCCCCCTTCGGCCGTCGCGCCCAATCCCTCGATGTTGATCCCACCCTGCTCGGGCGGATTGGCCGCCGCCCGGCGCAGTCCCAACTTCTCGTAGCGCGGGTCCGACAGCAGGTCGTTGAGCAGGCCCGGATAGGCTTTTCCCTCCGGTACCAACCGCATCGTCGTGCCCTCCTTCTCAATGCGGGTCGCCAGCAACCGCTGCCGGTTCGGGCGGGGCTTGCCGTCCTTGTTGCGCCCATGGCTCCCGATCCAGTAGATGCGATCGCCGATGCGCGCCGCCCCTTCGAGATCGATCTCGGTCGATCCGCCAAAGACCCCGGCGAAATGGGAGAGATCCACTCCGGCAACCG
>JBDNHZ010000483.1:0-13084 GCA_041688515.1 Verrucomicrobiota bacterium
AGGCCGCCAGCGGCGGGAGCAGCGCCGGAATTGATCTGCGGAGCGAATCGTACGTGCGGAATTACCTGAACCAGTACCCCTCCCGGACCAATCATCGGTACCTGGAGGTGTCGGGTTCCGCGACGCCCGCGACCACAGTGACCGTGAACGGATCGTCCGCAACCCGTCAGGGCGGACGCTTCCGTTCGGAATGGAGCGTTGCAGGCACCGGGGCTGCGTGGCAGAACGTGGATGTGTCTTTGGCCAACGGCGACGTGGTTCCCGATCGGAAGTTGTACCTGCCTTCGCAGTCGGAGAGCTACGGCCACGATCTGGATGGCAACCAGACAGGGGACGGCCGATGGTCTTACACCTGGGACGGCGAGAATCGGCTCGTTTCCGCAGCCACCAGTTCGAACGCTTACACGGCAGGCATCCCGGGCCGCAAGATCGAGTACAGCTACGATTGGATGGGTCGAATGATCCGGCGGGTGGGTTACAGCGGCAACCCACAGACACCCTCCTGGACGCTGACCGACGACAGTCGCTTCGCTTACGACGGATGGTTGTGTCGATGGGAATCGATGACCAACGCTTCGGCGGCGAGCAAGCCATGGGTGACCTCGTCAGCTATCCGCCTCGTGACCTCGTCAGCTACCCCTGGTCTCCGGCCGTAGCTGCCGACGTGAGGAGGCGGACTTCTTCGTGCCTCACTTGGTCTACGATCCGCCTCGTGACCTCGTCAGCTACCCCCAGTCCGTAGCTGCCGACGTGAGGAGGCGGACGTCTTCGTGCTCCGCCTCGTCAACATGCGCCCGGTCGGCCCTGCGAGTTGTCGTCGGCCTTGCTGCGGCGATGGGGGAGACCCCATCCTTGGCTTGCCCGGAAGGGCAGGCGCATGGCTGATGTCACAACGGATGAGTTTTTGACGGGCGTGATCGAGGGTTTTTACGGACCTCCCTGGTCGGAAGCCGAACGGAGTGAGGTGATCGCGTGGATGCGGCAGTGGGGCTTGAATACCTACTTCTACGGTCCCAAGGACGACCTTCACCATCGCATCTTCTGGCGGACGCCCTACGCCGACGCCGATGCCGCGGTGATCGAGCGTCTCATCCGGTCCTGTCAGCAACAGGGCATCCGCTTCGTGTACGCCCTCGGTCCTGGCCTGGATGTCCGCTACAACGAGCCCTCGGATCGCCAGGCGTTGCGCGCCCGTTTCGACCAGTTGATGAAGCTGGGTTGCCGGGATTTCTGTCTGTTGTTCGATGATATCCCCGACCGGATGCATCCCGGTGAACTGGAGCGCTGGGGGTCTCTCGCCTCCGCCCAGTGCGCGTTGACCAACGAGATTTCCGCCTGGGTTCGCACTCGCGAGCCCCACTCCCGTTTTCTATTTTGCCCGACTCCCTATTGCGGCCGCATGGAGGCAGCCCAATTGGGGGGCGAAGGCTATCTGGAGACAGTGGGTCGGGAGCTGTCCCAGGACGTCGAGGTCTTCTGGACCGGCCCGGAAATCATCTCTCCGGAGATCACCCTTGGACACATCGATGGGTTGGCGGCGAAGCTGCGGCGCAAGCCGATGATCTGGGACAATCTCCACGCCAACGACTACGACGGGCGTCGTTTCTACTGCGGGCCGTATTCGGGTCGGCCGACGGAATTGAAGGGGCGTGTGAAGGGCATCCTGACCAATCCGAACAATGAAATGCCGCTGGATTTCATGGCGCTACGGACGCTGGCGGCGTTCGTACAAGCCCCGGGAACGTGGGACCCGCGGGCGGCCTACCTGACGGCGTTGAGGGAGTGGCTGCCGAAGTTCGAAACGGTGCATCGTCCGATGGATTTCGCCGACCTGGTTCTGCTGGCAGACTGCCATTACCTGCCGCAGGCGGAAGGACCGGAAGCGCAACGGTTGTTCCGCGACATCGCCGGCCTGCTTGCCCTCGATCCGCTCGACTGGGGCGAGGACGCCACCCGGGTGCGGTCGCAGGTGGTGCGGTTGCGCGACATCTGCGCTCGGATGGCGGAGCTCAAGTGTCGTCCGCTGTTCCACGCCTTGAGCCGTCGCGTCTGGGATCTGCGCGAGGAGATGGATCTGCTCGATCGTTATATCGGGTTTGCCCTCGAACCAGCGAACCGGGGGCGCCCGTTCCATTCCGACTTTCACCTCACACAAACCTATCGCGGGGGTCTGGTGCGCCGGTTGCAGGACCTGCTGGTGCAGGCCCCGGACGGATCGATCCGGCCCAGGGATTTGGCGGAGATCGGAGGAGGACCTGCCCATGAGTGAAGCCTGCATTCGATCGGCGCGCCCGGGGGATCAAGCCGGTGCCTACCACGTCTGCATGAAGACGGGGAACTTTGGGAAGGACGGCGAACCGTTCTATCGGGAGGATCCCGATGCGTTGGGACGGATCTTTGTCGGGCCATACCTGGCCTTTGAACCGGGCTTGTCGCTGATCCTGGAGGACGCCACCGGCATCTGCGGTTACGCGTTGGGAGCTTTTGATTCCCGGGCCTTCTATGAGCGTTACGAGCGCGAGTGGCGTCCGGCCTTGCGCGCGGAGTTTCCAGAACCAAGTGGGGATCCCGCCGGCTGGACCCGGTCCCAGATGGTGCATTCCTGGTATCACCATCCCGACTACACCTGTCCGGAGCCGTACGCCGAGTATCCTTCGCATCTGCACATCGATCTCCTGGATCGGGCGCAGGGAAGGGGATACGGGCGCCGGATGCTGGAGCAGGTGATGGAGGAATTGCGTCGGCGGGGATCGCCCGGGGCGCACCTGGGGGTCAGCCTGATGAACGAGGCGGCACCGGGGTTCTATCGGAAGTTGGGCTTCCGGGACCTGCTCAGGGTGGGCGAGGGGATGGATGGCTGCGTGTACATGGGCCGACGGTTGTAAACGTGGAGAAGGGAAGGAACCGAAATGACTGGCGTGGGACGATGGTTGAACCGGTGGGTGGTGCCGTTTCTGACGGCGTTGAGTGAAAACACCTATATGGCGGCGATCCGCACCGGGATGGTGTCGGTGGTGCCGCTGACGATCATTGGCGGACTGTTCATGATCGTGACCAACCTGCCCATCCCCGGCTGGGAAGAGCGGATCGCCCAATATCTGCCACTCCTGAAGGTGCCGGTAAATGCCACCTTCGGGTTGCTGGCGGTCTTCGTCTGTTTCGGCATCGCCTATGATCTCGGCAAACGGTTTCAACTGGAGGCGATCAGCAGCGGGATGCTGGCAACGGTGGTGTTCCTGATGATCCAGATGGATCTGAAGGAGGAGCGGTTGGTGATGGCCGGGTTGGGATCGCAGGGGCTGTTCACGGCAGTGCTGGTCGCGGTCGTCTCGGCGCGGGTCCAGAAGTTCATGGTGAACCTGGGAATGGTCATTCGCATGCCGGCCAGCGTGCCCGCAGTCGTGCAGGAATCCTTCCTGTCACTGACGCCCTTGCTCGTTCTGGTGGTGGGCTTCTGGTTGATCCGCTTTGTGTTTGGCGTCGATATCAACGCGCAGTTGCAGGCAGTGCTCGAGCCGCTGGTGTTCGCCCTGAACACGCTTCCAGGAATCCTCTTGTACGCCTTTCTGGTGACGTTGCTCTGGTCGGTGGGGATCAACGGGGACAACGCTCTCGACGGCATCGTGCTGGCCTTCTTCATGAAGTATCTGGCGGCCAATGTGGAGGCGATGCAGGCCGGTCTGCCCCTGCCCTACGTCACCGCCAATGGCTTCTTCACCACGTTTGTGAACGTCGGCGGAACCGGCGCGACCATCGCCCTCGCGTTGGTGATGGTGAACTCCCGGGATGCCGGCTATCGCAAGGTCAGCCGGTTGTCGCTGCCCACCCAGGTTTTCCAGATCAACGAACCGATCTTCTACGGCATGCCGATCGTGCTGAACCCGATCTTCATGGTGCCCTACGTGCTTTGCGCCCTGACCCTCACCACCGGCAGCTACCTGCTCATGCACTGGAACATCATCCGGCGTCCGTTCGTCAATGTGCCCTGGACCACCCCGCCCATCATCGGGCATTACCTGGCAACCGGAGGCGACTGGAAGGCGGCCGTCTGGGGTGCGTGTTCGATCGTCATCGCCATGGGGATCTACTGGCCTTTCGCCCGCGCGGCGGAACGCCAGCGCCTGACCGCCGCCAGCGAGGATAGCGCCGCTGGGCAGACGACGAAGTGACCAGGGTCTTTCCAGGCGGGCGGGTGCGCTTACGGGCTCGCGGAGTTCGTTCGATGGGGAGGTTGGGGACTCGCGGAGCTCGTCCCTCCGGAGGTCGTCCCTCCGAAGTTCACCCCCGGTGCCGCGGTTGGAAGCGGGAGCCGTCGCGCAGGCTCTCCCACAGGAGCTTCTCGGCGTCGGTCAGTTCGGTGGGCAGCACGACGTCCACGGTCACGTAGAGATCCCCTTTCACCCCGTCGGCTCCGGCCGGAAGCCCGTGGCCACGGACGCGAAGTTGTCGGCCACGCCCGGTTCCCGGGGGAATGCGGACCGACACCGATCCACTGGGCGTGGGAACATCCACGGTGCACCCGAGTACCGCTTCCCAGGGAGCCAGATCGAGGTCGTGGAAAACATCTGAGCCCTGGAACCGGAAATCCGGGTGTGCCGCCAGGCGGACCCGGAGAAGCAGATCGCCACTGGCACCTCCGCCGATTCCTTTGCCGCCCTTGCCCGATACCCGGATCACCTGGTTCTCGTGGACTCCCGTGGGAATGCGGACCTTGAAATTGTCGGTTCCGGTTTGGCCGGTCCGGGGATCCGCGGTTTCGAGCGAGATACTGCGGATGGATCCGCGCAGGACTTCGTCGAGCGTCACCATCAGGTCCCCTTCGATGTCTTCGCCCCGCTGAGCGGCGTTCCCGGGAGCCCGCCGGGGCCGGTTTCCGGGATGGGCGTTTTCAAATCCGTTGGAGTGTCCAAACAACTCCTCGAAGAAGCTGCTGAAGCCGGTGCCACCAAAGCGGAACTCCTGGGAGTTCGACGGCCCGCCTGCGGGTCGGCCACCCGGCGGGGGTGCGGCCGAGGCGCGAGTGTTCCAATCGGGTCCGAGAGTGTCGTACTTCCGACGCTTCTCTGGATCGCCGAGGACCTCGTACGCCTCATTGATCTCCTTGAACTTGTCCCCGGCGGTTGCCTTGTCCTTGGCGACATCCGGATGGTATAGGCGCGCGAGTTTGCGGAAGGACTTCTTGATGTCCTCGGCGGACGCACCGCGTGGCACGCCCAGACTGGCGTAGTAGTCCTTGAATTCTGACATCGGGATCGAAGGTAAGGTGAAACCGGAAACTTCGGTGGGAGATTATCCCCTTCGAAGCCGGGCTTGAAGGCGCAAAGCGGGCGGCGACGGTGCTCCCGATTCAAGGCGATGGAACCGCATAGACCCCAAACCATCGTTGGCTGCCGCTGTTGGAAGCCTGGAGGGAGACGCGCAGGCGTCCGTCGGCCGGGATCCGGGTGCGATCCAACTGCAGTTCCAGAATCCCATTGCTGTCTTCGTCGTTCCGCTCTTCGACCCGGTAGCGGAGAACGATGGGCGCGCTGGCCGCGGCCCATTCGCCGTCCTCCAGAGTCACATCGAAGTCGAGGACGGGTTGGCCTCCGATGTTCAGCGTGAAGTGTCCCTTGGGCGTCGAATGCAATCCCATGGCGGCGGGCCAACGGAGGATGACCCTGCCCGTTCCCGTTGGAACGGTTGTCTCCCACGAAATCCGGTCCTGCCCGAGATTCTGCCGGCAAAAGTGCAGAGGCATCGTTCCCAGCCAGGAGGGGTAGGGCAGGGCGGGATTGGAACCGCCGGGGCGCTCGATGGACGCCGGACTTGACTGGCTCCAACGGGCGAGCGCCGCCTTCTGCGTGGCCGCGTCGGCGGCCCCGAACCCACCGGGGGTGCGACGCAGCCAGGCCATCAGGTCGGCCAGGTCCTGCGGGGGCAACCCTTCCTCCAATCCTTCCGGCATGAGCGAACGGGGCGAGACCTCGATCCGCTCCACCTCGGACCGGGCGAAGCGGTCACGGCCTCCCCCGGGTTGAAGGAGGGTGAAGGCCGCCGCCGTCTCCTCGGCGACCACGCCGGACAACTCCCGCCCGTCCTTCAAGCTCACCGTGTATCCCGAGCTTCGGGCATCGACCGCGGCATTCGGATCGAGAATTGCCACCAGCAGATCTTCGGGTGGTTTGGAACGGAACACCGTGATGTCCGGCCCCACTGCGTGGCCCCGGTCCCGGACGCGATGACAGGCGGCGCAGAGTCGATCGAAGACCGGAGCGCCGTGCGCAGCATTTCCCTCCAGGGCGAGCGCCGGGCGGAACCGGGTGAGGATCTCACCGCGATTGGAAGCGACGGTGGGCAACCGCGTCGTGGCGAGATCGCGGACGGCAGCGTCCGGATGGTACCTCAGTTGTTCCCGCTGATCGACGGTCAGTTCCGTTGGCTGCACCCGACCCTCGCGGATCGCCGACAGCAGATCGCTGCACCAGGCCGGCCGGGAGAGCAACAGACGGATCCGTTCGGCCCGGCTGCGCGGAGGGAGTTGCGGCCACTCGCCGAGCAGGGTGGCGGACAGCGCGGAGCCGGGCAGGGTGGTCAGGCGGTTGACCAGGGTTCCGCGAAGCCGATCGGGAAGCTCGGTTTCCAGAAGCCCGACCAGTTTGGGAATCACGGTCGGATCCGTCACGGCAGCCTGACTCAGGAGCAGCACGGCGGCGGTGCGCTCGGCGACCCCCTGCCGGGCGTCCGCCGCGATCTCGGGTGCGCGAGGAATGAGTTCGCGTCGCCAGCCGTCCATCCGGGCCTGGGCGGGCGGGCGCAGTCGAAGATCCGCCCCGGAAGGGAGACGCGCGATCCAGCCGAGGGCGACGGCCGTGGAGCCGGAGGCGGCCGGGGCCGCCAGGATCAGGTCGGAGAGGACCTTGGAGTTTCCGCCGGCGACGAGCCGATCAAGGATCGTCGACCACGCGCCGGGGGTGTCCCGCATCCAATCCGGCCGTGCGACCAGCGGGGCGACGAATCCTTCGGGATGATCTGCGGCGGCGCGCAAGGCGACGGCACGCAGCCAGGGGTCGGTGGGAAAATCGAGCAGGAGCGAGGCGACGTCGCCGGCTCCCGCAGCGGCCTGGCGCTCGAAGGCACAGGCCAGTGAAAGCCGAAGGGAAGGATCGGCAGCCAGTCGTTGGGAACGCAAACGGAGGACTTCGAGGGCGGCCGGTTCGGCGGGGAGCAGCCCCAGAGTGAAACGGATCAACCGGGGTTCGATGGCATCCAGCAACCCGACGAGATCGGTCGTGCGAAGTTGTTTCACCTGGGACAACACGGCGGCGGCCTGCGCACGGACCCCGGGCTCTACCGCCGGCTCCAGCAACCGCCTCAGCGCCGGGATCGGGAGGGCCGATGCGGTGGGCATGGCCGCAGCCTGTTGTCGCGCGAGCAACGCGCGGTGCGCCAGGTCGCGCAGGACTCCATTCGACGATCCCAGTTGGGACGCCAGCTCCGCCGGACGATCCTCGCGCACCGTTGGCAAGGGGCGGAGGCGGTCGTCGCGGCGGCGGATCCGGTAGATCCGGCCCCGATCCGAACCCGCCCGTGGATCCAGGTTTTGAAGGCGTTCCGGGGGAATCCAACGGGTGTGTTCAATGACGAAGCGGTACATGTCCACCACCCACAGCGCGCCGTCCGGGCCGGTGCGGATTTCGACCGGACGGAACCAGTGATCGGTGCTGGAGAGGAACTCGGAGGTGATCTCGTTGGTCGCGCGGCGGGCGGAGAAGCTCATTCCCTCCGGGGAGAGGACGGCGCGTCGGACCAGGTTGTGGACGGGCTCGCAGACGAAGGCATTGCCCGCGTAGGCGGCACCGAGCGCAGTGTCGCGATACAGTTCCGGGGCGCAGGCACTGGTCAGTTGATTGGCCGTGTGCGGATCGTTGAAGCGCGTCAGCGTGGCGCTGGTGGGATACACGCGTTGATCGTCCCGGTTCACCCCGAGTCGGGCCTGCGGAGGTTCAATGCCCCGGGCCGCGGCGTCCGGTGGAAGCGGGTAGTGCCAGAGTAAACTGCCGTTGTCGTTGCCAAACCATTCGCCGAAATCATCGCGCAGCCGACCCTGCTGGCTGACGCCGGGAAGCGCTTCGAACCCAGCCGCACGAGGCTTGAAACGGAAGTCGCGTCCGGACGCATCGATCTCGCTGGCGCTGCCCCGGCTGCGGATGCGCCCGCCGAAGAGCCCGCCCGATCCGTACACCCATCCGTCGAGTCCCCAACGGAGCCCGTTGACCCGCGCCTGGTAATTGTGGGTGGCGAAACCGCTGAGCAACACTTCACGCCCGCCCCCCGCGCCATCGAACCACAGGACCTCCGGCGCGGCACAGACGAGGACTCCGTCCTGCCACGCCATCAGGCCGGTGGGGAAGGGCAGTCCGGAAGCCACGACGGTCGCGCGATCGAAGCGTCCGTCGCGATCTGCGTCGGTCAACACCTTGACCCGTCCCCCGGGCTCGAACCCGCCTCCCGTCCCCGCCGGGTAGTCGGACATCTCGCACACCCAGAGACGTCCGTCGGCAGCGAAGTCGATGGCCACCGGGGATTGCACCAGGTCATCGCCGGCGACGAGATCCAGGGTGAGGTCCGAAGGCAGCGAGAAGGATTCGAGGGCGCGCCGGGCGTCCCGTGGGGGCGTCATTTCCCCCTTCACCGGCGGCGGCCGAAAAGTCGGTTCCAACTGGCCTCGGACGGCTTCGATGATCCGGTCTTCGATGGCGGGATCCAACTGCTGGGGACGGTCGTAGTACCAGAGGGAGGATTCCGCCTCGTACCCGCCTTCACGCAGGATGCGGCGCGACGGGATGTAGCAGGGAACATCATTGGCGTAGCCGTTGATCCACAGTCGGGCGGGATCGAGTTCGCGTTTGAGCCGGAGCGAGTAATCCACCACGACCTCGCCCCCGAGAAACACCATGGCCAGTTGGTCGCCGAAGGTGAAGGTCTGGACCGGGTAGGGGAGCGTCGGTGCTGGCGGGTTGCCGGCGTCGATGCGCGCCAGCCAGCGACGGGCGTGGTGCCCGACGATCCCGGCCGTCTTGGCGCGGGCTTCCCATTGGTCCCGGGTGAAATGGGGCTGGAACGGCAGTTCGATCGTTTCGAGTCGGGCGATGGGCGCGGTGGTGATCGGCGTGAGCGGAAGTTCGATCAACCGCCGCGCCTCGGTCGCGAGCGAACGTCCGTGTTGCTCCACGAGTTCGATCGTTCCACGCGGATCCGGGTTTGAATCCGCACCGCACCCGATGGCCACCAGGGCGGTGGCACCCGGGAACGAGGCCTCCAGGTCGAGCGCCGCCACCCCGGCCCAGTCGCCATGTGACGCGTTGGAATCGCCACTGAGCGTCGTGCAGTGACAGGCGTAGTTGACCAGGACGCCCCGCAGGCTTCCGTCCGGTTCAGAAATGCGGAGCAACGGCAGCGCATGATCCACCGGACCTCCCGCCGTCCGACGGTTCCGGGCGAAACCGACGCTGCCTTGTCCCCAGGCGAGGTTCGCCGGCTTGCGGGCGTTCAAGGCGGTCAGGATCGATTCCTCGACCTTGCTGACGAAGTACCGGGTGTAGGTGTCGATCTCGGCCTGGTCCGCCGCGGAGATGTCCCGGGCGAAGATGTTCGGCGCTGCACCGGTGAGACAGGGGGCGCTGTGGGTGTGGGTGACGGCGAGGGAGATCTGGTGGGTCGCGATTCCCGTGCGGGCGGCGACGTGGGCCCGGATCTCGGTGGTGAGTGCGCCGGGGAGGATGCAGTTGTCGATGGTCACCAGGACCACGGCGTGGGTGCCCTCGCCGATGGCCAGGGCCCGCGCATGCAAGCGCTGGAGAACATTCGTGGGCGCCGGGATGTCCGCTCGCGCGGCATAACCCATCAATCGGACCGCGTTGGTGGGGGAGAGATCGATCCGGGCCATGCCGACCGGAATCAGCACGTCGGCCGCCGTCGCGCGGAAGATGGAAGCAGCCAGACAGAAGGCGGCGAAGGCCTGAAATGGACTGCGGCCCTTCCCGAGGAGGGAACCCGTCAGGGAACGAACGGAAGTCGCAGGCGGCGTGCCTCGCAGGATCATGCCGCCAGCATGCAGCCGGACGCCTGCGGCCGAACAGCCCGGAAGCGGGGGATGCGGAATGTAAAAAGGGCGCGACGCCGGTAACGACGTCGCGCCCTGGAAGAAGTGAACGGGATCAGCGACCGCGGGGGAGGACGCTGGTGCCGGCGTAGATGGCGTCCTTGCCGAGGAGTTGCTCGATGCGGAGCAGTTGGTTGTACTTGGCGGTCCGATCGGTGCGGCTGAGGGTGCCGGTCTTGATCTGGCCGCAGTTGGTCGCCACTGCGATGTCGGAGATGGTGGAGTCCTCGGTCTCACCGGAGCGATGGGAGAGGATGGCGGTGTAGCGGTTGAACTGGGCGAGCTGCACCGCGTCGAGCGTCTCAGTGAGCGTCCCGATCTGGTTGACCTTGACGAGAATCGAGTTGGCCGTGCCGGTATCGATGCCCTTGCGGAGGAACTTCACGTTGGTGACGAACAGATCGTCGCCGACCAACTGGACCTTCGACCCGAGCTTCTCGGTGAGGGTCTTCCAGCTCTTCCAGTCGCCTTCGGCGCATCCGTCTTCGATCGAGACGATCGGGTATTCGGAGGCGAGCTTGACGTAGAACTCAACGAGTTCATCCCCGGACAGCTTCTTGCCGGAGCTCTTCTTGAAGGTGTAGGAACCGTCGCCGTTGTAGAACTCGGAGGCGGCCACATCAAGGGCGAGGAAGATCTGCTTCCCGAGCTTGTAACCGGCGTCCTTGGTGGCCTGGCTGATGACGTCGAGGGCGGCCTCGGCGCTATCGAGCTTGGGAGCGAACCCGCCTTCGTCACCGACGGCGGTGGAGAGACCCTTCTTTTTCAGGACCGCCTTGAGGGCGTGGAAGATCTCGGTGATGGCCTGGAGGCCGTCGGAGAAGTTGGAGAAGCCATGGGGCATCACCATGAACTCCTGGAAATCAATCGGGGCATCCGAATGGGCACCGCCGTTGATGACGTTGGCCATGGGCACCGGAAGCACCTTGGCGTTCGGCCCACCGAGATACTTGAACAACGGCTGACCGAGCGCGGCCGAGGCGGCCTTGGCCGTGGCCAACGACACCGCCAGGATGGCGTTGGCACCGAGCTTCGACTTGGTCTCGGTCCCGTCGAGCTCGATCATCAGGCGATCGATGCCCACCTGGTTGGTGGCGTCTTCGCCGAGGATCTCGGGGGCGATCTTGTCGGTGACATTCTTGACCGCCTTCGACACGCCTTTGCCGAGGTAGCGCTTCTTGTCGCCGTCGCGCAGTTCAATCGCCTCGTGTTCGCCAGTGCTGGCGCCCGAGGGGACCGCGGCACGCCCGAGGGCGCCGCCGGCGAGGTGCACGTCGACTTCGACGGTGGGGTTGCCGCGCGAATCGAGAATCTCGCGGGCCTGGATGGCAGAGATCGTAGTCATGTTCAGAAACGTTCCAAAGACTGAGAGAAGAGCTCATTCGGAGGCGTACCGTCAAGATGCTCCCCAGTTTCCCCTTGCCTCCGCCGGAGGCCCGGCGCTCCTTTGAACGCATGTCTTCCACCAAAATGTCGCGTCGCACGGCGCTCGGAGCGGTTGCTGCCGCCGCCGCCGTGGGTTCCCTCGGCGCCCGCCTCTCCGCTGCCGATGCCGCTGCCGCCACCCTCAAGGGCCGGATCAACCACAGCGTCTGCAAATGGTGCTATCCGGCGACCTCGCTGGAAGACCTGTGCAAGGCGGCACCGTCCATCGGACTCAAGTCCATCGAGTTGCTCGGGCCGAAAGAATGGCCGGTCGTCGCCCAGCACGGTCTGACCTGCGCCATCACCAGCAATCCGGTGGTCGATGGAATTGGCGGGATCAACAAGGCCTTCAATCGGATCGAACACCACGACCGTCTGGTGAAGGGCTACGAGGAATGGATCCCGCTGGCGGCCAAGGCCGGTTTGAAGAACGTCATCTGTTTCTCGGGCAATCGCGACGGAATGGATGCCGAAACCGGCATCAAGAATTGCGCCACTGGCATCAAGCGACTGCTTCCGCTCTGTGAACAGCACGGCATCACCCTCGTCATGGAACTCCTCAACTCCCGCGTCGATCACAAGGATTACATGTGCGACAAATCCGCCTGGGGCGTCGCTCTGTGCAAGGAGATCGGGTCCGAGCGCTTCAAGCTGCTTTACGACATCTATCACATGCAGATCATGGAAGGGGATGTCATCGCCACCATCCGCAGGCAGCACGCCTACTTCGCCCATTACCACACCGGCGGTGTCCCGGGTCGCAACGAGATCGACGAAACCCAGGAGTTGAACTACCCGGCCATCCTTCAGGCCATCGTCGCCACCGGATACAAGGGGTTCGTCGCCCAGGAATTCATTCCCAAGCGCCCCGACAAACTCGCGTCGCTCAAGCAGGGCGTCTCGATCTGTGATGTGTAGGAGGGGAGAAACCCCGCTCTCCAGGGCGACGCTCCTCATGGCGAAGGACGCACCCAGGAAGGACTTGGTGAATCAGAGGTTAAACCTACAGACCTGACCTGATTGCCTCACACGCCGGAGGCCCTGGGGGGCCGCGGTACGTGCGCCGCTCCCTTCTTTTGCTTCTGCGTTTCTCTCGGCTAACCGACTGCGGAAAGCCCAAGCACTTCGCGGCCCGCCGGTACGGCGTCACGACAGGAGAACGGGACGAAAGGAACGAAAAAAGACGAAAGAAAAGGAAGCCGCATGGCTCTGATTCCAGACGTCGGAAGTACGTGCTCACTCCCGCTCCCTTTTTTTGATTCTGCGTTTCTTTCGGCCACTCGCCCGGCGGTGAAACCGGGTTGCGGCTTGGGCGGGGAATGGATCCGGAGCAGAGAACGGGGTGCCAGGGTGACAGTCGAACAACTAGAGCCGTGCCCGCCGCAGTCGGAGCGCATTGGAGATGACCGAGACGGAGCTCAGGCTCATCGCGGCCCCGGCCAGCATCGGGCTGAGCAGCAGGCCGAAGAACGGGTAGAGCAGGCCGGCGGCGATGGGGATGCCCAGCGCGTTGTA
>JBDNHZ010000057.1:0-6949 GCA_041688515.1 Verrucomicrobiota bacterium
CCCTCTACACCACCTGCGAGCCCTGCCCGATGTGTATGGCGGCCGCTCTCTGGGCCGGGGTCGATCGCGTCATCTACGGGGCGACGATCGACGATGCCGCCAAGCATTGCCCGCAAATCTATACCTATGCCAAGCAACTGGTGAAGCGAAGTGATCTTCAGTGCGAAGTGGTCGGGCCCGTCGCCCGCGCCGAGTGCGTGGCCCTGTTCGAAGACCCCCGTATGCTCGCCGTGACGCGCCTCTGGCGGAAGGCATCCGCCGCCAAATGAATCACGTTCATCAAGATCATTCATGAATGCATCGAAGGATTGGATCCCGGCACTCGCTGCCCTGCTTCCCGAAGGTCGGGTGGTCACGGCCGAGGCCGATGTCGACCGACTCTCCAAGGATTTCTACTGGTACTCACCCATCCTGGAACGCCAACTCCGGGACAAACGGGGAGACGTCGCGGTCCAACCGCGGACCCTCGACGAGATCAAGCAGGTGGCTCGCTTTGCCTCGGTTCGCGCAGTGCCCCTGACCGTTCGCGGTGCCGGGACCGGCAATTACGGCCAGTGCATTCCGCTCGAAGGCGGAATCCTGCTGGACCTGGGTGCGATGGATCGTGTGCTGGAAATCAGCGAGGGCGGCGTGGCCACCTGTGAACCCGGCGCTCGTCTGGCCGTAATCGAGACCGCGGCGCGGAAGGTCGGATGGGAGCTCCGATGCTATCCCAGCACCTACCAGAAGGCCTCCGTGGGAGGTTTCCTGGCAGGGGGTTCCGGCGGGATCGGGTCCATCTCCCATGGAGTCCTTCGGGACAATCAGACCGTCCGCTGGATCCGATTGCTCACCATGGAACCGGAACCGCGCGAGGTGTTGTTGGAAGGCAAGGACGTCCTGAAGGCGCTGCACGCATGGGGCACCACGGGCATCCTGATCGAAGTGGGCCTCACCTTGGCACCCCGCATCGACTGGGCGCAGATGGCGGTGGCGTTTCCAGACTTCAGCTCGTGCTTCCAGTTCACCGAGTCCGTCGCGCTCACCGGCACGTGGAGGAAACGGTTGGTCACCTGTTTTGAATGGCCGATCCCCGGCTGGTTTGCCCCTCTCCAGAAATGGGTGCCGGGGGGCGAGGCCCTGGCCTTCTTCGAGATTGCCGATCCGCAACTGGAGGAGTTCTCCGCCGCAGCGCTGGCGGGCGGGGGACGACCGGTGTTTTCATCGCCCTTCCAGGAACCCCGGCGCGGAGCCCAACTGTCAGACTATACCTGGAACCACACCACGCTCTGGGCCAAGAAGGGGGAGCCCACCCTCACCTATCTCCAGTGCGGCTTCGACCCACACAAGGTCCGCGAGCAGATCGCCTCCCTCCGCACAAAGTTCGGCGACGAACTCCTCATGCACTTCGAGTTCCTCAAGGCCGACGGCGTGATCCTCCCGGGAGCCCTGCCGATCGTGCGCTTTACCACCGAGGCTCGATTGCAGGAGATGATCGACTTCTGTGGAACCATCGGGGTGTCGGTCGCCAATCCGCATATCAATTACCTCGAAGGCAGCGGGCGTTGGCGCTCGGACGACTCCAAACTGGTCGCCAAACGCGAGTTCGATCCGCAGGGCTTGATGAACCCGGGCAAGATGATCGGCTTCAAACCTTCCACCCTCGCCCGCCCTATTCCCGCATGAAGACCTGGATCCCCGATGAGCGCTTCCTTCCCTACAAGACCTGGAAGGAGGTCGATGCCCTGCCCAAGGATCAGTCGCTGATCATCCTTCCGACAGCAGCCATCGAACAGCATGGTCACCATCTGCCGCTCGCGACCGATACCCTGATCAACAATTTCCTCCTGGGCCACGCCCTGAGGAAACTTCCCTCCGATCTCCCCGTTTTCGCCCTCGCACCAGTCTGTTACGGCAAGAGCAACGAACATCTGGGTTATCCCGGCACCTTCTCGCTCTCGCGCGACACCTTCATCTCGGTCTTGCGGGATCTTGGTCAGAGCCTTCATGCGGGCGGCTTCCGCAAGCTCGTCTTTTTCAATAGCCACGGCGGCAACCACTCTCTGATTGATGTCATGGCCCGCGACCTTCGGGCGGAGTTCGGCCTGACCACCTTCTGCCTGTTCGGAGGCGGTGGGGCCTCTGGACTGGGGGCGCAGGAGGCGAAGTTCGGATTCCATGCCGGTGAGGTCGAGACCGCCGTGCTGCTCGCCGCCACGCCGGAACTCGTCCACACCGATCGCTATACCGTGAATTATATCCGTCAAGTGGGTGATCCTGGCACCCTCCTCCCCGAGTTTGCCTATGCCACCTACGCGTGGCTCACGCGGGACGTCGCCCCCAGCGGCGTCATGGGCGATCCGAACCCCGCCACCGCGGAGAACGGACACCGCTGGTGCAACGAGATGTCCGACCGGATTGCCGCCGCCCTCATGGAGATGGCCGCCTTTGAGCATCCGAAACGCCCTTGAAACGGACCACCCCACGCCCACGCACTCCCAGCGTCAGTCGCCTCAAGGCTTCCGCGGCGGCGGCCGTCGATTGCGGGGATGGCGTCACCATGGAACGGGAGGTTCCCTTCCAACTCTCCGACGGAACGATTCTTCGTTCCGACCATTATCATCCCCCGGGCGGCGGGCCCGCCCCGACGCTGCTGGTCCGGCAACCCTACGGAAAGGACATCGCCACCACCGTGGTTTATGCCCATCCCGTGTGGTTCGCCCGCAATGGTTATAATGTCGTCATCCAGGATGTCCGGGGCCGCGGTGCGTCGGGCGGACGATTCAACCTCTTCCATCACGAGGAACAGGACGGCTTCGAAACCGTCGAATGGCTGGCCACCCGCCCGGACTGCAACGGGCACGTCGGCATGTACGGCTTCTCCTACCAGGGAATGACCCAGTTGCTGGCGGCGGCCCGGCGGCCACGCGGCCTGCGCTGCATCGCCCCCTGGATGACGGCAGGAGATCTGCAACAAGGCTGGTTCTATCATCACGGAATGCTCCGTCTCGCCGCGGCCATCGGCTGGGGCACCCAGATGCTGAGAGGCGACGCCCACCGCCTCGGGCTGAAGAAGACCGCAGCTCAACTCGATGCCGCCTGGGCCGATCTTTCGCCCCTTTTCCAGGCCGCTCCGTATTCTAAAATCCCCCACCTGACCGCCCGCGGACTACCCCGCTATTTTTCCGACTGGATCCGCAACGATCGTCCCAGTGACTCCTGGTCGGCGATCGATATCAGTACCCGCTGGCAGGCCATCGACCTTCCGGTTCTTCATCTCGCCGGCTGGTATGATCTGTATCTGCACGGAACCCTCGACCTGTATGAGAAGCTCAGCCGATTCGCCGGAAGTCCCGCGGCACGGGCCAACCAATACCTGGTCGTCGGCCCCTGGGTGCATCTTCCCTGGGGTCAGTTCTCCGGGGACACCGACTTCGGCCCGGCGGCCCGACTCGACACGGACGCCCTGCTGCTGCGCTGGTTCGATCATTGGTTGAAGGACAGCGGAGGCTTCGACACCGAGCCCAGGATCCGTCTGTTCGCACTCGGCGAGAACCAGTGGCACGAGCCCGCGACCTGGCCAGGACTTCAGCCCGGACCTCGCAGCCGGTGGCACCTGCACAGCGAAGGCCGCGCGAATTCGAACCGGGGGGATGGCTCCCTTGCTCAGGAACCCCCGACGGCCAAAGAACCCCGGGACACCTTCGTCTACGACCCCGAGGTTCCCGTTCCGGCCCCGGGCGGGCTGGCGGCTCCCCAGGGTTGCTTCCTTCAGAATCGGATCGAGCAAGGCAACAACGTCCTCATCTATACTTCGGCTCCCCTCACGGAACGGCTGCATGTCTGCGGCGCGCCCCGGGTCCGGATCCACTTCCAGTCGTCCCTCGATCACACCGACCTGGTGGTAAAGCTGGTTCGCGTCACACCGGATGGCCGGGCGTTCAACGTGGTCATCGGCGGGGCGCGTTCGTCCTGGCTGTTTCCCGACGGGTTCCTCGCCGACGCCGTGCATCTCTGGGAGTTCGATCTTGAACCCACCTCCTGTGTGTTTTCCGCGGGCGACCGTCTGCGGATTGAGGTGAGCAGTTCCGCCTTTCCACTGTACGACCGGAATCCGGGAAGCGCCGTCGCCCCGAGAGACGCCGCTCCCACCGACTGGCTCCGGGCCCGGCAACAGGTCCTGCACACACCCGAAGCCCCGTCTTCCATTGAGTTCCCCCTCGTCCCGTGACCGGCATGCGCCCTCCCCACCCCATTTCTGCGCCCTCCCAGCCGGTCGCACCGGCGTCCACGCCCAACGGCGTCACCCTCGCCCTGAGTCCACGTCCGTTCATCTCCGTCGAGCACCTTCACAAGCAGTATGGGCAGGGGGCACCGATCCTGAGCGATGTCTCCCTCGCGATCGCCGCCGGCGATTTCATCAGCCTGATCGGCCCCTCCGGCTGCGGCAAATCGACGTTGCTCAAGCTGGTCGCCGGTCTCATCCCCGTCTCCCAGGGGACGATCAACGTGGACGGTATGACGCCCGGCAATGCGCGGGAGTTGATGTCCTTCATTTTCCAGGACGCAACCCTGCTTCCCTGGCGCAACGTCATCGGCAACGTCGAGCTCGGCCTGGAACTGGAGGCCTCGCTGGATGCCAGTCGGCGGGCGGAAAAGGCCAACGATCTGATTCGATTGGTGGGACTGACCCATGTCGCCCGTCACTATCCCCGACAACTCTCGGGCGGGATGAAGATGCGGGCTTCAATCGCCCGCGCCCTGGCGACCCGGCCGCGACTCCTCCTCATGGACGAACCGTTCGGGGCCCTTGACGAAATGACCCGGGACCGGCTAAACGAGGAGATCCTGCGTCTTCGCTCCGAGCAGGGTTGGACCGCTCTGTTCGTGACCCATTCGGTGGCGGAGGCCGTCTTCCTTTCAACCCGCGTCGTGGTCATGCAGGCCAATCCAGGCCGGATCCGACGCGAGATCCCCATTCCCTTTCCATTCCCACGCACGGAAGCGCTCCGGAGCGATCCCGCCTTTCTTTCGCTGGTGGGGGACGTCTCCCACGCTTTGCGCGAACTCAACGGGGCGCTGCCCGGAAAGGAGTCACACCCATGAAGCGGTTCTTCGCAGATGCAGTGTGGCCGATGGCCGTCCTGGTCCTGGTCCTGATGCTCTGGCACGGGGCCACGGTGGTCTTCAAGATCCCGGCCTATGTGCTTCCGGATCCCCTGCGGGTGATCGAGGCCGGTATGGATCGTCATGAAAGCCTGGCAAAGGCGCTGCGAATTTCGGCGGTTGCGGCTGTCGGTGGTTTCCTCCTGAGTGTTGTGGCTGGCGTCGCGACCGCCCTTTTACTTGCCCAATCGCCGTTGATCCGGCGCTGCCTCGTTCCCTATACGATCCTGCTCCAGACGGTGCCGATCGTGGCCATTGCCCCGCTCATCCTGATGTGGTTCGGCAGTGGGCTGCGGTCGGTGATCCTGGTGGTGGTCATCATCTGTCTGTTCCCCATCATCGCCAACACCACCCAGGGCCTGACCAGCGTTGACCGGAACCTGCTCGACCTCTTCCGCATGTCCAACGCCTCGCGACTGCAGGTCCTCTTCAAGCTCCGGCTCCCGCACGCGTTGCCAGCGTTCTTTACCGGCCTGCGGATCTCGTCCGGCCTGTCGGTGATCGGAGCCTTCAGCGGGGAATGGTTTGCTTCCTCCAATACCGTGGGCGAAGGCGGCCTCGGTTACTCGATCATCTATGCCAGTTCCCAGCTTCAGACCGACTATCTCTTCGCCCTGGTCCTGGCCTGCGCCGCCCTTGGCACGTGCTTCTTCCTGACGGTGGTCGCCTGCGAATGGATCTTCCTCCATCACTGGCATGAATCCGCCCTCAAGGCGGAAGAAGACTAAGACCCTTCAACACTCCCATCCCATGCTTCGAGCCCAAGGCCCCGGAGGTTGGTGGCTGATCCGTCATCCGGACCACGCCCATCTCGCAGGAGAATTCGCGGCCCTCTGGGGCAACGCACACTTCCTCACACCCGAACCTCGCGCCGATGTCATCGAGGGCATCCGCCGACACGACGACGGTTGGTCCATCCGCGACCAGAAACCCCTCGTCACCCGGCAGGGAAAGCCCTCGGCCTTCGGAGCCGACCTGGTCGGCAAGTACACCGCCTTCGAGGAGATTGATCTTCCCGAGTACCTCGGCGTCCGCGGCCGGGCCCTGGAAGTGGTCGCCGAGGCCAATCCCTACGCCGCGATGCTGATCTCCATGCACACCTGCAACCTGCTCACCGAGCACGCCGATCGGAGCACACTCCGGCCGGACCAGTTGCCCCTGCTGGATTCCTTCATCGCCTGCCAGCGCCAGCGGCAATCCGAACTCCTGACTGCCTGTGCCGAGCTCGGCCGGTTCAATTCCCTCCATCTGGCACCGCACACGTTCAACGATCACTTCCGCCTGCTCCAGGCCTGCGACAACCTCTCGCTCCTGTCGTGCGTTGACTACGCCGGCCACGCCACCCTGCTCCATCCTCTTCCCACCTGCGACGGCGGCACCCAGACCATCGATGTCCACCGTCTGGGCCCCCGCCGTTTCCGTCTGGATCCCTGGCCTTTCGACGCCCGCGAGTTGGCCTTCGAGATTTCCGCACGCTGGGTCGTTGGGGAAACCTTCTCCACCGCAGCCGAACTCCAATCCAGGTACGCAAACGCTCCTTCGACCCAGATCCGGGTAGAGATCGTGTGCGGCGCTGCCTGAATTGCGGATGACGGATTGCTTCCCACTGCCAACCACTCGCCTCCCTTGAAACTTCTTCCCCTCATCCTCGCCACGCTCGCGCTCGTCGCCGGGTTTCAGCACCGCTCCGCGGCCGCCGAACCGCTCCATTCCCCGGGTCGGCCCGGGCGGCCTCGGAGTTCCGCGTTACCGCCAGAATGAAGTCGAACGGATTCTCCCCGTTCGCACGACACGTCTCGATCAC
>JBDNHZ010000484.1:0-3340 GCA_041688515.1 Verrucomicrobiota bacterium
CGCAGAATCAAAAGAAGAGGACGGCTGCGACCGCATCGTCCCAACGCCCGCAGCCGCACCCCTTCGGCTTCCCCTTCTTTCGTCGCCTTTCGTTCCTTTCGGCCAGTTCGCCTGGTTGCGGCCCAAAAGTTTCACTGCGGATCACGCGGATCAACGCGGATAAGACACCGGCGGGATCCGTCTCGGCGGTTCACCGGCTTCGGAGGCGTGGCTGTGGCCCTGCGGAAGCGAAACCCAGAATCGCGTGAGGCCTTTTGGATCCACGGTGCTTGGATCCGACTCAGAGCCCGCCGAAGCGCCGATGGCGGCGGGCGTATTCCTCGAGGGCCTCGTACAACTGGGCCTTGCGGAAGTCAGGCCAGAGCACCGGGGTCACCACGAACTCGGCATAGCTGATCTGCCAGAGCAGGAAATTGCTGACCCGCATCTCGCCACTCGTACGGACGAGGAGGTCCGGATCCGGGTAATGCCGGGTGTACAGGTGCTCGGAGAAGACCCGTTCGTTGATCTCGGCGGGATCGATGGTGCCGTTGCGAGCCTTGGCGGCAAGTTCGCGGACCGCCTCGATGATCTCGGTACGGCCTCCGTAGCTCAGCGCGAGCACCAGGGTGAGACCCGTGTTCTTGGCGAGGGCGGCCTTCGACTTCTCCAACTGTTGCTGAACTGCATCCGGCAGACGCCAGATCTGACCGACGGCGTCCAGGCGGACGTTGTTCCGGTTCAACTCGCCGACCTCGTTCTTCAGGAACCGGGCGAGATACTTCATCAACGTATCGACCTCGTCCTTCGGCCGGTTCCAGTTCTCCACCGAGAACGCATAGAGCGTGAGGTATTTGATCCCCACCTCGCCCGCCGACCGGACGATGGCCCGGACCGACTCCACCCCGTTACGATGGCCCTCGACGCGGGGGAGGCCCCGTTGCTTCGCCCAACGGCCGTTGCCATCCATGATGACCGCAACATGCTGCGGCATGCTGGCAATCGCCGCTGGACTCAATCGGGGCTCGGCACTCATGGAGCAGCGGGACCGGTCCGGACGGGGCTCCGGATGCCGGAACGGTCAGAGAAACATGGTCTGTTCGCGGGCGGGCCCCACCGAAGTGATGGTCAGGCGTGCTCCGGTCATCTGGGCGATCGAAAGCAGATAATGACGGCAATTCACCGGCAGATCCTCCCAGCGCTGAACGGCGTCAGTGGGCGTTTCCCAACCGGGAAACTCCTCATACACCGGTTGGCAGCGGGCCAGGATCTCGCAATCGTTGGGAATGTGATGCAATCGCTGGCCATCCACGTCGTAGGCGACGCACACCCGGATGGTCTTCACCGTGTCGAGCCCATCGACATTGGTGATGGCGAGTTCATCGATGCCGTTGACCATCGAGGCGTGGCGGGTGGCCACGGCGTCAAACCACCCACAGCGCCGGGCGCGCCCGGTGGTGGCACCGAACTCGCGTCCCATCCCGTGCAGCAGATCGCTGATCTCGGCATTCTCGGTTGGCAAAGGTCCTTCGCCCACGCGGGTGGTGTAGGCCTTCATGACACCGACCACGCGGTCCATCCGATTGGGAGGAACACCGGAACCCGTGCAGGCTCCTCCGGCGGTCGTGCTCGAAGAAGTGACGTACGGGTAGGTGCCGTGATCGATGTCGAGGAAAGTGCCCTGGGCCCCTTCGAACAGGATGTTGGCACCGCGCCGGGTCGCTTCATGGAGATAAACGACGGTATTGGTGACGAACGGTCGCAAGCGGTCCGCCGCCTGGGTGTATTCGGCGAGGACCTTGGCGTACTCGATCGGCTGGGCGCCCAGCGCGCGCAGGACCTCGTTGTTCTCTTCCAGACGTTCCTTGAGGCGCTGGGGAAAGCGCACCGGATGGATGAGATCGATCACCCGCAACCCCACACGGGCCGCCTTGTCGCCATAGGTCGGGCCGATACCACGTTTGGTGGTCCCGATCTTGTTCGATCCCTTGCGGACTTCGCGCTGGCCATCCAGTTCCCGATGCCAGGGGAAAACGACATGGGCTGTCTCGGAGATCTGCAGGTTGGCCGGGGTCACTTTCACCCCCAGCTTTTCCAGACCATCCAACTCGGACACGAGACCGATCGGGTCCAGAACCACGCCGTTGCCGATCATGCACACCTTGCCCGGGCGCAGGATCCCCGAAGGGATCAGGTGCAGGACATACTTGTCCTTGCCGAGATAGACGGTGTGGCCGGCGTTGTTGCCGCCGGCCGTACGGACCACGATCTCCGACTGCTCCGTGAGCACGTCGATGATCTTGCCTTTGCCTTCGTCGCCCCATTGGGCGCCGACCAGAATCACATTTGCCATCGCAGCGAATTAGCCCGGCGACACAAAAAAAAACCCGAAGTGCAATCCTCGGGGCGCGTGCCGGAAGTTACCGGCGAACAGTAAAGACAGCCGTCGCGGCGAGTCAACCGCCCTGACCAACCGACTTCACGGCCGGGTGCGCCCCCGCCTTCCTCACTCCTCCCTACCCTTCACCGACGATTCGGAGAGGCACTGCTTCAGGGGCGCGGCACCGTGGTGTGGTCCTGGAGCCATTTGAGGTCACGACTGCTGTTGTGATAGAGGGTCCAATGGTCGGGGATCCATTCTGCCGTGGCTTCCGCCTGCGTCCGGGGATCCACCCAACGACGGGTATCGACGTGCCCATCGGCAAAGGCCAGTGCGCCGCGCTCCCCGTGAACAAACGACGGAAGATGATAGAAAAGCCCGGTAAACGGGCCTTGATGGACGATGAAGGCGGAATGACAGACGTTGCCGGGCGCCACATCGACGAAGGTCAGGAGATCCGAAGGCCCGGCGGCGCCGACATCGCCCAGCTTGGCAAAGGGGGTGCCCCGGCCGAAATGCAGCCGCAGATCCGGGACGACCCCGTTCATGAAGACATTGAGGGCGTAGCTGCGGACTTTCGGGAATGGTCGGCCGCCGATCTCCACCCGGCTCCGATCCGACGGGCACCGGTAGGATCCGGCGGAACCGATGTAGGGCGCGAAGGAAGCGTACCGCTTGTCGAGGAGGTAAGCCCGATTGGTGAACGCCTGGGGATCCTGATGGGCGCTCCCCAGAACCCAGAGACGCTGATCCCCGAGTTCTTCCGGAGTTCCGTAGCCGTTGAGCGGGAGGGCCTCTGCGTGATCGCCGGCGTACAGATTCCAGGCGATGTTCAATTGCCGCAGGTTGTTCAGGCAACTTGTCCGCTGGGCACTGCGCTTGGCCGCTACCAGCGCCGGAAGAAGCATCGCCACCAGGATCGCGATGATGGCGATGACCACCAGCAGTTCGATCAGGGTGAATCCGGCAGGCGGCATCCCC
>JBDNHZ010000485.1:0-6736 GCA_041688515.1 Verrucomicrobiota bacterium
GGATGGCCTTCGCGATCGCCCGCAGGTCGCCTTGGACGAGCGTGACGCCCGCGCTCTGCATGGCGACGTCCGTGCCCGTGCCCATCGCGATGCCGACTTCGGCCTCGGCCAGGGCGCTGGGCGACGGCATCGACAAGATCCTCATCGACCGCACCACCCGCGAGGGCTTCAACAAGTCGCATGCGCTCAGGGCGAATCATTTCAAGGTTTTCGCCCACGCCGGACTGTGGTCGCACCCCGGCATGAAGCGGGTGAAGCCGCTCCTCTGCGGCGGCATCGACGGAACGGTCCGGATGATGGGCGTTGGGCTGGTGTCGTTCGGCTACGAACCGGAGGCCGCCGTGGAACAGATCCTCGCCGGCGAGCTGGATCCGTACGGCCACCCTCTTGAGCCCGGGGCGTTGGCAAAGTGGGAGCGCCTTCGGCCCAACTGGCGCGCTGCCAGGGCAACACGCTCGAATTCGGAACCACCCAGCACTGAGGCGGAAACCGTCCCGGATTGGGGCAGCTTCAGGATGTGCCCCTTTCCTGGAATCGACCGTCAAACGCATTGACAGCGAAAGAAGCAGGGTCGCAGCGTCGAAAAGGCCCCAAAGGGAAAAGCCAATTCTTCCTCTTCCGCGCCGCCGCAGATCAAATTCCTTCCACTGACTCCAACACAATAATTCCCATGCCATCTGATCCCCGAGGCTCCGGCCGCAAGCCCTTTTTGATCCTGCCGTTGGTATTGGCGATCGCTTATGCGGCCTTCCGATACTTTGCCGCGCCGTCCGTCGTTGACCAGGAGACCGGGAAAAAGCTCCGGGGCGCATTGACGGACGAACAGGGCTCGGCCTTGGGATTGCAAAGTTTCCAAGAGGTGCTCCGAACCGAGCATGTGCTTTCCAGCGGTCCGTCCTTGGATCAGGTCGTCCGCGTGGCGTCGCGCTTGATTGGCGTCGTTCAGGCCGTGGAGCCGAGCTTCGACTGGAAGGTCAGTGTCGTGGAGAGTCCGAAGGCCAACGCGTTCTGTCTCCCGGGTGGCAAGATCGTGGTGTATACGGGAATCCTGCCGGTCACCCAGAATGACGATGCCTTGGCGGTGGTGCTGGGCCATGAGATTTCCCACGCCATCCTGCGACACGGATCCCAGCGCCTGCTCAAGACCGAGATGCTGAATGCCGTGATGAACGGGGCCGCCATCTCGGTGTCGCTCGGGGACATGAGCCAGGATCAGCGGCGGGCGGTGTTGGGTGCGCTCGGGGCGGGCGCAACTTATGGCGTGATCATGCCTTTCAGCCGTGAGCACGAGGATCAGGCCGACGAGCGGGGACTGTTGTACTCCGCCCGCGCCGGTTTCAATCCTCAGGAGGCAATCGCGTTCTGGCAACGGATGGCTGAGGCTGGCGGCGGTCAACCCCCGGAGTTCCTAAGCACGCATCCCAGCCACGGTTCCCGGATTGCACATCTCAAGGAAATCATGCCCAAGGCCCTCGAGGAGTATGAAAAGACGAGGCGGCGCTAAACCGGAGGGACGAGCGTTCCTTTGAAGGGTGTCCGAAGTCACCCCCGCTACGCCGGAGGCGTCACAGCCATTAGCCCTGGATTGAGCGAAGCGACACCCCGGGTCACACGCCGGGAAGGTGTCGGCGCGATGGCCGGTCCAGGAGCATCCCAACGAACTGCTCCTGACGCGCAACGGGAAGATCCTGTTTGTTGCCAACGCCAACCGAAACACGGTGAGCGTCCTCGACACCGGGACGGGACGTCCGGTCGAAACGCTGACCGCCGAACTAGAGCCCGATTCCCCTCCGGGATCGACCCCCAGCAGCCTCGCGCTGAGTCCGGACGAATCACTGCTCTTTGTCGCCAACGCCAACAGCAATGAGGTGGCGGGGTTCGACGTGAGCGAACCCGGCCGGAGCCGGTCCTTGGGGTTCATCCCCGTGGGCTGGTACCCGACGTCCGTCCGCGTGTCGCCCGATGGCAGGCACTTGCTTGTGGCCAACGGCAAGGGGTTGGCCTCGCTGGCCAATCGCTACGGCCCGCAGCCTGGGAACGAAGCTCCGGCTTCCGTCCGCGAGTATATCGGAGGCCTGTTTCCGGGTTCACTGTCGATCATCGATCTCCCCAAGGACCGCGAGGATCTTGAAGAGACCCTGCGCAAGTACACGGACCGGACCTACCGCTGCCGCCCGCCCGCAGCCCCACAGCAACTCGCAGCAGGCCACCCGATCCCTTTGGTCAAGGGGCAGAAATCGCCGATCCAGCACTGCATCTATATCATCAAGGAGAACCGGACCTACGACCAGATCCTGGGAGACATGCCGGAGGGGAAGGACGATCCAGCGCTGTGCCTTTTTCCGGAATCCGTGACGCCAAACCATCATCGTCTGGCCTGCGAGTTCGACCTGCTGGACAACTGCTACTTCGAAAGTGAGGTCAGCGCCGATGGTCATGAATGGACGATGGGCGCCTACGCGACCAACTTCGTTGAGCGGATGTGGCCGATGAGCTACGGCCACAACCAGGATCGAAAGTATGCCTACCCGAGCGAAGGTCGGTTTCGAATCGCCGCACCGGCAGGCGGATCCCTCTGGGATCGCGCCAAGGCCGCGGGGGTCAGCTACCGGAGCTACGGCGAGTTCATCAACAACGGTGCCACCACCAACGATCCGTGCACCACCCTCGTTGCTAGCCTTCAGGGCCACTTCGATCCTTGGTTCAGAAGCTTCGACATGGACTACAGCGACCTGTCCCGGGCGGACCGTTTCATCGGCGAACTCGCACGGTTCGAACGCGAAGGGGCAATGCCCCGCCTCCAGATCGTCCGACTTCCCAATGACCACACCGCCGGCACCAGCCGCGGCAAGCTCACGCCCACGGCTTTCGTCGCGGAGAACGACCTCGCTCTCGGACGCGTTGTGGAAGCCGTCGGCCGCTCCCGGTTCTGGGCAAGCACCGCCATCTTCGTCGTGGAAGACGATGCCCAGAACGGCCCGGATCACATCGATGCCCACCGCACCATTGCTTATGTCATCGGCCCCTACGTGCGCCGGCATACCGTGGATTCAACCCTCGACTCGACGTGCAGCATGCTGTGCACGATGGAATTGATCCTTGGCTTGAAGCCCATGACCCAGTTCGACGCCGCAGCCATGCCCATGCTCGATTGCTTTGGGCTCAAGACAGACCTCGCCCCGTACACCGCCACGATTCCCAAGGTTAGGCTCGATGAACGCAACCTCGCCGATGCCTGGGGCCATGAGCGCTCCGAACGGACGAACCGCACCCGCGAGGACGCAGCCGATGACCTGGAACTGAACGAACTCATCTGGCGTTCCGTCCGCGGCGCCAATCCCGCCATGCCTGCCCCAGTCCGGGCCGGGTTCGTCCTAGCGGCGGAAGAAGGGGAAGCACGCCGTCGGTAGCCGCTTAGCGGTCGATGTCCCGGCCCACCCAGCCCGCGTGAAAGTCGAGATAGAGCTGGTTGCGCCCCCGACCTAAGTCGACCAATTCGTCCCCCTTGGACTCGCGCAGTCCTCGGGCGTCCGATCCCGGGAATCACCTGTATAGGTCAACGTGCCAAGGCCAATCTGCACGTCCGGTGGCCGGGGCACGTTCGAATGGAAGTCAGAGTCTCCTGACGTCGTCTCCTACGGGTAGGCGACGAGGTGACGAGGTTCATTCCAATCGGGCGGGGCACGCGCGTGAGCCGGGGCGTGTTCGAATGGAAGTCAGAGTCTCCTGACGTCGTCTCCTACGGGTAGGCGCCGAGGTGACGAGGCTCACTTCAATCGGGCGGGGAACACGCGTGGGCCGGAGTGCGGTCGAATGGAAGTCAGAGTCTCCTGACGTCGTCTCCTACGGGTAGGCGACGAGGTGACGAGGCTCACTTCAATCGGGCGGGGAACACGCGTGGGCCGGGGCACGTTCGAATGGAAGTTAGAGTCTCCTGACGTCGTCTCCTACGGGTAGGGGATGAGGTGACGAGGTTCATTCCAATCGGGCGGGGAACACGCGTGGGCCGGGGTGCGTTCGGATGCGGCCCGAGGAGGCTCTCGCCGTTGAAGTAGATCGGAGGGCGGCCTCACGGCCCGCCGCGGCGCAGTCGGTAGAACTGGGTCTGATCCGGAGCCGGCAGTTGGACCCGCCAGCCATTGGTCGAGTAGGTCGCAAAGCCGTCCACCGGATTCCACGTCGTTGCATCCAGGCGATCGCTCCACTCGAGCTGGTATCCGGAGGCGAAGCCTGCCCACTGGAATTCGAAGCGATCCCCGGGAATGACGGCGAGGGTCGGCCGGACGACCGGGAGAGCAGGACGGAAGTCGGTGTCGCTGCCGAAGCGGACCGTGCTGACGAGATTGGTTTCGGGAAGGCGGATGGTGACTTCGTAGTCGCCCTTGAACCCGCGGGCGGTCGCCTTGCCGGAGGACGAGGACATGACGTTGGTCCGGGTGGTCCATGTCTGATAGACAAGGTTGCTCCAGGCCAGCGCATTAGGTTTGGGTTGCCAGTTGCGACGGAAGAGGGCGGCCTGCGGCAGCCAGTGCTGACTTTCCCAGAAACCCCACATCAACACCCCCGTCACCGCGGGGTGACTGAAGGCAGCGGTCAGGAAATCGCGGGTATAGTCCGCCTGCACGGCTTCATCCGAAATGTTGATGTCGAACTCGGTGATGCGGAGGGGGTAGGTATTGGTGCCGGGGCCGATGCCAGAGATCAGATCCAGGCGGGCGAGAAGCTCGGTGGGAGAGGTGAGGAAACCGCTGAAGTGCGCCTGTAATCCGAGGGCGTCGATGGGTGTCCCCAGGGTTCGCAGTTGGTCGGAGTACGTGCGGAGATCGGTGGAGCCGGTGCGGGTGACGGACTCGATGTTGGCGTACTCATTGAGGTAGAGGATGGCGGCGGGATCCAGATTGCGGGCGAGTTGAAACCAGGAGGCGACCTCGGCCTTGCCCATGATGCCTTCGAGGGCGCGTTCGTGGAGCGGTTCGTTCACCACGTCCCACTCGGGGAGCTTCCCGCGGAAGCGGTCGAGCACATTGGTGAAGTGGGTGTTGATCCGTGTCCGGAGACGGGGGACATCCGTGAACAGGGGCGGAACGTTGGCCGGGAGGAAATAGTTCTGGTTGGTGCCAGGCCAGATGAGGTTGTGACCACGGACGGGGATTCCGCGCTGTCCGAGCCACGTGACCGCGTTCTGGGCGGGAGCCGGGTTGGCCTCGTAGGTGGGCCATTTGAGATCGTTCTCCAGCACAACGGTGTTGAACCATTGCGTGATCACCCCGCGATACCGGTCGCTGTCGGCTCCAACTGCGAGCAATCGACTCGCTGCTACCGCGGATCCGAAGGCGAAGTCATGTCGCACCAATCGCAGTTCCACCGGGACGCCTGCCATGGCGAACCCGTCGGCATCCTTGAGCTCAATCGAAAATGTGGCCTTCCGGTTCCGTTCGATGGCGGCGTTGGCCTCCGAGCGCCAGGCGGCATCCGGTTCGCGGCCGGCGTAGGTCAAGTCGTTGGAGAAGTTGGCCAAGGGCTTGGCCTTGCCATGGTTGGTGAGGGTGAGCCCGCCCATCTCCAGGGTTTGGAGGGCGTATCCCAGGCGGATGTTGAACTGCGCCCCCGCCGAGGCGTAGGCCGCCTTTGAAGTGAAGGCGAAGCGGTATCGCGTCCAGACACCGGCTTCTTCGGGCAGAACCCGGACCAGCGATTGATCGTACGGCGGCCCGGCCTTTTCGAAGACCAACTCGGCCAGAGCCGGCCCGGAGGAAGGAGCCATCCTGCGTAGCCAGATCTCGCCCGCCAACACGTCACCGGCGGCGACCGATGCCGCGGTGGGCACCGAGAGTTGGATGTTCCAAGGGTTCGACGGGAGCTTGGCCGTGGCCACCCGTACAGCCTGGGGAAACGACTGGCCCGCCACGGGCACCACCGAGCGCGTCGCACTGGCTGCATCCGGGCGTTGGAGAGCGAGCGACACCATGCCTCCGGCGGGGAGCAACGACGTCTGGGCGTGGATCAGGGGAGCGAAGCCCGCGGTGATCAGAGCGAGCAACCGGAGGAGGCCGACGCTCGAAAGGAGCTTCGGGACTCTCAGATGGGGATGGCGGACCGTTCGCATGGGGCGACGCTAGCAGAGTTCGTATTCCGGCCCAACGCCCTGGCCGGGGCGTTCCCATCAACGACCACTGCGATCAGGCCCAGTGTTGCACCAAGGTGATCGACTGTGAACGGGGTGGACTCTTCTGCGTGGCTGATATGGTTCACGGACGACCCCGGCGCGGACTCGTTTGCCGCGGTGATCGAGGAGACGGATCTCCTCGTCGTCCCTTCGGTCTGCATTTTCGAGGTCTTTCGGTTCGTCCGACGGGAACGGGGTGAAGACGCCGCCCGGAGGCCGTGTCCCTGATGCAACGAGGATCGGTGATCGACCTCGACGCAACTCTGGCAATGGATTCGGCGGAGATCGGGCGGACCGAGGGATTGGCCATGGCGGATGCGATCATTTATGCCACGACCCTTCTGGTGGACGGCACCCTCTGGACGCTAGATGTGCACTTCAGGGACAAGGCGCACGTCCGCCACTTTGCCAAGACGAGAAGCAATCCGGGATACTGACTAGTCCTTTGCATAGGCTACACTTGGGGCGCAGAAAAATGACCTAATTAGGTTAGGCATTAATTTTATCGCAGCAAGGGTTGCGTTGACCCTTTCCTTGAGTGATTCGTTTCGTTTAAGTGGCTTCTTGGCA
>JBDNHZ010000486.1:0-12849 GCA_041688515.1 Verrucomicrobiota bacterium
CGCTGACCCAACGCGTCGACCTCCACAAATCCCTCGGCACCCGCCACCGCGCCGCCATTGGACTCACCGAGGAAACCGATGCCGTGGTGGTCGTGGTCTCCGAGGAAACCGGTCAGATCGCCTACGCCCACCGCGGGAATCTCGTGCGCAACGTCACCGTTGAGGAACTCCGTTCGTTCCTGACCCAGGTCCTGGTCCGCCGGACCGAGCACCGGCATTGGTTCCGCTGGCTCCGATCCATCCAGCGTCGCAGCAAATCGTCCTGACGCATGTCTTTCCGCGAGTTCACCACCTACAACCGCTGGCAGAAGATCTTCTCCCTGTTCTTCGCCATCCTCATCTGGGCGAACGTCCGGCAGGGAGTCGAACGTGGAGGCGGTGCCCCCGTCGTTCCCGACGCCTACTCCCGCACCTTCGAGCATCTGCCCATCCACGTCCTCACCCTGGCTTCCGAACTGGATCAGTACCGGGTCGCGCCCGCCGAGGTCACCGTCGTGCTCCGAGGCCGACCCGACCTCCTCAACCGCCTGCGTCCCCAGGACGTCGAAGTCTACGTCAATCTCACCGATTCCACCGCCGTCCCCTTGACCCACGTCGCCATCCATGTGAATGCCCCGGGCGCCCAACTCGGCTCGGTCTCACCGGAACAAGTATTGATCGAACGGATCCTTCCGGCCGATAGTCGGCCTCGCGGGAATCCCTGACCGCTTCCACTCACTGCAAAAACATGTCCCACCCGAAACGCATCTTCGGAACCGACGGTGTCCGCGGCCGAGCCAACATCGAACCGGTCACCGCCGAGACCGCGCTCAAACTCGGTCGCGCCGCCGCCCATGTCTTTCGCAACCGGGTCGGAGTCGCGCGAAACCGCGTTCGCTTCCGCATTGTGATCGGCAAGGACACGCGACTCTCGGGCTACATGATGGAAAACGCCCTGTCCTCCGGGGTGCTTTCCATGGGCGTGGATGTGGTCTTCATCGGCCCGCTTCCCAGCCCCGGTGTCGCCTATGTCACCCGGTCGCTCCGGGCGGACGCCGGCATCGTCATCACCGCTTCCCACAATCCGTATGATGACAACGGCATCAAGTTCTTCGGGCCGGATGGCTACAAGCTCGCCGATGACATCGAGGACCGCATCGAAGACCTCGTCTTCTCGGGAGAGATCGAGAACATCCGTCCCACCGCCGGCGAGATCGGCAAGGCCTTCCGCGTGGACGACGCCGTGGGTCGCTACGTTGAGCATGCCAAGACCAGCTTCCCCCGCGGCCTGACCCTGGAAGGGCTCCGCATCGTCGTCGATTGCGCCCATGGAGCCGCCTATAAATCCACCCCGGCCGTTCTCCAGGAACTGGGCGCGGAACTGATCGTCTCCGGCGTCCACCCCAACGGCACCAACATCAACGCCGAATGCGGCTCAATGCACCCCGCCGGGCTCTGTAGCCGCGTCCGCGAGTTTCGCGCCGATCTCGGCATCGCCCATGACGGGGACGCCGACCGGGTCATCCTGTGCGATGAGAACGGAGCCTTGATCGACGGCGACGATATCCTGGCCATCTCCGCCCTTCAGATGCTCCGCGATGGCACATTGAACAAGAAGACCGTTGTGGCAACGGTGATGTCCAACGCCGGCCTCGACGCCGCCGTCAACGCCGCCGGCGGATCGGTCATCCGCACCGCCGTCGGGGACAAAAACGTCATCGACCGCATGCTCGCCGATGACCTCAACCTCGGGGGTGAGCAGTCAGGCCATCTGATCTTCCGCGATCACAGCACCACCGGAGACGGTCTCGTGGCCGCACTTCAGATCCTGTCCACCATGAAGAGCCAGTCGATGCCGCTCTCCCGCCTGGCGGACTGCTGGAAGCGCTTCCCCCAACTCGTCTCCAATGTCCGCGTGCGGGAGAAGCGGACCTTCGATGAACTCAACGACGTCCTGTCGCTCGTCAGCAAGGCCGAGGCGGAACTCAAGCCGCTCGGCGGGCGCGTGCTCCTGCGCTACTCCGGCACCGAACCCAAGGCACGTCTCCTGGTGGAAGGCCCGGATCAATCCACCCTCGAACGCTGGTCCCGGGCCATCTGCGACTCCATCCAGGCTCAGATCGGGGCCTGAGCCGGATCCTCACGGCAGGATCATCCCCGATTCTCCCACCGGAGCGATCAACGGCAACATGCACCGGGTCCCCGACGGCGACCCCGAGGAGGTCTGCAATCTTGAGCGTCCAGTGATCCTGGGCCGCCAGTGAAAGAAAGCCCGTCGCCAGAGCCACCCCGTACAACCGACCGTAGGCGACAGCGCATCTGGAGATGTCGCGCCATTGCGTCCCCTGATTCGAGTCCATGATGACACTCCTCCCGAGGCGACCCGCCCTGACAACTCCATTCTTGGCGGGAACCGACCCTGCGCCTCCCGGGGCCGCGGGCGTCCTCGCCCGCCTCTCTCCTCCCTGCCGCCCCGAGCGGAAACACCTTCACGGGCAACTGCGGCGCATTCAGACACTGCCCCCGATAAATCGGACCGGGAGCGGCCGTGGTGCGTAGAACGTCCGAATGGAAGTCAAAGTCTCTTGGTGTCGTCCACGGGGAGGCGACGAGAATCCCGAGGCTCACTTCAACCGAGCTGGGAACGCTTGCGGGCCGGCGTACGACCCCAACGAGAAGCGCAAATCAAGGATCATGTGGACAAATCAGGTCGCGCGACCCATCGCGGATCGCCTGCCGGACCATTTCTGGCTCATCCGTCCCGATGCGAAACTTCTTTCCGTTGGCAAACGTGAGCTCGACCGCCTTCAGGCCGGAGACGTTCCAAAGCCAACCATGCGGGCTGAGACGGATGCCCCACCCATAATACCACTTGTTACGGACCGCTTCGGCAACGCGCACATCACTCACAGGGATCCTCCGCCAAACGAGCCCGACCCCAAACCGGCAGATCACCCAACCTCCCGCCACAGTGATGGTCAACGTGCCGAAGAGGGACAAGACCAGAACGACCACCCCGGCGAGGCAGGGCAGGAAAGCACGGTTTGCAGGCAATGACGGCACGAGAAGCCACGCCACCACGAAAAAGGCCAACAACGGGATGATGATGGCCCACCCAATCTGAGTATGTCGGTAACGATTCAAATGCGACCCACTCCGAATGTACCGACGCGCCGGTCAGCAGCAAAAGGCGGGAACGATCTCTCATCCGACTCGGGTGCGTCCTGACGCCGCTCCCGTCCAGGCTGGGTTCCGCCTCCTCACGTCGGCCGCTACGAACGGCGCGACGGGGTAGCTGCCAAGGTCACGAGGCGGATCCCAGACGAAGCAAAGGATGGGAGCATCCGCCTCCTCGCGTCGGCCGCTACCCAGATTCGGGTCGGCGCCCAACGGATCCGGGTCATTATCAAGATGAGCCCACCCTCGCCGCGCCCCGCTTCGGAGATGGTGCCGTCCCACGCACTGGGCTAACTTCCTGCCTCCACGATGCCTGCGACCGCATCTGAAAATTCTGCTCCACTGACACCGGCCCCGGACAGCAGGACGTTTCTGGCCAGATGCATCCTGCTGGATCTCGAGGTCACGCTCAAAGGCCGGATCACCCAAGTCGGGGCCATCCTCGGCGAAGAACGCCACTCCGGCAGCGCCGCCACCGGACTCGGATTCCTCGACGCGCTCGCCGGACGCGCCGATGCCGTCATCGGACATAATGTCGTCGATCACGACCTGGCTCGCCTCCAGGCCACCAGCCCGAACCATCCGCTCCTACTCCTGCCGGTCATCGACACGCTGATCCTGTCACCGATTGCTTTCCCCTCGAATCCGTACCATCGGCTGGTGAAGGACTACAAACTGGTCCACGAAAGCACCAACGATCCGGTGGCGGACGCACGCCTCTCCGGGGTGCTCTTTCTGGATGAATGGGAGGCGTTCGTCCGACTCCAGGCCACCCATCCGGAACTCTTCACCGCCCTCCATCATCTGCTCGCGACGGCCGACGACGCCAACGACCGGTTGGCGGTCGGCTTCCAGAAGTTTCTCGGAACGGTTGCGGGCGGCGCGCGGGTTCCCTCGCCCGACGACGCGCGCCGCGCCGCCCACTCGTGGATCCATCACCATGCCTGTCCCCAGGCAACCCTTCCGGAGGAGGCGTTCGCCTCACGCGATCCGCGGCATGCCCTCGCCTTTGCCCTGAGTTGGCTGGGGGTTTCCGGCGGCAATTCCGTGCTGCCACCCTGGGTCCGCAAACGGCATCCGGCGGCGGCCGCCTGGGTGCGGCAATGGCGATGTCTCCCATGCGCCGAACCGGCCTGCCCGTGGTGTTCCCAGCATCACGAGCCACGTGCGCAGTTGCAGCGTTGGTTCGGGTTCGACGACTTCCGAGCCGCGCCCCGCGCTCCCGACGGCACCAGCCTTCAACGTCGGATCATCGAATCCGGCCTGCGGGATGAATCCCTCCTCGCCATCCTGCCCACCAGCGGCGGCAAGTCGCTGTGCTTCCAACTTCCGGCTCTGGTGCGCTCCCAGCGCACCGGTGCGCTCACCGTGGTGATCTCGCCCTTGCAGGCCCTGATGAAGGATCAGGTCGATGGACTGATCCGGCGCACCGGCAATCCCTGCGCCGCCGCGCTCTACGGACTCCTCACGCCGCCCGAGCGATCCGATGTGCTGCGCCGGATCCAGATGGGCGACATCGCGATCCTCTACGTCTCGCCGGAACAATTTCGCAACCGCTCCTTCCGCTCGGCCATCGCGACACGGGAACTGGGATGCTGGGTCTTCGACGAGGCCCATTGTCTCTCCAAGTGGGGCCATGATTTCCGTCCGGACTACCTCTACGCCGCCCGCTTCATCCGGGAGTTCTCCGCCGAAACCGGAGTTCCAGTCGCGCCCATCGCCTGCTTCACCGCCACCGCCAAACAGGAGGTTCGCGACGAGATCCTCGCCCACTTCCAGAAGGAAACCGGCCGCGAATTGCGCGCGTTTGAAGGCGGCGTGGAACGCGACAACCTCCAGTTCGAAGTCGAGGAGACCGGCGAACACGGCAAACTCGGCCAGGTCGATGAACTCCTCCGCGAGCATCTCCACCCCGGCCAACCAGGGAGTGCCGTCGTCTTCCGGTCCCGCCGTGGTTACACCGAGGTCACCGCCGAGTACCTCCGCCAGCAAGGCTGGAGCAGCGAACATTTCCACGCCGGGCTTACCCCTCCGGAGAAGAAGCGCATCCAGGACGAGTTCATCGCGGGCCGGATCCAGGTGATCTGCGCCACCAACGCCTTCGGCATGGGCATCGACAAGGACGACGTGCGACTGGTCATCCACGGCGACACCCCCGGCTCTCTGGAGAACTATCTCCAGGAGGCCGGCCGTGCCGGGCGCGACGGGCGCAAGGCACGTTGCGTCCTGCTCTTTGACGAGGAGGATTGTGAATCCCAGTTCCGCCTCGGGGCCCTGTCCGAGCTCGGTCAACGCGACATCGCCCAGATCCTGCGCGGCCTGCGGAAGAGTGCCCGCGGCCGGGACGAAGTGGTCATCACCAGTGGTGAACTCCTGCGCGACGAAGACGTCGACCTCGATCCCGGCGGGGCCATGGCCGATACCCAGGTCCGGACCGCCATCGCCTGGCTGGAACGGGCCGGATTCATCCAGCGCGACGAGAACGTCACCAGCGTCTTCCAGGCGCGGCCGTTGGTGCGTTCGCTCGACGAGGCGCGGCCGATCCTCGCGCGACTCCACCTCCCCACTCCCGAGGAGAATCTCTGGCTCGCGATCCTGCGCGAGATCATGAACTCGGATCCCACTGGGAACCTGACCGTCGATCAACTGGCCCTCTTGCCGGAGTTCGCCGCCCTGCACACGCAACGCCCGGCCGAAGCCTCCGGGCCGGCGTGGGTCTCATCGCGGGTCCTGCGCACCCTCGACTCCATGGCCGAGGCAAAGCTCCTCAAGCGCGACACCCTCCTCACGGCCTACGTCCGCCACAAGGTGGCCGACCATTCCACCCTCCGGTTGCAACGGATCATCCGTCTTGAGAAGGCCCTGCTGGAACTCCTCATCGAATCCGAGCCGGATCCGGACATGGAACGTTGGCTGCCTCTCTCGTTGCCACTGCTCAACCAGCGTCTCCTCGACGACGGCCATCCCACGTCCGTTCACCAACTCCGCAGCATCCTTGCCAGCCTCGCCCAGGATGGCCGCGGGTTCGCCGCCAGTCGCGCCAGCTTCGACCTGCGATGTCCGGGTCAGGATCGCCTCGAACTCCGGATCCGCCGCGGCTGGGACCTGATCCGCAAACTCTCGGAACGTCGTACCCGCGCCGCCGATATCGTCCTGCAACGGCTGCTTTCCCGAATCGAATCCGACACTCCGGCGCAGGCGGATCTCCTGGTGGAATTCACCTTCGAAGAACTTCGCGCCGCGCTGGAATCCGACCTGGTCATCCGCAGCGAGACGCGCGACATCAACGCGACCGTCGAACGTTCCCTCCTGTTCCTACACGAACAGGCGGTCATCGAACTTCGCCAGGGCCTCGCCATCTTCCGCTCGGCCATGACCATTCGGCTCAACCGCCGTCGCGATGGCCAGCGCTACGGCATCGCCGATTTCGAACCCCTCGCCTCCCACTACCGCGAACGGATCCTCCAGGTCCATGTCATGGGCGAGTACGCCCGTCGCGGCCTCAAACGGATGGAAGAAGCCGTCGATCTGGTCCTCGCCTACTTCCGACTGGGCCGGGAGGAATTCGTCCAACGCTACGTGCCGCTGAAGGCCGCCGTACGGGAACACGCCACCACCGCCTCCTCCTACGAACGGATCGTCACCGCCCTCGAAAACGCCGAGCAGATCCGGATCGTCACCGCGCCGCTCCACCGGAATCTGCTGGTCCTCGCCGGGCCGGGCGCCGGCAAGACCCGCACGATCGTCCATCGCACCGCCTACCTCCTCCGCGTCCACCGGGTCCGTGCCCGTTCCATCCTGGTGTGCTGCTTCAATCGCAACGCCGCACTCGAACTCCGGCGGCGCCTCGTCGAACTGGTCGGCGAGGACGCCCGGGGTGTGACCATCCTCACCTATCACAGCCTCGCCCTGCGACTGCTGGGCCGCACGCTCGCCCATCGCGCTTCCGGCAATGCCGAGGAAATCCGCTTCGACGAACTCATCACCGAGGCCACCGCGCTCCTCCGCGGCGAACGCGTTCCGCCCGGGATCGAAGCCGACGAGATCCGCGACCGTCTTCTCGCCGGGTTCGAACACATTCTCGTCGACGAATACCAGGACATCGACGAAGCCCAGTATCGACTGGTCGCCGCCCTCGCCGGACGCACTCTCGACGATCCCGATCAGAAGCTTTCCATCCTCGCCGTCGGTGACGATGACCAGAGCATCTACGCCTTCCGCGGCGCGAATGTGGAATTCATCCGGCGCTTCCAATCCGACTACGACGCCGACATCCAGTATCTGGTCGAGAACTACCGTTCCACCCGCCGCATCATCGACGCCTCCAACGCCGTCATTGCGGTCAATCGCGACCGGATGAAGACCGGTCGCCCCATCCGCATCGATCGCCATCGTGCCGATGATCCCATCGGCGGCCCGCTCGAGAAACTCGACTCCCTGACGCGCGGCCGGGTGCAGGTGATCGCCATCGACGATCCCGTCCACCAGGCCGAGGCGGTCCTCGTCGAGATCCGTCGCCAGCGCCATTTGGCGGAAGGGGCGTGGTCCGATTTCGCCGTGCTTTCCAGCGAGCACCGCGACCTCGCCCTGATCCGGGCCGTGCTCGAACGTGAGGGCATCCCCGTCCGCTGGCAGGCCGACCGCGGTCAATGGCCCAGCCTGCTTCACTTCCGCGAGATCCACACCTTCCTGCACCGCATCGAAAGTGCCCCACGACGTCGGGTCAATTTTCCCGAACTCACCGACTGGATCACCGAAGCCCAGGCGGCACACGGGATCGCCAATCCGTGGATCGCCCTGCTGGCACGTCTCGTCGGGAGCTGGCAGGACGAAGCCGGCACCGAGGACATGCCCGCCATCGACGTCGCCCGGTTCTTCCGCGAATCCCTCGTGGAGCTTCGTCGCGATGCGGTGACCGCCGATGGAGTCATTCTCTCCACCGTGCACGCCGCCAAGGGAACCGAACACGACCACGTCTTGCTGGTAGGTCCCTGGCCGGAATCCTCGGATGCCAAAAAGTCCGAGGAACGTCGCCGGACCTTCTACGTGGGCATGACGCGCGCCCGGCGATCGCTGACCCTCCTCGATCTCCGCACCCTGCGGCCTTCGCTCCCCGGACAGATGATCCCTCCGGAGATCCTTTCCCGCGTCGCCCCTCCCGTCCCCATCGATCCCGCCATCCAGCACCGACACTATTCCATCCTCAGCCTGGGCGACGTCTTCCTCAGCTACGCCGGACTGCATGTGTCGGGATCTCCCGTCCATCGTGCACTCGAATCCCTTCGTCCCGGCGATCAGGTCCAACTTCGGAGCCATGCCAAGGGCGCAGTGGAGATCGTCGGCCCCGCTGGAATCCCCGTGTGCCGACTCTCGATGGAGGCTGGCCGGGTCTGGAGCCCGCGCCTGCCCGCGATCCACGAGGCCCGCGTGCTGGCCCTGATCCGCCGGGTTCCAAATCCAGAGAGCGAAGCCGAGGCGAGCCTCAACCTCCGCTCCGAGTCGTGGGAGATTCCGCTGCTCGAGATCGTCTGGTCCGCCCTGCCCTGAGCGCCCCGGGGCCGCGGGCGTCCTCGCCCGCCTCTCTCCTCCCTGCCGATCGAGCCCTGGAATCCGGGATCACTTCCGCGCCTGCCCCATCCACCTCACGGCGTTCTCCACCACCTTGAGTGCATTGGGATTCTGGTAGACCGGATAGCTCTCGTGGCCGGGACGAAAGTAGAACACCCGTCCCTGCCCCACTTTCCACACCGCGCCGCTCCGAAACCATTCGCCGGTGGCCCAGCGTTCCTCCAGCACCACTTCATCCGGTGCAGGAACGTGGAACGGTTCGTCGTACATCTCGGTCTGCGACAATTCGAACCGCTCCGGCAGATCCCGCGCGATCGGGTGATTCCGCTGAAGGATCCGGATCTCACTCGGCTTGCCGTCGCCGCGATAAGCCGGGAAGCAGCAGTTCGGCAGCGTCAATTGCACCTCCACCGGACCCACCGTCGGCTTGCGGTAGAGAACCGACGGCGAAAGCCGATCCGTGTACTTGGGTGCCAACAACGGACGGGGAAACAGATCCGACTCCTTCAACACCGCCGTCGCCCGCTCCGAGGGCGGCAAGGCCGCCAAGGCATCCTGTCGCGCCCGCTCGTTCATGGCCTCGACGAACGGCCGCGACCAGTGCGCCGAATGCAGGGCGATCAATTGCAACCGACCTTCGCGGATCCGTCGAACGATCCCCTGCGCCACCGGCGGTTCGATTTCCATTTGCCGGACGTGTCCCCACCACACCAGCACATCGGTCTGATCCAACCCGCCCAACCCCTGCGCCGGGTCATCGGGGGCGGCCGACGTCACGGACAGCCCGGGCAACGTGCGGAGATGGGCGGCAATGGCGTTCCCCAGCCAGTTCGAATAGGCCTCCTTCTGCTTGGGTTGACGCTCGTCCCACACCAGCACGCGGATCGGGCCCTCCGCTGCCGCGACGCGAGAAGGCAGCGCCGTGGCAAATATCAAACCCAGCCAGGCCAGCGATCGAAGACGGCGGAACAGGGAAAGCGGAATCATTTCCCCGCACTCAAGCCCGCCCGGCTGAAACTTGGAACCGGGAATCGCGGATTCAGGATCAGCGTCGTCCGAGCACGAAACCCAGTCCGAACCGGACCCACAACGGAATGGTGAAGAACCCGAGGATCGAGGTGGCGACGACCACGCGGACGGCAGTGAGGGGATCGCCGCCATAGTGGCGTGCGAGGACGATGGGAAACACGGCGGCCGGCATGGACGCCTGAATCACGAGGACCTGCTTCAATTCGATCGACGCCGGCAGGAAGCGGGCAGCGAGGAAGAGCAGCACCGGCACCGCACCGCAGCGCACGGCACAGGCGCTCAGCATCAGCCGCCACCCACCTCCGGAACGCAGTTGCGGCGTGGTTTCCGCCAGCGTTGCCCCGATCAGGATCAGTCCGAGCGGAAAGCAACACACCGCCAGCATGTGGTTCGTGGTCTGAATGAAATCGGGAAAGCGCACCCCGGCCAAGTTCAGGAGCACGCCCGAAACGATCGCGATCAGCGGCGGATTGATGAGCTTGCGCCACTCGGTTACGCCCGCATGGCCCAGAGTTACCAGGCCCACCGTCCACATCGCGGTGTCCACCCCCAGATTGTGGAGGAACAGCACTCCCGTCGTCTCGCGGGGGAAGAGTTGGATGATCAACGGCAGCGCGGCGTACCCGTAGTTCTGGAAGCCCGCAGCGCAGGCAAAGGTCCGCTGCTCCCGATCGGTCGTCGCCCCGCTCCAACGTCGGAATCCCCAGGCCACACAAACCCCGAGCAACACGCCGCAGAACCCGAAGAGCGGCGGCAACAGAAGGTTGTCGGCACGGCGCAATGCTTCGTTGTTGAGGACATTGTCCAGAATCAGGCAGGGCGTCAGGACGTTGACCACCACGCGGATGAGGCTTTCGTCCGCTTCATGGGTCAGCCAATTCGACTTGCGCAGGAAAACTCCCACCACCACGAGGCAGTAGGCCGGCATCACCGCCGAGAAAACCGTCCAGAAATCGATCATCAGGTCCGCGTCCAAGGGAACGCGCCGTCAGCGTGCCTGGGTCACGGGCAGTTCCGAGTTCAAAATCGGTTACCCGGCCAGCAGGTGCTCCAGCAGCGCCTCGAATTCGGCATGCTGCAACCGGCGGAGGAACAGCACCACCGGATCGGTCGCCGGTTGGCGGACCACCGTCTCGAGGGCATCGACCACGGCGAGCGGGTCCAGAGTTCCGGACAGGACCAATCGCTTGGCCAGACCCGTGGTGGCATCGGTCCCGGCAAGCTGACCCACCCGGGGAGTCAACTGACGGTAGATCGGATGATCACCCACCCGGCGGTACCAATAGCGGGCGTTCCAGAAGTCGGGCTCGCGCCGGTGGACGATGGCGTGGATCAGTGCCCCCTCCGCGTCGATCATATCCTGAACGAGGTCGTGCGCCTCGTTGTGGTGGTCGTGGTAGAGAAGCCCGGCAGCGACCACGCGGTCCGTGGTTTCCGGACCCAATGCCAAGTCTCCGCACAGGGTGCGAAGACGCACCTCCAGCGGGCGACACGGTAACACGCCCGGCCTGGGCCCCTGTTCAAGGTCCGGTAATTCCGGCGTGCGCAGCAAATTCCAAAGTGCCGCGACGCGCTCGGGCGTAGTGGTGCAAGTCATCGGGAGAACTGGGCCGATACTCCGACGCAATCTTCCGGCCGTCAAACTCAAGCTGAACTTCGGCCTTGCCGACGCCCGCTCCTTTCGTAGTCCTAGGGGAAACATGACGACTGTTGTGCCCTCGTGAATCCGACCGACCTGCGGGGAATCCTCCGCTACATCCCTCGGTTCCGGGAAAAGACCTTCGTGATCGCCGTCGACGGGGCGATCGTCACCGACGACAACTTCCCGAATCTCCTGCTGGATATCGCGGTTCTGCGCTCGCTGAACATCAGGACGGTTCTCGTCCACGGTGCGGCCTTGCAGATCGCTTCCCTCGCCGCCGAGCGTGGGATGACTCCGTCGAATCTGGACGGGGCTGGAATCACGGATGCCGCCACGCTCCAGATCTCGCTGACGGCTGCCAACCGGCTGACCCACGAAATCCTCGAGGGACTTTCGGCCAACGACCTCCGGGCTGCTTCCACCAATGCCGTCATCGCCCACCCGCTCGGGATCGTGGGAGGCGTCGATCACCAGTTCACCGGCAAGGTCGAACGGATCGACACCGAGATGCTCCAGGGTCTGCTTCAGCAGGGCATCGTTCCCGTCGTCCCGCCCTTGGGCTTCGACGGCGATGGAAAGACCTTTCGGGTCAACTCGGACGCCATCGCCTTCTCCCTCGCCACCCAGTTGCGGGCCGTCAAGCTGGTGTACATCACCAGTTCAGACGGTCTCTTCCGCCAGGATCGGCTCCTCCGCCAGGTCGCCGTGGGAGAACTCCAGGCGATGCTTCAGCAGCACCCGTCCGAGCTCCGCCCGGAGACCCTGTACAAGGCACGGTACGCCGTGGCCGCCTGCGAACACGGAGTGCCCCGCGTCCACATCATCAATGGAAAGGTCGATGAAGCACTGTTGGCCGAGGTGTTTTCCAACGAGGGCATCGGAACCCTGGTGTACGCCAACGAATACACCCAGATCCGACGCGCCCTGAAGAAGGACATCGGCGTTCTCTTCAATCTCACCAAAGCGCCGATGGCCGCCTCGGAACTCGTCAAACGCAGCCGCGCAGGCATCGAACGTCAGGTCAGCGACTACTACCTCTTCGAGATCGACCGGAATCCGGTGGGCTGCGTCGCGCTCCACGTGTACCCGGAGCAGAACAAGGGCGAACTGGCCTTCCTGTTTGTCAATCCTTCCCACGAAAACCAGGGCATCGGCAGCAAGTTGGTCCAGTACGTGGAAAGCCGCGCCCGCGAACTCGGCCTCGCCGAATTGTTCACCCTTTCCACCCAGGCGTTCACCTGGTTCCAGAACAAGGCCGGGTTCGTCGAAGCCTCTCCGGACGACCTCCCGCCGATACGCCGCGAGCGTTACGACGCCTCCGGACGCAATTCGAAGGTCCTGATCAAACGGCTGCGGTGACTCCGTTGAGGGGGACGAGGTCCGCGAGTCCGAAACTCTCTCCGCTGGCAATGGGGACTCGTGGAACTCCGAAGCGGCCGCGGGCGTCCCCGCCC
>JBDNHZ010000487.1:0-9500 GCA_041688515.1 Verrucomicrobiota bacterium
CCCCGAATGAGCCGAGCATCACGATCGTGCCCCAGACCTCGCCGACGATTGGCGGCACCTTCAAGAGCGTTGCCGGAACGTTCGATCCCGTAACCCGGCGGCTCACCGTCGCCGCACCCGCGGCCGACCAGGGCTTCCTCCGGGTCAAGTCCGACGGAAAAGTCACGCTCGAAGCGACCCAAGCCACGGACAGCACGGTCAGTGCGATCGTCAAGTAACGGCGCGCAGGTGCCGGGAACTTCATGAAGCCCCCGCTCTCAGCCCACCGCCCGTGCCCCAGGTGCCGGGGGTGGGTTTTTGTCTGTGTCCTGGTGGCAATTCTGGGTCTCCCGGGATCGGGCGTCGCGTCGGACGACAGCAAGGTTCCCGACCGGGATTCCGAAGTCGTGGCCACACTGCGGCCCTCCTCCCGCACGGCGGCCGAACGTGAAATCCTCACCATGCGCGCCCAACTTGCGAAGGACCCGGTCAACCTGCCTCTCGCCACGGACGTGGCCTCCCGGCTCATCGTTCAATTCCGGATCGAATCCGATCCCCGCTGTCTGGGGTTCGCCCAAACCGCACTCGCCCCCTGGTGGACGAACCCCGTTCCTCCGATCGAGGTCCTCGTGCTCCGCGCCACGATCCGCCAGAGTCTGCATGATTTTCCGGCCGCCCTGGCCGATCTGGATGCCGCGCTCGTCCTCAATCCAAGGCATCCTCAAGCGTGGCTGACCAAGGCCACTCTCCACACTGTCCGGGGCGAATACGGCCCGGCCCGCCGCGCCTGCGTTCCCCTGCTTCAGTTGACCGACGCCCTGACCGCCACCACGGCGGCGGCGACGGTTGCAGGTCTCACGGGAGACGCCGCGCGCAGCGTTGAATTGCTCGAGGCGGCACTTCAAAGGGAGATGGACGCCCCCGTCGCAATCCGGGTCTGGGCACTGACCCAATTGGCTGAGACCACGGCACGCCTGGGCCGCTCAGCAGAATCCGAACGTCACTTTCGCACCGCGCTTTCTCTGGCACCCCGTGACCCCTATCTCCTCGGTGGCTATGCGGATCTGCTCCTGGACCTGGGACGGCCGGACGAAGCGGCGGCACTGCTCGGAGCCGACCGAAAAATCGACGGGCTCCGGATGCGTTTCGCCGAGGCACGCCAGTCCGCGGGGCACGAAAGCCAAGCGGAAATCCAAGACCTTGAAGGCCGCTTTGCCGACGCCCTTGCCCGCGGTGACCGGGTGCACCTCCGGGAAGAGGCACGATTCCATCTTCGACTTCTCCGTCGGCCGGCTTCCGCCCTGCGCCTCGCACGAGAGAATTGGGAAGTGCAAAAGGAACCTGCCGACGCGCGGCTCTTGCTGGAGTGCGCCCGCGTCTCGAACGACCGCGCCTCCGCAGCCCAGGTGCTCGGCTGGGTCGCAACGAATCGCCTGGAAGACATCCACCTCCAAGCGCGTCCATGAAGCCGTTGGCAAATGCGGTCCCTCAACGCGGGATCCCTCCCGGGACCGCGGGCGTCCTCGCCCGCCTCTTCCTCCCTGCCCCCCGAAGCGGTCCCACCACTCGGGACCGCGCTCGATTCCTGGCGCTCGGGTGGATTGCCCTGCCCTGCCTGCTGTGGTTCGGCACGCTCAACCTCCAGGCGCACACGGCGAGCACCGCGTGGCTGACCCTGTCGGTCTCCAACCAGACGGTCTCCGGCCAGTGGGAGATCCCGCTCCGCGATCTCGACGAGGTCCTTGGCCTGGATGCCAACGACGACGGCCAACTCACCTGGGGCGAACTCCGCGCCCGGCACACCGATCTGGGGGGGTACTCTCTGGACCACCTGACGCTGGACGCGGACGGACGGACCCTCTCCCTGCACGTGACGGAGCATCGCATCCGACAACGGAGCGACGGTTCCTGCGCCGTCGTGCGCTTTATGGCCGACGCCCCGGAACCCGTGCAGGACCTCCGCATCCACTATCGACTGTTCTTCGACCGCGACCCGCTGCACCGCGGATTGGTCCGTTTCGTCAACCGATCGACCGCGTCGGGGAGCGAATCAGCGAGCGCATCAGTGCTGAGCCCGGATCATCCGACCGTTGCTTTCCACGTCGGCAAGGACACTGCCGAAAATCCGTTCGCCCTCTTTGTCCGCGAGGGGATGCATCACATCTGGACCGGGTACGATCATCTCCTGTTCCTGCTCGTGTTGCTCCTGCCTTCGGTGCTGTTGAGAACCGGCGACGGCTGGCGACCAGAACCTTCCTTCCGCCGAGCCCTGACACGAGTCCTTCAAATCGTGACGGCGTTCACCGTTGCCCATTCCCTGACCTTGGGACTGGCGGCTTTCGATTTCGTGCGCCTGCCCTCGCGCCTGGTCGAAAGCACCATCGCAGCGAGCATCGTCTTTGCCGCAGTCACGAACCTGTGGCGCTTCCGGGCTGGCATCCGAGAATCGGCACTCGACCCACGGCCCCTTCAACCCCTCTTCCTGAACGAACGCCCGTGGCTCGTGCCCTTCGTGTTTGGCCTCGTCCATGGATTCGGCTTTGCCGGGGTCCTGGCCGAGCTCGGCCTGTCCAGAAGCGCGCTGGGATGGCCGTTGCTCGGATTCAACCTGGGAGTCGAGCTGGGACAGCTCGCCTGCGTCGCGGGGTTCCTTCCGTTTGCCTTCCTCCTCCGCCGCTCCCGGTTCTACCGGTTCGGGGCACTGCCCGTCGGCTCCACCCTCATCCTCCTGCTTGCGGCCGGATGGTTCATCGAGAGGGCATTCGATCTGAGTTTCCTGCCGCTCTGAACCGCGGACGCCATCAAAGGCAACGCCGGTCACCCGACGGGAACTTCGACCCGAAAGCATCCGGTGCGGATGCGGCCGGCGATGCGGGCCTGCACCCAGACCCGGTAGTCGCCGGGCTTCGGGAAGACCATGGGGAAGGTGACTTCCCCCCGACCCAGCAAGCGTGCCACCACCTCGGCGGGCAAAGCCCCCAGATCGCCACAGTTCACATCGGCTTCCTGCGCGGCCGCATCTCCGCCAGCCCGCAGCGCGAACCGGCGGGCGGCCGCCATGGACAGGTTTCCGGCGGGGTGCAAATGGGTGAACACACTTCCATCGACCGCAGCGACCACCGCGTGAGCGGGCATGCGAAGATACGGTTCCAATTGGCAGGGACCACCCGCCGCCTCCCGAAAGCGGGCGATCAACCGGATCGGTTCCCCGGCACGCAGGTTTCCTTCGATCGCAAACGTGACTTCGCGCCCCTCGCCGATCGACTGGGCCGTGCCTGGCAGGCCTGCCGGGCCCTGATGCCAGGCGTCATCGGGATCGGTTCGCTCCCCGCCCTTCACGGGATGGGAGATCACCAGACGGTTCGTCAGCGTCTGGACGGCACCCAGGGCATGGGTGACGTCGAGGAACACGTTGTATTCCCCGACGGGCAAGGCCCCGACCCCCGAGCGTGGTATCAGATCAGCCCCGGATTCCGGGTGCAGGTGAAGGAAGACCGGTTCAGTACCAGCCCCGATCACGAAGGCGTGCAGCAGACGACCGTGGTCCTGGACCAATTCCCATCCTCCCATCCGCGTCGGCATCCCCCGACGATCCCGACCGCGTGGATCGCTTCCCTGGACCCGGAAGGCGAGGGAACTCCCCGTGGCTTCGACGTCCAGCGCCATTCGCTGCCCCTGGGCGCGCTGCTCGTGTTGGACGTCCACCGCCCCCCACCAGCGCTGACCCCCGAACACGGCGCCGACGGCAAAGAGGGCTGCGAGCCCGGCACCGAGAGCGCCCTTCCAGCGGCGTCCGACCAACCGTCCCAGCACGGTGCTCTCGCGAAAGGCGGCGTAACCAATGCTGATCCAGCCGACGAGGAGCAGCGCCCCGAGACCCGCCAGCATCCAACCCATCCATTCCGGCATCGGCTTGCGACTGGTCGCCAGGGAATTGGCCGGCACCACCAAGGTTCCCCCGCCCTCTCCCTCAATCTGGACCACCACCCCGTAGGCCCCGGTTCCCATGAACCACAGTTCGCCTTCGTACAGACCGGATTCACCGGGAACCGGACGGGCGGGATCAGGCCGGGGCGCGCCGGAACGGTCGGTGTCCCAGTGCAATGGCAGGACCGAGACGCCGGCCGGTTTCCCTTCGAGCACCCGGACACCAATGTGGGCGAGGCCGGGAACGACGTCGGGCTGTTGAACCACCACGCGCACCGGATAGCGCCCAGCCTTTCCTTCCAGCACGACGAACGGCATGCCGACGTGGGCATGGAGCATTCCCGTCATCCCCAGAAAGAGGAACAGGCACCCGCGAAGGAAGGACTTCATCGGCGGACGGAGGATTGAAACCGCCCGGCCACGGCACCCACGATGGAGGCGCCCAGGGCGATCAGCAGCGTCCAACCGAGCGTCACGGGCGTTACGGGGTTCCGTTCGATCCCCCAGTACTCGCCGCGCCAACTTGGCCGACTTGCGAAACTGAAGAAACGGTTCCCGGCGAAGAACGCGTTGTCGGCCGCCGGACTCAGGAGGAACTCGCTGAACCACCAGTGGACTGGCACGAAGGCCGCCGTGAACAGGAGGGCGCATCCGGCCGCGAGCACCAGATCTCCGATCCACGTCTGCCAGCGTCGGAGCCAGCCAGCGTAGAGATCGATGGCCAATGCCGGCACCACCAGCAGGAGCGGGAACGGCGGCGGGACCATGTGCGTGATCGGGGTGAAGATCGGAGCCAGCTTCGGCTCGGCAGCGAACAACGGCAGGATCCAGATCATGGTCATCGAGATCAGGGCGTAGATTCCCGCCACGGTGGTCGCGGCGAACCGGATCGCCCCCTGCCGGGCAACTGCGCACAGAAACGAAGGGTACATCGCCGCCGTCGCCAGATAGAACGGCGCCGTCCGCTGAAGATTTGGGTAACTCAGCTCCGTAAGGAGGATGGCCGACAACGACAACTGCACCCCACCCGCCACCAGCATCAGCGCATTGCCGCCGGTGCCGCCCTGGCGATTCCGGGAGGCGACCGCCATCAGCATCGCCCCGGTCACGACCGCGTACATGCCGGCCGCCAGCAACGCATGGGGCGGCGACAGGATCTTCACGTCGAGGCCATAGGCGTCATGCCACCAATTGTCGAAAGGCGCGCTGGTCAGCATGCCGACGGCACCCCAGACCGCCACCCACGATCCCAGAGGACCGCGGAAGCCCAGGATCCCCACCGTGCGATCCCGCCACTCCTCCCGACGCCAGAAGGTCGACGAGAGGATCATCCAGCCACCCAGCAATCCTCCGAGAAGACCGCCCAGATGGATCAGGAGGTGGGCGGGAGTCCAGAACGTGTCGCGTCCGATGGCCGAGTGCCAGGAGATGTCCCAGATCACCCCATAGGCGATGCAGGCAGCACCGAACACGGTGAGCCAGGGAACCCATTGCCACTCCCACGAAGTCCGCGCCGGCGTCACGGCCGGACGATCGACATCGGCCGACCAACCCGCAGTGGTCGATCCGGCATGGGAGGCGCTTTCCATGAACCAAGACTGCCCGGGCCGAACGGCTGCGTCCACTGCCGGGAGGGCTTCGGGGTTCGGAGCGCCGGTTGACACGGTCCCTCCTGGGACCGCGGGGGCCCGTCGCTGCCGACGTGAGGAGGCGGACGTCTGCGCGCTCCGCTCCGTCTGTGATCCGCCTCGTCACCTCGTCAGCTACCCCCTCGCGCCGTCGCTGCCGACGTGAGGAGGCGGACGTCTGCGCGCTCCGCTCCGTCTGTGATCCGCCTCGTCACCTCGTCAGCTACCCCCTCGCGCCGTCGCTGCCGACGTGAGGAGGCGGACGTGGTGACAACCTGCGCCCTGCTCCACCGCGTTGGCGGATGAGTGTTTGACTCTTAGCAAACACTTGGCAGCGTAGTCGCACTAACCACACGTCTTGTTTCACTGCTATGCGTACGTCGATTTCCGGTTCTCGAATGAGGCAAGCCTTCACGCTCATCGAACTCTTGGTGGTCATTGCCATCATCGCCATTCTGGCAGGCATGCTCCTGCCGGCGCTGGGCAAGGCCAAGACCAAGGCTCAAGGCATCAAGTGCATGAGCAACAGCCGCCAGATGATGATCGCCTGGAAGCTGCATTCCGGTGACAACAACGATGTTCTGGTGGCGGCCCAGAACCTCGGGGTCAATCCGCTCCGGCGGGTCAACTGGTGTGAAGCCAGTGTCGATCCCTACACCGGCACGGATTCCAGCAATGTCACCTATCTGGTGAGGGGCCCGCTCTTCAAGTACGCCGGCAACAGCCTCGAGGTGTACAAGTGCCCGGCCGACAGGGCGGCCATGGGCAGGATCAAGAACTTCCGCGGCACCCCCCGCAGTCGGTCGATCTCCATGAGTCAGGTGTTCGGCAACGGCGAGTGGCTCGACAAGGCCTTCAACGGCAGCCAGACCAGATGGCGGACCTACGCCAAGGACACCGACATCCAGTTGCCCTCCAACACCTGGGTCTTCGTCGATGAACATCCGGATTCGATCAACGACGCGGCCTTCGCAAACGCCATGACCGGTGCCGACAGGCCGACCGGGACCACCGGTCAGATTATCGACATGCCGTCCTCCACCCACAACGGCGCGTGCGGTTTCTCCTTCTCCGACGGTCATGCCGAGATCCACAAGTGGATCGGCGGCACCATCAAGCCGGTGACCAAGTACGCCGTGGGCGGCGTCAGTTTGAACATCCCGGCTCGCGATTCGCAGGTCGATGTTTTCTGGCTCTTTAACAACACCACGGTCGCTCGCTGACGGACGCCAACATTCAGCCCTCCCACAAAACTGCCGCCCTCTCTGGGCGGCAGTTTGTTTTTCATGATCCTGTCAGAATCCACGCGAGCCAGTCTGATCCTGGTGTTCACCTGTGCCTGTTGGGCCTTCAGCTTTCCCATCATGAAGGCGCTGGAACAGGTGGGCCGACTGGATCTGCCGACCGGATCGTCGGTCTTCTTCGCCGCCCTCTGTGTGGCCATCCGGTTCACGGTGGCGGGAGTGGTCATGGCGGCCATCTGCGGACGTTCCCTGGCGCGGACGACCCGGCTGGAATGGTTGCAGGGAGGGGGTCTGGGCCTGTTCGGAGGCATGGGTCTGGTCCTGCAGATGGACAGCATGGCCTACACCCTGGCTTCGACCTCCGCGTTCATCACCCAGGCGTATTGTGTCTTGATTCCAGTCTGGCTTTGCCTGCGTTACCTCCGCTGGCCCGCTCCGCAGGTCGCCGGTGCTTGCGTCCTCGCCCTCGCGGGTGCCGCCTTGCTGGCCGGGTTGGGCACCGAGAAGTTCCAGTTCGGCCGGGGAGAATGGGAGAGCTTCGCGGGCAGCGTGATGTTCACCTGCCAGATCCTCTGGTTGGATCGCCCCCTCTTCCACGGCAACAACTCGCTTCGGGCTTCGGCGCTCATGTTTCTGGTCATGGCCCTGACGACCTGGCCTATGGCCCTGCTCACCGGCCCGACGCCCTCCGCCGTGCTGCACGCCTATGGATCCCCTTCTGCCATCTGGCTGCTGGCGGTCCTGATCGGGCTGTGCACCCTGATCACGTTTCCCCTGGCGAACCACTGGCAACCGAAGATCAGCGCGACCCAGGCCGGATTGCTGTATTGCACGGAACCGGTCTTCACCGCCTTGGTGACGCTTGTCGTCCCCGGCTTCATCTCCCGGACCACCGGGATCCAATACGCCAACGAGACGTTGACCCTGCACCTGGTGCTGGGGGGAGCCACCATCCTGGCGGCCAACGCCTGGATCCTGGCCCGGCCCCCGGCCAATCCTTCCAGCGCACAGGCCTCCACCGCCGACGCCCACTGAGCTTTCCATGCCGATCTTCTGGCAATGCGATCGTTGCACCGCCTGCTGCCGCTGGCCGGGTCAGGTGGCCATCACCGAGGAGGAATGGAAGCAACTCATCCTCGCCGCCACCGGCCGCGCTCCCGGCTGAGCGGAGCGATGCGGGCGGGCGGTTAAAGCGATCTCCGCCCTACTCAGGAGGCGTTTCAGCGATTAGCCCGGGGTGCGCGAAGCACGACCCCGGTCTAACCGCTGCCATCCCTCCGGGATGAAGACCTCCCACGCCGCGTCCTCACCCGCTTCTCTCCTCTCTGCCTCCCCAAGCGGAACTCGGAGGAACCGCCCATTTCCTGAAAATTTTCTTCCCCCACGCCTTGGGCTTCCCAAACTGCGCGCCCGATGAGTTCCAAAACACTCCGCATCGCCGCACTGGCGGGTGACGGCATTGGCCCTGAAGTCATGCGCGAGGCCCTGAAGGTCCTCGCTGCGGTGGGCCGCAAGTTCGACCAGTCGTTCGACGTGACCGAAGCCCCGGTGGGCTGGGCCGGCATCGATGCCGCCGGCAAGGCCCTCCCCGACGCCACCCTCGAGTTGTGCCGCCGCTCGGACTCGATTCTGTTTGGCTCGGTCGGATTGCCGGACCGCGATCCCACCATTCCGAAGGAAGAACGCCCCGAACGTGCCGCGTTGCTTCGCATCCGGAAAGAGTTCGGCCTGTTCGCCAACCTGCGTCCGGTGAAGCTTCCCAAGGCGCTTTCGCATTCCTGTCCGCTCAAGCCCGAACGTCAGGGAGACGGCATCGACCTCCTCGTGGTTCGCGAACTGACCGGCGGCCTATATTTCGGACAACCGAAGAAGACCGAGGAGATCACCCTTCCCGACGGCACCCGCACCCAGCGCGCCATCGACACGATGGTGTACACGACGCCGGAGATTGAGCGCATCGCCCACGTGGCCTTCCGTGCGGCCCGACTCCGGCGCAGGAAGGTGACGTCCATCGACAAGGCCAACGTCCTCGAGAACGGAATCCTGTGGCGGGAAACCGTTACCCGGATCGGAAAGGAATACCCGGACATCACGCTCGACCATCAGTTCGTCGACAACGCCGCCATGCAGTTCCTGCTGCGTCCCACCCAGTTCGACGTGGTGCTGTGCGAGAACTTGTTCGGCGACATCCTCAGCGACGAGGCCGCTGCTTTGGCCGGTTCGCTCGGCATGCTTCCCTCCGCCAGCCTGGGCATCACCGCCGCCGAACGGACCTTCGGCTTCTATGAACCCGCCGGTGGCACGGCACCGGACATCGCCGGCAAGAACCTCGCCAATCCGATCGCCCAGATCCTCTCTTCGGCCCTCATGCTGCGCTACAGCTTCGGGCTCACCGAGGCGGCCGCCGCCATCGAGTCGGCGGTCAGCACGGCGATCGATCAGGGCCTGCGCACCGGGGACATCTTCAACCCGGCAGATCCCGCCGCGCGCCGTGTGGGCACCCGGGAAATGGGCGATGCCATCGTCGCGGCCATTTGACCGCTGCCGCGCCCCTGGACATGAACGCCCGCCTACTGGCCCCTTGTTCCATCTTGCTGTCGGGCTTCTGGACTTCGGCCTGCGCGAATCGTGAGCGCCGGCCGTTGGAACGGTTCGAGTTCGCCTCGGTACAGATGGCGATCCCATTCAGGATCGTGCTGTACGCGGCAGACGGGACGACGGC
>JBDNHZ010000488.1:0-4939 GCA_041688515.1 Verrucomicrobiota bacterium
CGAGCCGAACCCTTCCCGCCCGGCCGGGAAAGGATCCCCCACATCAGCCAGATCCAGCCCACCGGAAGATGAAGGAACTGCGAGATCAGCAGTCCGGGCAACCGGACGGCCCCGGTCGCGTAGGCTGCGATCCCGGCGGCACCCACCGTTGCTCCCACCAGCAGTGCGGCCGAAGCCATCTTCCAGGAACCCAGGGCCGACACCGGACGCCCCATCACCCGTGAAATGAGCCAGACGAACGGGAGGTAAGCGGTCGCCAGTGTCCACCAACTCAGGAGGAGCGCGGCGGTGGTGGACAGCCCGCCGAAGATCATCGCCGGCCGACGCCAGGCATTCCAGCGCGCCATCGCTGGGATTCGCCCCAGATCCGCCTGCCACCCCACCGGGTAGGGCTGCTCCAGATGTCCGAAGATGCCCTGCACACGGAGCGACGTGGGACGCAATTGCAGTTGGATGTCCGCGGTCTGTCCCAGCTCATTGGGACCGGGAACCGCGGTGGGTTGGACGACTAAACCGAGCCAGGAGTTTTCGGAGAGCCGGACGGGAACCGAATCCGGCCACTGCAATCGTCCAGCCAGCAGTGGGGCGCTTTCGGGTAGATTTGGAAAGGCGTGTTCGAGGACCGGGACCCACGCCAGGCGGAGGGAGATCACCAGCAGAATTCCGATCGCCGCCGAAGCAATGAACTGAAAGCTGAGCACGCGGCCGATCTGGGCATCGGCGAAGGCCGCCAGTCCGGCTCCGGTGAACGGTTGCCACGCGCCGACGAAACGGCGCAGGCGCTCCCGCATTCCCAGGGTGGATGATTCCGGCTCCGGCACCGGCGGAGTCTGCTGAAATGCGGCAGGGGTGCAACTGGCGAGGCGGATCGCGTCTTCCCCGGGCAGGAGACGAGGTGACGAGGCTCATTCTGTTCCGCCGGGGAACGCGCGTGGGCCGGGGTACGTTCGAATGGAAGTCAGACTCTCCTGACGTCGCCGCCTACCGTAGGAGATGAGGTCACGAGCCTCATTTCAATCGGGCGGGGGCCATTCCAAGAGGCACCCAGAGGAGCGGTCGCTTGCGAAAGGAGTTGGGGCTGTCGTAGCCTGCAATCCGATGGCAAGCGGAACGTCCACCCTCCCTTCGAAGGGGCCATTCACGGCCCCGGAAGACGCCCGAAAAGGGTCCCCTTTCAGACCGGGCAACGCAACGCTGAGGACTCCTCCCTCCCCATGAAAATCCAGACTCATCCGGTGTGCATCGTCCTCTCCCTTGCCTGGCTCCTCTGGGCAAGCATCCCGCTCGCGGTCGCGCAATCACCGGCCCCTCCGCCTCCCACCCGTCCCGAGATCACCGATCATTACCGGACGATGCTTCGCTACCATCAACGATTGGACGGGAACGTCCCCGATCGAGCGGTCGTTTTCATTGGGGATAGCCTGACCCAGGGACTATGCACCGACGCGGTGGCCTGTCCCTCGGTCAACTATGGGATTGGCAGTGACACGACCGTAGGGGTGCTGGGCCGATTGCCGCACTATCAGCACTCCTTGAAGGGGGCGAGTGCGGTGGTCCTGGCGATCGGGGTCAACGACCTGATGTTCCGCGACAACCCCTCGATCGTAACCCACTACGGTCGGATCCTGCGGGAATTGCCGGCCGGCGTGCGGGTGGTGTGCAGCGCCTTGCTCCCGATCCATGAGGGGATCTACCGCCCGAACCCGGGCGTGAACAACGCGCGGATCCAGGCGTTGAATGCGGCGCTCAAGGCCCTCTGTTCAAACGATCCTCGCTGCGTTTTCGTGGATCCCCGCAGCGGCCTGACCGCACCCGATGGACAACTGAGAGCTGATCTCCAGGACGGCGATGGCATCCATCTCAACTCGGCCGGCAACCAAGTTTGGATTGAAGCTCTGCGCGGTGCACTTCAGCCCCGGTAGCGAAGGGATCGGGTGCACCCACGGCTCGACACAATCATCCATTGTTCAATGCTGCCGATCTGCCGAATCCCTGGGGTTTGTCTCGGGGGGTTGTCATCGCCTGCGGTCGCGTCGGTGAACCTCACGGCGGCACGTCACATCGTTCGCCCCAACGGTGGCCGTCCTGTAAAGCCCTCCGGTTTTCTCCCGTGCAGACCCTGACCTTTCCCGCTGCGGAACGTGGTTCAGCGGATTTCCAGCATGCGGACGCCCTGTCTGATCCAGTCGAGGATCTGGGGTAACCGGGGCATGGCCATTGCCGGAGGGCGTGATTGGAGACGTTGCCGATGCGCAGCCAGACGACGACAGGGGAGGAGCGGCCCGGCCGAGCCCGGTCGGCTAAGTCCTCGTCCTTGGTAATGAGCACAGCACCGGTTTCAATGGCGTGGTGCCAGATGGACGAGTCTTCGGCATCGCGCAGGCCAGTATCCTCCACATGGCAGGCGTCGTGTCCCGCCCCGGTCAGCCAGCGCGCCAGCGCGGGCGGCAGTTGGGCATCGACCAGAAAGCGCACGTGACGGGCCTAGGGTCCGGAGAGGATCAGGACCGGATGGTCCACTTCCTGAGCCGCGTATTCGAGGCAGGCCCGGATGTCTTCGGACTGAAGGTAGGGGAAGGCTCCGAGGATTTCGCTCTCCGGCACACCGGCGGCGAGCAGGTCGAGCACATCTTTGACGCGGATGCGCATTCCCCGGATGCAGGGGCGGGACGCGAGCTTGATTTCGGCGGACAGTCGGAGGATGAAAGTGGCGGTGATTTCCTTGCAGCGTCACTCGCGTCGTCTGGCTGGCGGTTGTGCGTGGCTTCTGAGCTTCGCACTTCTTCTGCTTCATCAGGCCGTCGCGCAGTTCCTGCCGCTCACCGATTTCCCGGTGGACCCGACCCAGACCGCGCGTCTTGGTCGGACGCTCAACCTGCTTCGCAGCTCGGGACCCACCCATCATCCACGGGTGCGCATGGTCTTCTACGGGCAATCCATCACGATCTATCCCTGGTGGCGGGAGGTGGAACAGCGTCTGCGAGCGGCGTATCCCCATGCCCGGCTCGAGATCACCAACGTGGCCATCTCCGGGTTCATGGCGGACCGGTTGGCTTTCGCCTGCGAACAGGACGTGAATCCGCTGCAGCCGGACCTGGTGATCCTCCATGCCTATGGGTACGAGTCGGGCTTCCGCGATCTGCTGGGACGGCTTCGTTCTGGATCAACGACCGAGATCCTGCTCCAGCGGGATCACCCGCTCACAGAGTCGGAACTGGGCGAGGAAACGGATCCGGTCCGGCTCGCCACGGCCAACCCCAATACCTGGGAGTACAAGAATTACGTCTGGCTCCCGAAATTGGCCGACCTGAATGGCTGCTGCCTGGCCGATGTGCGCGGGTATTGGAAGCGGTACTGTCGTGTCCGGGATCGCACGACGCGGGTCTTGCTGGCGGATGCCACCCATCCGAACGAGGAGGGCAATCATCTCATGGCGGCGGCGGTCCTCGCCTATCTGTTGCCCGAAGTTCAGGTCGCGCCTATCGATCCCTGGGCTACCGAGCGGGTTCTGGAGCTGGAGATCACTCGGGATCCAGCGCGTCCGTTGGGCCGCATCACCGTCGAGTTCAGTGGAAGCCGGGTGGATGCCGTGACCGATCAATCGGGGCCGGGTCCCGTGGGCGTCCGGGTGGATGGACGTCTGCCTTCGGAGCTCCCCGAGTTGCGCACGTTCCGGCGGGCGTCGCTGGTTCCCGGTAGACCCTGGCCGGCCATCCAGGCGCTGGAATCCGTTGGTCCGCGATTGCTGGAGAGCTGGACGCTGACCGTCACCGGGAAGAATGAGGACTACAGCCGGATCGATTTCCGGGTCGACGGATCCCGAACGGGATTCGACGGAGTGGGGACGAGCGCGACCAATTTCATCTCGGATTCGGGTCGGGTGATGATTCCCGTCTGGACTTGGTTGCTGGGCTACGGGCTCAACAGTCAGGGCCTGTCGATGCCGCCGGACTACCGGGTCCGTTGGGAATGCGACTGGGTGGGGATGGACGCCTTTGAACCGACGCCTCCGGTTGGACCCGGTGAAGAATCGGTTTACACCCTGGCGTCCGGTCTGTCGGACGGCGTCCATCGCATTGAGTTGGAGGGGGCGTCAGTCGATGCGGTGCGTGCCCTCCGGTTCTTTCGGCCGAAGGGCGTCGTTTCAGCACGGGTGGTGGAGCGGATCGATCGATTTGCTCCTTTGGGGATCGCCTGGCGATTGCGGGAAGGTGGATGGACCTTTCGTGTGGAGGGTGGGATCGACTCGGTAATGAGGATCGAGACCAGCACCAATGCGGTGGATTGGCAGGGCATCGGCCCCGCGTCGCCGGGAGCGCCCGACTGGAGGCCGGTGGCCAGTGAGGAGATCCGGTTCTTCCGCCTGAAGAGCGACTCGGCCGACTGAGTCGTCTCCACTCAGGAGGATCGGTTAAGGACGAAGTCGGACTTCGCGGCTCCCGAGCGCCTCAACCTGTCCCCAGATGCCGGGCCTGACGACGCGGGAGGTTCCGGGTCGGAACGACGGGCTCGGGCGACAACGATCCCTTCGGCGGCTGTAGGAACGGCGGAACATCGCGTCGGCCCGGGCGCCGGTAGTCTTCGGCGAGGCAAACCCGGACGGCGTCGGAGGCCGCTGGATCCCGCTGGCACAAATACTCGGCGAGCAATTCGTATTGGCGGACGAGGGCGATGCCGCTCGTGCGGACGCCTCGGGTGTGGAGCGCGTCGGAGAACTCCAGAAACGAGTGGAAGGGAGAGACGCCGGGCTCGGGTTGGGCCGCAGCACCGTTCCAGAGCAGCGGAAGCGAACCGACAAAGTTGCCGCTGTTGCCGTAGAGATCCCAGAAGGCGGCGAATCGGCGGATCCGCGCCAGCGAGGGGAAGTCGAGGGCCCGGGTGTGCAACACCTCATAGGGCGGGAACGGGCTGTAAACCATGGCCCATTCGGCGTCGTGCC
>JBDNHZ010000489.1:0-22213 GCA_041688515.1 Verrucomicrobiota bacterium
CCTCGTCTGGGTCCGCCTCGTGACCTCGGCAGCTACCCCTCGGGCCGTTCGTAGCTGCCGACGTGAGGAGGCGGATCCCACTCGGGCGGGGGCAGCGTCAAGATGCCCCCTTCCCGCGGCTTCCCCATCCCGGGGATTGCCTTTTCTCCGGCCGCCGTTTACCGAAGGCAACGTGCGATCTTCAGGCCGTGCCAAGGTCGTGCGCCGGCAAACATTCCATCATGAAATCTCCCCTCTTCTCCCCCCGCCGGACGGCCTTCACCCTGATCGAACTCCTGGTGGTGATCGCCATCATCGCCATTCTCGCCGGGATGCTCCTGCCCGCCCTGGGCAAAGCCAAGGCCAAGGCCCATCAGGCGCGATGCATCTCCAATCTGCGCCAGGTCGGTATCACCTACTCGATGTACACGGCGGATTTCCGCGATCAATTCCCCTACTCGGGCCGCGACTGGCCGCAGATGGGATTCGTCGATGTGTTGAAACTCGTCGGGCCCTACATCAGCACCAACAACCGTTCCTTCTACTTTTGTCCGGCCGAGAAGGGACGGGGGTTCAACATCGAATGGGCGGTGGCCAACAACTTTCCCATCCGGACCAACGAACTGCTCTTCCCGAACTCGTACTATTACTACAACCAGTTCTATCACTCCGACGACAACGCGCGGCTCCAGATCCGCAAGGTCTCGGACGTGAAATCCCCGAGCAAAAAGGCCATCGCCCCCTGCTTTGCCAGCACCAAGGGCAAGTGGCACGACATCTACAAGGGCACGAGCAGTTCCGCCCACGGTCCCCGGGGAATGAACCTGCTGTTCGTCGATGGACACTCGGAGTTCGCCCTGTACGACAAGATGAACGCGCCCTTCAAGGACGGGCCAAAGCTGATCTACAACCTCGACTGGACCGTCGGCGGTCTGGGCGGCGAGGATCTCAAGTAGGACGTCCGACCTGCTCCACGGTCACCGCGCAGAATTTATAACTCGGTTGACGCGAATGCGGGTCAAAGCTCGAAAGCGTCAGACGGTTCACCTCGTCGTAGTGCATCGGGATGAAGACGTCCGCTTCCAGTTCTCCCCGGCGTGAGCGGATCTTCGCCCGTCCGGGCATCGTCAACCCCAACCGCCCCGCGGCCGCGGCAGATCAAAGAGGAAACGCGCCCGACCATCGGCCGTGGGAAATGTGCCGTCGGCGAAGAGGCGGCGCTCCCGAACGGCTCCGAGCGACGCGGCTGGCAGCGATTCCAGAGACGCGACCCCGGCATCCTCCAGGAGGCGATCCCGCAATTCCGCGGAAAAGGGCCACTGCATGCCGCCCATCGCATCCAGAAAACGATCGTCTGGGATGCCGGTGATATCGCAGGGCCGACCCGCACTCAGTTTCTTGAGGATCTGGAACGCCGCTTCGGGCGTCCGCCAGTCCCGGAAGAGTTCCCCACAGCCCCAAGCCGACGCAACCGTTTCGCCAGCCCAAAGGTAGTCCGGGTCCCCGCTGAGGTTGATCGCCTCGCCTCCCTTCAGGTGCGCCGTGAGTCCGCTGCCCGTGGCGCAGAACCCGCAGACGATGGTCGTGGTCGCTTCCGACCGCAGGCGCGTCGGCACCTGTCCAAGCCCGAACCGACCCGGTACCCGCACCAGGTCTGCCGTCAGCGGACCGTCCCATTCACGAAAACTCGGCAGGGAAGACATAGGAATATTTACCGGTGTGATCCTCCGCCGGGAGGCCCCGGCATCAGGGCATCCGATCCCTCTCCGCGGAACTCTGCGGTCCCTGCGTTCTCTGAGGTAAACCCCGTTCCCTTCCCCAATACCGGCAGGCCCAAAGCCCGTTGGCCGAAAGAAGCGCAGAATCAAAAGAAGAGGACCAGGGCCACCGCATCGTCCCAACGCTTGCAACCGCACCTATTCAGCTTCCCCTTCTTTCGTCGCCTTTCGTTCCTTTCGGCCAGTTCCCCACCGACGGCCAAGAAGTTGACCGCAGAGACGCGGAGAACGCAGAGCCCTTGCAGGGCATCCGATCCCTCTCCGCGGAACTCTGCGGTCCCTGCGTTCTCTGCGGTAAACCCCGTTCTCTTCCCCAATACCGGCAGGCCGAAGACCGTTGGCCGAAAGAAGCGCAGAATCAAAAGAAGGGCACAGCAGTGACCGCATTGCCTTTTTTCCTCAGGATCCGCAGGTGACATCCGAACTGGATCCGCGCAGTTTTTGAATTCGAGTCGAACGGTTCGCATGCGATTGAATTCCCGCATCCGCCGGTCGGACCGGCTCTTGTTTGATGGATGGAAACGGATCGCCAACGAAAAATTCTTTCGGTTCTGCCGCTGGTGCTGGTGGGCCTATGGCTTGCCGGTTGCGCGTCGCCCGGATCGCTGCGGCCGGCGGTCTCCCGCCAATTGCAGGACCGCACCGGACATCCGCTTGGCACCCCGTCTGTCGCCGGCAGTTGGTTGCTTCCGCCCGGGGTTTCGCTCGACCGCCCGCTCCACGACGGAGACGCGGTGGCGATTGCGCTGTGGAACAACGCGGTTTTCCAGCAACTGCTGTCGGAGTTGGGGCTCTCCCGCGCCGACATCGTCGCCGCCGGCCAACTCACGAATCCGACGGTGATGGTGCTGTTTCCCCTGGGCCCGAAGCAGCTCGAGTTCACCGCCCGGTTTCCGTCGGAAGTCCTCTGGCTGCGAAAGGGGCGCGTGGCGGCAGCGGAGGCCCAGGCGCGGGAAGTCGCCGAACGGATGGTCCAGGGGGGACTCGATCTGGTGCGGGACGTCAAGCTGGCCTGTGCCGACCTGCGGATGGCGGAGGGAGCGGCTGCGTTGAGTCGCGATACGGCGGGTGTGCTCCGGCAATTGGCTGAGTTGGCGGAGGCCCGGCTTCGGGCGGGCGATCTCAGTGAACTGGAAGCGACGACAACCCGCGTCGCAGCGTCAAATGCCGGACAGGACTGGGTTCGTGCCCGGGCGAACATCGAGTTGGCCCGCGGACGCCTCGGAACCCTTCTCGGTCTGGAGCAGGACACCTCCCGGCTCACCCTCGCTGATCCTGCGCCCCAGCCCTCCCCCATCCAACGCCGGGCCGATGAACTGACCCTGGATGCGCTGGCCAACCGTCCTGACCTGAGGGCAGCTGAATTGGCCATCGAAGCGGCCGGCAAACGCGCGGGGCTTGCGCGTCGAGAAATCTACAACCTGACTGCGGACCTCGATTCCAATGGGGTCGGCTCGAATTTCGACATTGGCCCGGGGCTGGAATTCGCCCTCCCGATCTTCCATCAGAACCAGGGGGGAAAGGCGATCGCCGACGCCCAACTGGAGCGGGCCCTCCGCCGGTACGTCGTCATCCGCCAGCAGATCCGGTTGGAAGTGCAGCAGGCGCGGGTACGTGCCGAGCAGGCCCTGGAAGTGTTGCGGTCCTGGGACGATCAGGTGCAGCCCCCACTGGAGGCCACCGTCCAGATGGCCCGCAAGGGTGTACAGGCGGGCGATCTGCCCCCGATCCAGGCGCTCGATGCGGAGCGATTCCTCCTGGTGGCAACCCAGAATCGGCTGCTGGCCATCGCCGATTGGGAACGGGCACGGGCGGAACTCGAGCGCGCCATCGCCCATCGTCTGGACCTGGTTCCCGATCGAACGAACCCCTCCCCCGTCGTGATCCCATGAACTCCCTCGCTGCAATTCCATCGGGCCTCTCCCTGTTCGTCGTCCTGCTCGGGATGGTCGCCCTGGGAGGTCGGGCGGTTGCCGCGCCGCCCTCGGCAACCGCACCCGCCACCGTCGGCCAGACGGCCAACGAGGCCGAGTTCACCGGGGTCACCCTCACTCCCAAGGCCGAGGAACGACTCGGAATCCGGACGGCAAAGATCGAAAGGAAGAAGCTTTCCCAGGTCCGATTGTTCGGCGGAGAAGTGATGGTTTCCCTCGGGAACTCGGAGGCGTCCGGTTCCGAGGGAAGCCAGACGATCGCGCCCCTGCTGCCGGGAATGTCGCCCGCCGACCGGATCCGCCTGGCGGAGTCGCAGGTCGATGCCGACGGAGCCATTGCGGCGTCGAAGGCGCAGGTGCAGGCCGCTGGCATCGCTCTGGAGCGGGCGGAACGGATGTTGCGCGACAAGTCCGGCAGTCAACGGACCGTGGATGAGGCCCGTGGGGTGGTTCTGGTCGCCCAGGCGGACCTGGGCAAGGTCACCGCCCGGCGTGCGCTCCTGGGACCGATGGTCCTGCCCGGCACCACGCCTGGACGCGTCCGGGTCCGGGTTCCGGTTTATGCGGGCGAACTGCAACGCATCGACCCGGCCCAACCCGCCTGGGTAGGGAATCTGGGTGGGGCCAAGGGCGATCCCGGACGGGAGGCGAGGCCGATTCACGCGCCGCCCTCTGCGGATCCGGTGGCGTCCTCGGTGGATCTGTTCTTTGAGTTGGATAACGAGGATCACCGCTTCCGACTGGGCGAACGGGTGAGCGTGAATCTGACGCTGAAGGCGATCGAGGATTCGCTCGTGGTTCCCTGGTCGAGTGTGATCATCGACATCCAGGGCGGGACCTGGGTTTACGAAAATGCCGCGGCGCATCGGTTTGTGCGCCGTCGGGTGCAGGTACGCCGGGTGATGGGCGGCGTCGCGGTGCTCGCCAGCGGCCCGGCGGTGGGAGCCAGCATCGTCACGGAAGGTGCCCCCGAACTGTTCGGCACCGAAGTGGGGTTCAGCAAGTAACGCCCATGATGACCTGGCTGATCTCGGCGTCCTTACGTGCGCGGGTCCTGGTGCTGGCACTGGGCATCGCGATGATGGTGCTCGGGCTGCGGGTGGTGCGGCAGGCACCCATGGACGTCTTCCCGGAGTTCGCGCCCCCGCTGGTTGAGGTTCAGACCGAGGCCCCCGGACTTTCCACCGAGGAGGTCGAGGGACTGATTACCGTGCCGCTCGAAAATGCGGTGAACGGCGTTCCGTGGTTGAAGACCGTCCGGTCCAAGACCGTGCTGGGGTTGTCCTCCGTGGTACTGATCTTCGAGGAAGGCACGGACCTGATGCGCGCGCGGCAACTGGTGCAGGAACGGGTGGCGATCGCCGCCCCCAAGCTCCCGTTGACCGCCCGTCCGCCGGTCCTCCTGCCGCCACTCTCCTCCACCAGTCGGGCCCTCAAGATCGGCATCTCCTCGGCGAAGCTCTCCCAGATGGAGATGTCCGAACTCGCCCTCTGGACGATCCGCCCGCGGTTGATGGCGGTTCCCGGGGTGGCCAACGTCGCCATCTGGGGCCAGCGCGACCGGCAGTATCAGGTGCTCGTCGATCCCGAACGTCTGCGGATGCATGGCGTCAGCCTCGACGCCGTCGTGCGTGCGGCCGGCGATGCCGCACTCGTCAGCGCCGGCGGATTCATCGATACCCCGAACCAGCGACTGCCCGTCCGTCATCTGGCACCGATCGTGACCCTTGAGGATCTGGCGCAGACGGTGGTTCGGTTCACCAATGGGGTTCCCCTGCGCATCGGGGATGTGGCCGAGGTGCGGGTCGGGCATCCCGCCCCGATCGGCGACGCGGTGATCAACGACGGACCCGGTCTCCTGCTCATCGTCGAGAAACAACCCTGGGGAAACACTCTGGAGGTGACCCACAAGGTCGAGGCCGCCCTGGACGCACTCCGGCCAGGACTGGTGGGGCTGGAGATCGATTCGGCAATTTTCCGGCCGGCGACCTTCATCGAGATGTCGCTCGACAATCTGTCGCACGCCCTGTGGATGGGTTGCCTGCTGGTGGTGATCATCCTGATGGGTTTCCTCTTCGATTGGCGCACGGCGTTGATCAGTGTTTCGGCCATCCCGATGTCGCTCATGGCGGCCGCGCTGGTGCTGCACTGGAGGGGCGGAACCATCAACACCATGGTGCTCGCAGGCCTGGTCATCGCCGTGGGCGAAGTCGTCGACGACGCGATCATCGATGTGGAAAACATCGTGCGCCGTCTGCGCCAGAACCGATTGCTGGCCGATCCGCGCCCCGCGTTTCACGTGGTGCTGGATGCCTCGCTGGAGGTCCGCAGTGCGGTCGTATTCGCCAGCCTGATCGTGGTGCTGGTGTTCATCCCGGTGTTCTTCCTGCCGGGATTGACCGGCACCTTTTTCCGGCCGCTCGCCTTCTCCTATGTCGTGGCGATCATGGCCTCGCTGCTGGTGGCGCTCACCGTGACGCCGGCGATGTGCCTCATGCTTCTGCCAGGCGCACCCGAACGGCCCATGGACGCTCCGCTGGTGCGCTGGCTCAAACGGATCTACGGCAGCATCCTTCCCCGCCTGATCGGCCGACCTTACGCCGCCATCGCGGTGCTCGCGGTGGCCTTCGCCCTCACCGGCGTCGCCATCCCCCGGCTCGGCGAGGAGTTTCTCCCCAACTTCAAGGAGCGCGATTTCCTCATGCACTGGGTCGAGAAACCCGGCACCTCGCTGGAAGCCATGCGCCGCATCACGGTGCAGGTCAGCAAGGAACTCCGGGCGGTCCCTGGCGTCCGCAATTTCGGATCGCACATCGGCCGGGCCGAGGTCGCCGATGAAGTGGTCGGTCCCAACTTCACGGAGCTGTGGATCAGCTTGGATCCCAAGGCCGACTACGACTCCACCGTCGCGAAGGTCCAGGAGGTCGTGGACGGTTACCCAGGGTTGTACCGGGACCTGCTCACCTACCTGAAGGAACGCATCAAGGAAGTCCTGACCGGCGCGAGCGCGACCATCGTCGTCCGCATCTTCGGACCGGATCTGGTGGAGCTTCGGAGCAAGGCACAGGAGGTGAAGCAAACGCTCTCGGGGATCAACGGGGTGGTGGACTTGAAGGTCGAAGCCCAGGCCCTGGTACCGCAGGTTCAGGTCCGGTTGCGCCCCGAGGCCGCCGCGATGCTGGGCCTCACTCCCGGTCAGGTCCGGAATGCCGCGACCACCCTGATCCAGGGCACCCGGGTCGGTGAACTCTATCAGGACCAGAAAATCTTCAGCATCGCCGTCTGGGGCGAGGAATCCCTCCGGAGCGACGTCCAGGCGTTGATTCACCTGCCCATCGAGATTCCCGGCGGAATGCTGGTGCCGCTGGGAGACGTCGCGGATGCCGAGGTGGTGCCGGCACCCAATGAGATCAAGCGCGAGAACGCCTCACGGCGGATCGATGTCACCTGCAACGTCCGCGGCCGGGATCTGGGAGCGGTCGCCCGGGAAATTCAGGACCGGGTCAAGACGCTCACGTTCGGCCGCGGATATCATCCGGAGATCCTCGGCGAATACGCGGCCCGACAGGAATCCACCCGACGCCTGTGGTTGTTGGCGGGGTTCTCCGTGCTGGGAATTCTGGTGCTGTTGCAGGTCGATTTTCAATCGGTCCGACTGACGAGCATGGTCGCCCTGACATTGCCCTTCGCCCTGATCGGGGGCGTGGCAGCGGCCTTCCTCGGCGGCGGCGTGCTGTCCATCGGTTCCCTCGTCGGCTTTGTCACCGTCCTCGGCATCGCCGCCCGCAACGGAATCATGCTGGTCAGTCATTACCGCCACCTCGAAGTGGAGGAAGGGATCCCGTTCGGCGTCCCTCTGGTGCTGCGCGGGGCGGAGGAACGACTCGCTCCCATCCTCATGACGGCGTCCTGCGCCGCCCTGGCCCTGCTGCCGTTGGTGATCTCAGGGAATATCCCGGGGCACGAAATCGAGTTCCCCATGGCGGTGGTCATCCTGGGCGGACTCGCGACCTCGACGACGCTGAACCTCTTCCTGCTGCCGGTCCTCTACGCGGCCTTTGGCCGGAGCCGGGAATGAACCGAAAACCTGGAGATCGATCCGCACAGACGCGGAGGACGCAGTCGTCCCGATCCCTCTCCGCGGAACTCGGCGACCCCTGCGATCTCTGCGGTGAACCCTCCAGCATGGCCCATCTCCTCCCGAGCCTTGCCGGCGGCAGGGATCTTCATCAGTGTTTGCAGCAGGAATTTCCCCCCGATGAACACCGGATCCCAGCCCAGACCCGATGGGGCGCAACAGAAGCGGTTCCTGATCAATATCGTCTCCGATACCGTGGCCGCCCTGGCCGGGGACGGTGCGGACGCCACGGAGCTGCCCCTGCACAAGGCCAGCGTCGCTGCCGCCGTTTACCACTATTCCATCGGTGTGCTGGGCTCCCAGGAGATCGCCGGACTTCTGCCCACCGATCCCGCCTTCGGCCTCTGGTGCCAGAACGGGGTGCCGTCCGCCGCGGACATCGCCCGGGTCCGCGATGAGCAGGGGGAGATTCTCCGGCGCGGGCTGATTGATGCCCTTGGCTGGGCGTGGAACGTTCCCCTGCGCAGCGTGGTGACCGGCATGCCCACGCAGGCCTACGCCCAGAAGGTCACGGCCGGACGCAACCAACAGTTCAACAGTCAGGCCGATGTCGAAGCTGAAGCCGATAAACGCATCGCCGCTGCCGCCGCGGCGGATGTCGGCACAGCAAGCTGACCGGCGACGGACCCGCCCTTCGCTTTCCAGGTTCAGCGTCCCGCCTGCAGGACGGCCGGGAACTCGGGTCGGAGCACCTCCACCGCCGGAGTCGAGATCTGGACCAGATGATCGGGCAGGATGCCGAGCCAGAGCATGCCGAGCACGCAGATGAAAAGGGCACCGCGGACGGGCCAACTGGTCGGGATGGGCGAAAGATCCGCCGGCTTGCCGCCCCAGTAGATGGCCCGGATCACCCCAAAATAATAGTAGATCGAGATCACCACGCCGATGACCGCCACGGCCAGCAGGACGTAATAGGCCGGATCCAAGGCTCCGAGCGGAATGATGGATTTCAGCAGGAGGAATTTCCCGACAAAACCCGCCAGCGGCGGGATCCCGGCCAGCGATACCATGGAGAGGGTCAGCGCCCCGGCCAGGATCGGGGAACGACGTCCGAGACCGGCAAGACAAGCGATGTCATCGGACTCGGTCCGGGCGAGGACCACGCAGAGGACGGTGAAGGCGGCGAGGACGGTGAACAGGTAGCCAGCGATGTAATAGATCATGCCAGCCGCACCGGCCTTGGAGACGGCGGCGATGCCCAACAGGAGGAAGCCGGCGTTGGCGATGCTGGAATAACCCATCAACCGTTTGATCGAACGTTGCGGGATCGCGCCCAGGCTGCCGTAGAGGATGGTCAACCCCGCCAGCACAGCGAAGACATGATGCCAGTGTGCGGTGATGGCTGGCACGGCTGAGAAGAGGACCCGAAGGAGCAAGACGATTCCGGCGGCCTTGGAACCCACTGCCAGGAACGCCGACGAGGGTGCCGGCGAACCCTGATACACGTCAGGTGCCCAGACCTGGAAGGGGACCGCGGCGATCTTGAAAAGGAGCCCCGACACGACCATTCCCAGGCCCACGAGGAAGATCGGGTTCGTCGCCAGGGTCTTCTGGGCGGCGGCGATCTCATTGAAATTGGTGGTTCCGGCGGAACCGAACACCAGAGCAATGCCGAACACCATGAAGGCCGAAGCCGTGGCACCGAGGATGAGGTACTTCACGCCCGCCTCGATGGAGGCCGCGCGATCCCGCTGGAAGCTGGTGAGCACCACGAACGTGATGGTGATCAACTCCAGAGCCGCGAACATCAGGGTGAAATCGTTGGTGGACGCCGCGAACAACATCCCCAGCAACGCGAACAAAGTGAGCGAGAAATACTCGGAAACACCCGTGGCGAATTTCCCGGAGTACTCGACTGACATCAGGATCACCAAAAGGGCCGCGAGGAGGAAGAACTGCTTGAAGAACACCGCCAGACTGTCCTGCACGTACATGCCGGTCTTCGCGCCGGGCGCGATGAAGGCATAGACCACTTCCTCCGCATCCTTGAGCCCGACAAAGAAGATGATGCCGACCCCGGCAGCGGCGATCCAACCCAGTTGACGCCGGTATTGGGCCGGCATCCAGAGGTCGGCCAGCAGCACACCCAACCCAAGCAGCGCCACCAGGATCTCAACGACGAGCAACGAGGAATTCATCGGGATGAAAGAGTCAGTTCGAAGCCGGGTTTGCAGGGTTCGACACGGCCGCGGTGGCGGGGACCACCCCCGCCGGCTTGGCGACGGGACGAGCCATCTCGGCGACGCGGGTGACGGCCGGCAGGACGCGCCGGACGATGGCGTTGGGGAAGATCCCGAAGAACAACAGGCCGCCCGCAAGGATCACAAAGGGTAACTTGCGCCAGGCGCTGGGGGCATCGAACACGGCCGGCAAGGCCTCCGGCAATTTGCCATGCAAGATCGAGCGGAGAGCCCGCAACATGTAGACCCCGCCGATGATCAATCCGCCCCAGGCCGCCGCCACCACGATCCACGGGAGCGACTTCCAGGCACCGAACATCACGGACAGTTCGCCGGCGAAATTGGCGAAACCAGGAACGCCGCATCCGGCGAGGAAGCAGAGCGTGAGCACCGACCCGATGAACGGCATGCGCTTGAGCAGCCCGCCCATCCGCGCGATCTCCAGGGTGCCGGTCTGCCGGCGCAACCAGGCGGACAGCGCGAAACTGAGGCCGGCGAGGAATGCGTGCGAGACCATGACCAGGACGGTTCCGGTCAACCCAACGACGGTGAGCGAGGCAATTCCCAGGAAGGCGAAACCCATGTGCGCCAGGCTGGAATTGCCGATCAACAGATTGAGGTCGCGCTGACGCATGGCGACGAACCCGCAGTACACCAGATTGCCAACGCAGAGGACGGCCAGGACGGGCATCCAGAGGGCGACCCCTTCCGGCATCAGCGGCAGGGCGACCCGGAGGAGGGCGAAGAGTCCCGCCTTCTTGAGGATGCCGGCATGCATCATGGCGGTGGCGGCCGGAGCGCAGCCGTATCCCTGCGGTGCCCATGAATGGAATGGGAACAGGCCCACCAAGGTTCCGAATCCGAACAAGAGACAGGGGAAAATGAACTTCTGCGCGCCCGGCGACAGGGGGGTCAGGGCCAGTTGCTTCTGCAATTCGACGAGGTCGAGCGAGTTGGCTCCGGAGGCCGAGTAGAGGGCGATCAGACCGGCCAGGGCGACCATCGCACCGGCCGTGAGGTACATCGTGATCTTGTAGGCGGCGTAGGTCCGTTCCTCGCCGACACCCCAGACGCCGATCATGATGAAGGTCGGAACCAGGGCGAGTTCGTTGAAGAAGTAGAAGAAGAACAGATCAAGCGAAGCAAACGCTCCCAGCGCGCCCCCGATCATCACCAGGAGCAGGACGTAGAAGAGCTTGGTCTGTTCCTCGATCTCCCAGGAGACGGCCACGGCGGCGAACCCGACCAACCCGGTCACCATCAGCATTGCGGCGGCAATGCCATCGACCCCCACGTGGTAGTTGATGCGCAGGACGGAAGAAGAAACCCAGGTGGCCAATCCTTCGAACTGATAGGCGGCCCCGGTCGGATCAAACTTCACGAACAACGCCACGCCGAGAACGGCGGTGACGATTGAACCCAGCAGGGCCAGGCTCCGGATCACGAAGCGATAGTTTCCCGGCACCAACAGCACCAGGAAGGCGGTCAGGAACGGCGTCAGCAGCAGCGTACTCGTCAGGCTCATGGTCGTTCAGCGAAGGGTGAACCAGGCCACGACCGCCAGTCCGGCCGCGAACAGGAAGGTATAGGTCTGGAGGTTGCCGCTCTGGACGAGGCGGAGGGTACGGCCGACCAACTCGACCGACCCATGGAGACCGCGAAGCGCAAGACCGTTGATCAACCAACGATCCACCCAATCGGCGATGGCACCGGCCAGGTCATGCAGTGGGATGATCAAGCCGGAGTAGATCTCGTCAAAATAGAAGCGTCCCTTCAGCAGGCGCGACCAGCTGCCCAGCAGACCGGGAAGCGGATCCGTGGTCGCCTTGCCGTAGCAGGCCCAGGCGAGGCTGGAGCCGAGGAACACGGCAAACAGACCGAAGGTGGCGGCCATGGCGTTGTGGTTGAACGGACCGAAGAGGGCGTTGTTGATGCCGTTCGAGAGGTTCTCGATCATCGGCAGGATTCCGACGCTGTACTTCTCTCCCTGGGCCACAACATGGGCGGCCGCATGACCGTGCCCTCCGACGGCGGCGCCGATGTATTCGCCGAGCGGCAGCCAGGCAATCGCGACGCTCGGCACGGCCAGGATCAGCAGCGGCCAGGTCATGGACGCCGGTGACTCATGGGCGTGCGAGGCGGAATCGGATCGGGCCTCACCGAAGAACGCGACCAGCACCAGCCGACCCATGTAGAAGGTCGTGAGGATGGCCACGAGAACCGCGACAATGAAGAGCACCGGATTGACCTCGAGCGCGGTGACCAGGACTTCGTCCTTGGAATAGAACCCGCTGAAGGGCGGAAGCCCCGCGAGGGCGGCCGTTCCGATGACAAAGGACCAGAAGGTCTTTGGCATCTTCCGGCGGAGCCCACCCATCTTCCAGATGTTCTGTTCGTGATGGCAGGCGTGGATGACCGATCCGGCACCGAGGAAGAGCATGGCCTTGAAGAAGGCGTGGGTGACCAGATGATACATGCCGGCAGCCGGGGTGCCGGCCTGGGCACCGAGCCCCACCGCCATCACCATGTAGCCGAGCTGCGAAAGCGTGGAATAGGCGAGGATGCGCTTGATGTCGTTTTGCTGGACGGCGATCAGCGCCGCCAAAAGGGCAGTGAAACCACCGATGTAGCCGATGATCGTTCCAGCACCGAGGTCGCCGAGGAATCCGAGCGGAGCGGGCCAGGCTCCGGGCACGGTGTAGAGGAAGAACACCCGGCACAGCATGTACACCCCGGCGGCCACCATCGTCGCGGCATGGATCAGGGCCGACACCGGCGTCGGGCCTTCCATGGCGTCGGGAAGCCAGACATGCAGCGGGAACTGCGCGCTCTTGCCCATTGCGCCCATGAACACCAGCAGGCCGGTGATCCCGGCCATGGACCCGAGCAAACCGGGGGTGGCCCCGAACTTTGCGGACAACTCGGCGAGGTTCACCGTGCCGGTGGCCGCCCAGACGATCAGGATTCCGAGCAGGAAACCGAAGTCACCCAGACGATTGGTGAGGAAGGCCTTCTTGGCGGCATCCCCCGCCGCGGGGCGTTCGTGCCAGAAGCCGATCAACAGGTAGGACGAGACGCCGACCAGTTCCCAGAAGATGAAGATCATCACCAGGTTGTCGGCGAGGACGATGCCGAGCATCGAGAAGACGAACAGGCTGAGGGTGCAGAAGAACCGGCTGAACGACGCATCGTCGTGCATATAGCCGGTGGAATAGATCATCACGAGGCTGGCCACCCCGGTGACCACCAGGCTCATCAGGGCGGAAAGCCGGTCCACCTGAAGACCGAGGGTGAGATCCAGACCGGGGATCGGCAGCCAATGAAAGGGGGTGGCGGCCAGCGGATGCTCCCCGGAGATCCCGATGAGGATCACCCCGAGCAGGAAGCTCAGAAGCACACCGGCAATGTTGAATCCGGCGGTGAGACCGCGAAGGCGACGGGCGAGGAACCAGGAACCGGCACCGCAGATGAGCGGCGATGCCAGCACCATCCAGGCGAGGTCCTGATACTTCGCGCCGGCTTCGGCGACTTGTTGGGTGGCGTGGGCGTCCATGCGGCGCGGGTCAGAGCTTGAGCGAGGTGAGATCCTCGACGTGGGAAGTCCGGCGTTTGCGGAAGAGGGCGACGATGAGGGCAAGGCCCACGGCGACTTCCGCAGCGGCGACGGTGATGATGAAGAACACCATCACCTGACCATTGAGATTCTGATTGAAGTGGGAAAAGGCAACGAGAGCGAGGTTGGCGGCATTGAGCATGAGTTCGAGACTCATGTACATGACCAGCAGGCTGCGTCGGACGACTACGCCCAGCAGGCCGAGGCAGAACAGCAGGGCACTGACGATCAGGTAGTGGGGGAGAGCGGCTTGCATGTTACTTCAGCTCCTTTTTGCTCAGCAGGATCGCTCCCACCATGGCCACCAGCAGCAGGATCGAGAGGATCTCGAAGGGCAGGAGATAGGACTGGAACAGGATACGACCGAGTTCGCGGGTGGAGCCTTCGACCGGCTTGCTGCCGGCAGCCATCACCGGAGTGGCTCCCGCCAGGACGCGGACGAGCACCGCCGCCAGGCCCAGCACCGCCAACGATCCGAGACCGACGGCGACCTTGTTCAGCTTCCGACGTTCCTCTTCCTTCAGGTCGAGGAGCATGATGACGAAAAGGAAGAGCACCATCACGGCACCGGCGTAAACCAGGATCTGGACGGCGGCCAGGAAGAAGGCGTGCAACAGCACGAACAACCCCGCCATCGAGAGGATGGTCAGCACGAGGAACATCGCGCTCGTGACCGGATTCCGGCTGAGCGGGTTGACGACGCACAGGAACCCAAACAGCAGGGTCAGCCCGGCGAACGCGTAAAAGAGAAGGTCGGTTAGCTGCGGCATGGAGTTGGCTCGTCTTCCGGTCGGACCGGGTCAGTCGACTTTGACAGGGAAGCTCTCCTGATCCCGGGCCTCTTCCAGCTTGTGTTTCCACTTCTGGATGCCGGGATGGACGCCTCCGAGTTGCAGGAGTTTCTCCTTGTTGTAAATCATCTCCTCCCGGTTCAGGCCGGTCAGGGAGTAATGCTGCTGCAAGAAGATGGCCTCTTCCGGGCACACTTCCTGGCACAGGCCGCAGAAGATGCACCGAAGCATGTTGATCTCGAATTCAAGGGGCATCTTCTCCGCGTTCGGCCGGTCTGCCCCCTGCCCTTCGGGTCCGGGAGGCGTGATCTTGATGGCCTTGGGCGGGCAGATGAATTCGCACAACTGGCAGGAAACACACTTGGTCGCCCCCTCCTGATCGCGCACCAGATACGGAGCTCCCCGATACCCTTCGTTCACACGCCACGGAACTTCGGGATAATAGCCGTCCCCGAGGTCGGTGGCGGTATTCTTGCCTTGGACCGAACGGGCGAAATGACGCGCCGTGATCTTGAACCCCTCCATCAGGGCGGGCAGATACGTGCGTTCGTAAAAATTCAGCGGACTGCGATCAACAACCTTGGTCATGAGGTGGTCCTTTAATTTCAGCGATTAAACAACGCCAAGCCGAGTGCTGTGGCGACGATGTTGGCCAAAGCGACGGGGATGAACCGGCGCCAACCCAGATCCATCAACTGATCGTAGCGGAAGCGCGGCAACATCCAGCGCACCCAGATGAACACGATCATCAGGACGATCATCTTGGCGATGAAGATCCCGATGTGGACCAGTCCACCGAGCAGCGACTCCGCCGGCTTGCCCAGCCAGGGCAAGGACCAACCCCCGAAGAACAGCGTCACCATCATCGCCGAACTGGCGATCATGTTGGCATACTCACCGAGGAAGAAGAGGGCGAACTTCATCGAGCTGTATTCGGTGTGGTAACCACCGACCAACTCGGACTCGGACTCGGGCAGGTCGAAAGGCAACCGGTTGGTCTCGGCGAAGGCCGACACCAGAAAGATCGCAAATGCCACCGGCTGGTACAACACCAGCCAACCATGGTCCGCCTGCCACTGGATCAGGTTCGACAGGTTCAGATCGCCGACGATCAGGAACAGCGAGACCACACTCATCCCCATGGCGATCTCATAGGAGATCATCTGGGCACTGGAACGGATGCCACCCAGAAACGGATACTTGGAATTCGAGGACCAACCGGCCAGCACGATTCCGTACACCCCGAGCGAGACAATGCCGAAGGTGTAGAGGATGCCGACGTCCAGGTCGGCGATGACCATCTTCTGAGACCCGAGGTTCGATCCGAACGGGATGACCGCCAACGTCAGGAAGGCCGGGATCACCGCAATGGCCGGTGCCAGCCAGAAATAGATGGTTCGCACGTACGAGGGCGTGAAGTCTTCCTTCAGGATGAACTTCAACCCGTCCGCCATCGGCTGGAACATGCCCCAGCGCTGCATCAACCGGCCCAGCACGGGGATCTTCAGCGCCAGCGGGGGCGCCGTGCGATTCGGACCGACCCGATCCTGAATGGCCGCCGAGACCTTGCGCTCCACCAGCACCGCATAGGCGACGAAGGTCATCACGACGCCGAACACCACGGCGATCTTGGCCGCGCTGAACAGGACGAACTGGAAGGTGGGATCGGAGAAGATGTTTTCGAGCATGGAAGATCCTCCTTTAGACAGGGACAGTCACGCCGTGGTCGCCCAGCTTCGACCACTCGACCCCGGCCAGCGCCGGCACTTCAGAGGCCATCTTGTTGAACAGACCTTCGATGGTGCTGAAGCCATCGGCGGCCCCCAGAGACCGGGTCAACTCCGCGAGGAACTCCCACTCGGGACGGGCATCGCCTTTCGGTTCCACCGCCTTGAGGAACTTCTGCACCCGCCCCTTGGCGTTGATGAACGTCCCCCGCTTCTCGGCGTGGGCGCAGCCCGGCAAAAGATAGTGGGCCGCCGCCGTGGTGGCGTTCGGCAGGATATCGCTGACGATCAAGGTTTCAACCTGGGCCAGCAATCCGGCGTCGATCCCGTACTGGGTCACGTCCTCGCCGAACACGATCAGCGTCTTGACCTTCCCGGAGCGGATCCCATCGGCAATCGACGGGATCGAGATGCCGATCTCGGTATAGGCGATCCCGGTCAACCGTGCGCCCTGACTGTTCGGGTTGCGATCGGCGCTGACCAGCAACCGGTCGGCCTCCCCTTCCCGTTCGACCGAGTCCGTCAGGGCTCCCACCCGCACGGCGAGCTGGCGCAGCAGGTAGAGTTCCTCGGTGGTCTGACGGGCGCTGGCGATGAGGGCCACGCTGCCGTCAGACGCCGTGCGGGGATGGGAGGTGATCTCACCCAGGGCACGGTTCCAATCGGAGACCTGACCGCGCACCCGCACCTCCTGGAGCCGGTCGGCCCGGCCGATCCACGAGTAATTCAGGCGGCCGGAATCGCACATCCAACTGCCATTCACCGCGTCATTGTCGCGTGGTTCGAAGCGGTAAATGACATTCTCGCGGGAACCGATGGTGATGTTGCAACCGGTGCCGCAGGACGTGCAGAGGCTCTTGGTTTCCTTGAGGAACCAGACCCGCATCTTGAATCGGAAATCCTTCGAGGTCAGCGCGCCCACCGGACAGATGTCGACGGTGTTCAGGGAATAGTTGTTGTCGAACTGCTTTCCCGGGGCCGTGGCAATGGTGTTGTAGGAACCCCGGTTGACGATCCCGAGTGCGTCGTCCCCGGCAATGTCCCGGGTGAACCGGACGCAGCGGGTGCAGAGAATGCAGCGTTCGTCATCGAGTACGATCCGGGGACCAAGGTCCACCGTCTTGGGCTTATGAACCTTGGCCTCGACGAAGCGGGACTGTGCCTCACCGTGCTGGACCGAGTACTCCTGCAACTTGCACTCGCCGGCCTGATCACAGATCGGGCAGTCGAGCGGATGATTGATCAGCAGCGATTCAAGGACCGACTCGCGCATCTGCTTTGTGGCGGGCGACGACGGATACAGCTCCATGCCCGGCGAAATGGGCGTGGCGCAGGCGATGGCCCCGCGCGGTGTCTGCGGCTCATAGGGCAGGACCGAGCGTGCGATCTTGGTGGAGCCATCCTCGTTCAGGACCGGCTTCTTGGTGGCCGGATCCATCACCGGCGTGCCGAACTCAACCAGGCACATGCGACAGTTGCCGGCGATCGGCAGGCGCGGATGGTAGCAATAATGCGGAACCTCCTGCGCGGCCATCTGGCAGGCCTGGAGCATCGTCGTCGGCACCAGTTTGCCCTGCCAGTCCGGCATGAGCTTGGGCACGTCGATGTCGCTGCCGTCGACCTTGATCCGGATCTTCTCGACGGGCGGCGGCGCTGCGGGCGCGGGTGCTGTGATCGCTGCGTTGGACATGGTCGAAATGTTCAGTGATGCGAGGCGGGAACGATTCCCTTGGCCCGGGCTTCCTCATCCGCCTTGCCACGGGCGATGAAGTCGTCCTTGAACTTTTTGACGAAGGACAGCACCGGCCATGCGGCGGCTTCACCGAAGGCGCAGATGGTGCGGCCCTGAATGTTCTGGGCGATATGGAGGAGGTAATCGGCGTCCTGGGTGCGTCCGCCGCCGGTGGTCATGCGATGGAGCGCCTTGGACATCCACAGGGCGCCCTCGCGGCAGGGCGTGCACTGTCCGCAGCTCTCGTGGGCATAGAACTCGGAGACATTGGCCAGCACATCCACGATCTCGCGGGTGTCATCCATCACGATGACTGCCCCGGAACCGGACATCGTGCCGGCCTGTTGCAGGGAATCGAAGTCGTAGGGCAGATCGAGCAGGTCGGTCTCGACCGCGACCATCTGGCCGTCGGCTCCCTTGCGGCGCAGTTTGAACTTCTCACCCGCCTTGAGGACCTTGGAAGACGATCCGCCGGGAATGATGGCCTTGAGCGTGCGACCGGGCTTCAGGCCGCCGCCGAAGTTCTCATGGAAGATGATCTCACCCAGCGTGACCTTGCCGACTTCCACCTCGAAGTAACCGGGCTTCCGCACATCCCCGCTGAGGGAGACGATGCGGGTGCCGGTGTTGTTGGGCGTGCCGAGCTTGGCGTACTCCGGGCCGCCCATGTTCACGATGTGCTTCACGTGGCACAGGGTCTCCACGTTGTTCACGATCGTCGGACACATGTAGAGTCCGAGCACCGCCGGGAAATAGGGGGGCTTGATCCGCGGGTAGGGACGTTTGCCTTCGAGTGATTCGATCAGGCCGGTTTCCTCGCCGCAGATATAGGATCCTGCACCGCGATGGACGTAGATCTCCACGTCCGATCCGGATCCCAGGATGTTCTTTCCAAGAAAGCCCTTCGCCCGGGCCTCTTCGAGCGCCTGGTTCAACAGCCGGGCGCCGTGGGGCATCTCGCCGCGGATATAGATATAGGCGAGCTTCACGTCGTTCGCCCAGCAGGAGAGGATCATCCCCTCGATCAACTGATGCGGGTCCTTGTGAAGGATCTGGCGGTCCTTGAAAGTGCCGGGCTCCGACTCGTCGGCGTTGCAGATCAGATAAATCGGCTTGCCACTGCGACGATCGACAAAGCTCCACTTCAATCCCGCCGAAAAACCGGCACCACCGCGGCCGCGCAGACCGGATTTCAGGACCTCGTCGCGGATCACTTCACGCGAGGACAGCTTCTTGCCATCGGGCAGATCGCGGCCGGGTGTGGCCAGGGCCTTGCGTAGGGCATCGTAGCCGCCGTGGCGGAGGTAACACTCGATGTCGGGCGTGTAACCCGGTTGATCGGCGTGCTTCAGGATGAGTCTGTGCTCTTCAGGCATGGTCGTACTTGACTCGAAAGATTTCTTCGCTAACGTCGCCGGCCTATCGACTGCCCGATGGTGTAACGGTAGCACAGCAGATTCTGGATCTGCTTGTCATGGTTCAAATCCATGTCGGGCAGCCAACTTTCAAAAAGGCTCTGCTTGGAAAGGCCTTGGTTTCCCTTCCTGTTGGCTACTTCAGCCACTCCCCCTTTTTCGGCCCCTTCCCCGTTCGATCGATCCCACTTCGAATTTTCGCCTGCAGTCGTCGCCGTAGGACTCCCGTCCGAGGCCTTCCGGTTCGCCGCATTCACCGACTCCACCTCGAAGACCAAGGCTCGGCACGCCCCTGAACGGAAGCAGTCTGCGTCCCGGTCAGGCGCATCAGTGAAAGTGGAGGTGGCGTTCATGCGTGGGAGATCAGCGACCGCGCGACAGGATCCGGTCGCAATCGGCTGCGGTGCATTTTTCGAGGAGATCATCGTTCACCATCACCACAGGGGCCGTGCCGCAACTGGCCAAACACTCGACGAATTCGACGGTGAACTTTCCGTCGGCCGTGGTCTGTGCTCCGTGCTTGTGGGCATCCAGACCCAACTTCTCGACGAAGTGCTTCCGCAGGGCGTCCGAGCCGGCCAGAGCGCAGCTCAGCGTGCGACAGACCTTGACCTGGGTCTTTCCGAGGGGTTCCTGACGGAACATCGGATAGAAGGTGACCAACTCCTGAACGTTGATCGGCTGCAACCCCAGCTTGGCGGCCGTCCAGTCGACGGCGTCACCGGAGACATAACCGAAGTGTTCCTGCAACGCGTGCAGGAACATCAGCGAGGCACTCCGCTTCTGGGGATAGTGCGTGGTCAGCTCATCCAGCTGGGCCTCCAATTTGGCAGGGACGGTAAAGCTCATGTCTCGGGGCTGGGTCACCGGTCCGCCTCACCCATGACGAAGTCGATCGATCCCAGGATCGAGACGACGTCGCTCATCAGGTGGCCGGGAAGGATTTCGGGGAGAATGCTCAGGTTGACGAACGACGGCGCGCGGATCTTGAGGCGGTGCGGAATGCCGCCGCCGCGGGAATGGATATAGAAGCCCAGTTCGCCCTTGGGATTCTCCGCACCGAAATAGACTTCACCCACCGGGGCGTTGATGCCCTGGGTCACCAGCATGAACTGGTGGATCAGCTCTTCCATGCTGGTCAGGACCTTCGCCTTCGGCGGCAGGAAGATCTTTCCGTCCGCCACCTGCACCGGCTCGTGGGAAGCGTTCTCATACCCACCCGGCAGCTTCTCGAAAGCCTGACGCAGGATCCGGACGCTCTGACGCATCTCTTCCTGCCGAACCTGGTAGCGGTCGTAGCAATCGCCCACGCTGCCGACCGGGATATCGAACTCGAAGTCCCTGTAACAAAGGTACGGCGTCGCCTTGCGCACGTCGTAGTCCACGCCGCTGCCCCGCAGGTTCGGCCCGGTGAGGCCATAGGCGATCGCACGGTCCCGGCGGATCACCCCCACACCGCGGGTGCGGTTCACGAAGATCGGATTGCGCGTCAGCAACCGATCGACATCGTCCAGGGTCGCCAGGACTTCGTCACAGAACTTCAGGACCTTGGCCGCCCATCCGGCAGGCAGATCGCGGGTGACCCCTCCGATGCGGGTATAACTGGTGGTGAACCGGGCACCCGTGAGCCACTCGGCAAAATTGTAGATCTTCTCGCGCTCGGTGAAGGTATGGAGGAACACCGTCAGGGCCCCGACATCCATCGCGAACGCGCCCAGGCCGAGCAAATGGGCGGAAATGCGGGCCAACTCACAACAAATGACCCGGATGTACTGGCAACGCGGGGGCAGCGTCTCGTGGATGCCCAGCAGCTTTTCGACCGCCAGGGCATAGGCCACGTTGTTGGCCAGAGGAGCGAGATAATCCAGCCGATCCGTATAAGGGATGAACTGGTTGTAGGTCATGTTCTCCGCGATCTTTTCGTCCCCCCGATGCAGGTAGCCGAGATCCGGGATCGCTTTGGTGATCGTTTCACCGTCCATCTCGATCAGGATGCGGAGCACCCCGTGGGTCGAGGGATGGGACGGACCCATGTTCAGCACCATCTTGTCGCCGACAAGGTCCTGCATCGCGTCCGCCGGGTTGGCCGGGGCCGCCGTCGCCGCGGCGCGCTGGCCGGGATCACGAAATTCGATGGTCTGGGAAGTTGCCATGGCGTCGATGCCTTACTCCTCCGGATTCCGGGCCCGCGGCTCGCGGGCCATGCTGTCGGCCGTGCTGGCCACCGTGATGAAGGGTCCGCCTTCCTGTGGCGCAGAACGGGTAAACGCCACTTCCGGAAGATCGGTCGGCTTGCCCGCCAGCGGGAAATCCTTCCGCAACGGGTGATAGGGATAGCCGTCCCACATCAGGATCCGGCGCAGGTCGGGGTGCCCGGCGAAGCGGATTCCCATCATGTCGTACACCTCGCGCTCGTGCCAGTCGGCGGTCGGCCAGACCCTGGAAACCGTAGGTAATTCACCCTTTTCTTCAGAAACCGCGGTCTTCAGCCGAAGATGATGCCCGTGGGTCAACCCGAGTAGTTCATACACCACGAGCCAGCGGGGATCGTCGCCGTATTGGTCAACACTCGACAGGTCCAGCAGCATCTCGAAGCCCAGCGTGTCCCGGGCGTGGAGGCAGATGTCGGCGATGCGCCCGGCGTCCTGCACGACCAGAGTGATCTCCCCGCGGAATTCGGTGGGTGCGAGAATCGTCTCCGGGAAAGCCTCCCGGAGCTGTTGGGCGAGTTCGACAGCGGTTGCCACGGTCAGGCCTTGGGTTTCCGGGTTTGCTCAATGCTCTGCGCGGAGATCTCCAGACCGAGCCGGCCGTACTTCAGCGGCGCAACATCGCGTTTGAGGGTACTCGAACTGGGCTCACGCCCGACCTTTTCCTGGAGCTTGATCAGGGCGTCGAGCAGGGCCTCGGGACGGGGCGGGCAACC
>JBDNHZ010000490.1:0-2521 GCA_041688515.1 Verrucomicrobiota bacterium
CGCTGGCCTGGAGTAGCAACGCCGGGTTGGCCAGCCTCGACCTGGTTTGTGCCGGAGGCGTCGGGTGCGTGCTGGCGGTGTCGTTGCTGCTGCTGCCGCGTTGGTGGCATTGGCTCCCTCCGTCCATGCCGGTGACCGTGCCGCCGGCTCCGGTCGGGGGGGCTTCGCACCTGTACGGACCGGCGGGTTGGCGGGTGGCCAGCATGCTCGCACGGTGGATTCCTCGCCGACTGCTGGTGGCCGCGGCCCGCGGTGTGGCTCGCGCCTATTGCCTCGTGCGTCCGGAACGATTGGAGGTCGTCCGCTCGAATCTGCTCCCGATCGTTGGGGGTGATCCCGAGCGCGCCCGGTGCGTCGCCCGGGAGAACTTCGGGGAGTTCGCCGAAAAACTGGTCGATCTCTGGCGATACGAGGCCCTCGGCCCGGGCGTGGTCACAGTGGGGACGGCGGAAGGATGGGAACCGTTTCACCAAGCCCTGGGCAGCGGTCGCGGAGTCCTGCTGGTGACGCCCCATCTCGGGAACTGGGAACTGGGCGGTTCCATGTTGGTCGCCTTCGGAGTGAAGCCGCTGGTGTTGACGGCTCCCGAGCCGGGTGCCGGCCTGACCGGGATGCGGGCCGAGGCGCGGGCGCGCCACGGGGTGGAGACGCTGGTGGTGGGCGCGGACCCATTCGCCTTTGTTCAGGTCATCCGTCGATTGCAGGAGGGCGGGGTGGTGGCGTTGCTGCTGGATCGTCCGATGCCCGGGACGGGAGTGGAAGTGGAGTTCCTGGGACAGCAATTGCTGGCGAGCTCCGCCGCTGCCGATCTCGCTCGGGCCACCGGGGCGGTGATCCTTCCGGTGTACGTCGTGCGGGAGCAGGGACGGTACCGGGCTTATGCCTTGCCGCCCGTGCCCTACGATCGGGCCCGCCTCGGCAACCGGGACGAACGTTGCGAATTGACCGGCAGGATCCTGCGTGTGTTCGAGCCCGCCGTGCGCCAGTTTCCCGGGCAATGGTTCCATTTCGTCCCGGTGTGGAAGTCGAGTCGCCAAGGAGCTGAAACCAAGATATGAATTCGAATCAAGGCATGCGCCGACGGGCGCCGATGTTCCGGAACTGGATCTGCGGCGCGCCCGGATTCGCCTGGCTCTGCCTGGCCAGCATGGCGTGGTTCGGGAGGGCCGCCGCCGGTCCAGCGGAGGATGCCGTCGTCGAGCGCTGGATGGCTTCCGCCACCAACCTCGTCACGTGGCAGGCTGCCGTCCTTCAGACCCGCCATCTCCAAGCCCTCACCCAACCCCTCGTGTCCACCGGTCGCGTCTGGTTTGCCGCCCCGAATTCCTTTCGCTGGGAGTTGGGGATTCCTCCCCAGTCACTCGCGCTTCGCAGCGGCGACGAGTTGGTGGTGTTGTCGCCGCGATTGCGTCGAGCGGAACGTCATTCCCTCGGCAGCCCCAGCCCGGGTCCCATGAACGATCTCATGGCACTGCTGGACGCCGGGTTCCCGCGGGATCTCCCGGGTTTCCGACGTCGCTTCGATCTGGTGAGCGTGGTGACCAACGACGCCGGGGTCATCCTGAAGATGCGTCCGCAGGAGGCGTCTGCCCGACGGATGCTGCCTGCGCTCGCACTCGAGTTGGATTCGGCCGGGCAACAGTTGAAAGCCACCGAGATGACCTTCGCCGATGGCTCGCGTCTCCGGAATGACTTCTCGGAGGTGATTACCAATGCCCGGCTGTCGCAGGCGCTGTTCCGAACCAATCTGGATGCCGGATGGAAGGTGTCCGGCGGGAAAAAATCGCCATGACACCCCGGGCTGCATCCCCCGGTAATGCAGATCCGGTAGAACCGGCCCGGTTCGCTGCCGCGCTGGAAGCGCTGCCTCACGGGCGGGAGTTCCGTTTTGTCGATGCGCTGCTGGAGTTGGCTCCCGGAATCTCAGGGGTGGGGGAGTATCGGTTGCCGCTCGTGGCGGAGTTCCTGCGCGGCCATTTTCCGGGGGAACCGATGATGCCCGGAGTCTTGCTGGTGGAGGCGGTGGCGCAGTTGGGGGGCGTCGTGGCGCAGTCGGACCCGACAATCCCGCCGTTGGCAGGCCTGAAGCTGACCGGCATCCGCGCGGCCAAGATCTCGGAAACGGCTCGGCCCGGGGATCGGGTGGAACTGCGGGCCTCCGTGGTCGGGCGGATGGGACGCCTGGTGCAGATCACCGGATCCGCGTGGGTCGAGGGACGCGAACTCCTGCGCTGCGAAGTCACGCTGGCCGGAGCGATTGGAGGGACGAGCGTCGGGACGAGTTCCACGAGTCCGTGAACGTTCCCCGCCCGCCTGGAATGAGCCTCGTGACCTCGTCGCCTACCCCGTAGGAGACGACGTCAGGAGACTCTAACTTCCATTCGAACGTACCCCGTCCTTCGCGCGTTCCCCGCCCGATTGAAGTGAGCGCTCGTGACCTCGTCTCCTACGGGTAGGCGGCGACGTCAGGAGACTCTGACTTCCATTCGAACGTGCCCCGTCCTTCGCTCGTTCCCCGCCC
>JBDNHZ010000491.1:0-2492 GCA_041688515.1 Verrucomicrobiota bacterium
CGGTTCCCATTCAGGGCCGGGACCGGAAATGTCTTACAACGACGGAGCAACGGTAACGACGCCGGATGGCAGAGGCCTGAAGTACGTCGCTCTCTTTGCTTCGTTGCTGTTCAAACTGCTTCGCACCGCGGATTTAAGCACAATATCTTCCCTTCGTCGTTGTGACAAACCGGGCTCAGTTCGACCAGCCTCGTAGACGGTAGTAGAGCCGGCCCATCATCTCATGGAACCACATGCCTGCCAGGCGCAGATCGTCCGCGTTAGGTACCAGCGTCCAGCGATTGACGGAACTCAGACGGGTCAAACCCTCGAAAGCACAACCGATCGGTTCCACTTCAATTCCCTGCCCCTCAAATACCGCAACAGCCCGGGGAAGATGGGATCCGGAGGTAACAAGGGCGATCCGATGCCAGCCTTTCCCGGTGGCCATGGTGGCGAAGTGAACGGCCTCCTCCCGGGTGGTTGTGCTGGATTCGATTACCAGAACTCGCGTCGAGGCAGGCACCCGCTTCCCCAGCCACGGCCTCAGCGCTTCGCCGTCGTGCATGGAACTGGCGCCTCCAACCGGGATGCCACCGCCCAACACCAGGTTTGTGGAGAGGCCCAAGTCAACGAGCGCAAGGCCAGTCGTGATCCGGTCAAAAGACGAGTTCACCTTGAACCCGGCCGGTTCATCCGCGCTGACCGAATAACTTCCGCCGAGGACGACGATGGCGTCCACCTGCCCAAGCCGACCCGCGGCAGTCCATGTGTGGGATCGCTCGAGTGTGGACAGCAACCATGCCGACAGTGGAGTCCCGCCGAATGCCGTCAGAACGATGCAAAGACAGGCGAGGATCGCGCCACAACGGCGGGTGGGCCTCCGACAGAGGACGACGGTGAGCACCCCCATGATCAACCAGCACCAACCCAACGGATTCTCAAGGGCTCGGGGCATAGGTCAGGGAGCCCGGGACTGAACCAAACGAAAGTTGTTGCCCATAGACGCTATTTCTTGTGGTGCGCAGCCCGGATCGCGTCGATGACGAATTGCTGGTCGGCTTCGCTCAGGGAACTGGAGGAGGGAAGGCAGATACCGCGGCTATTGAGATCCTCGGCGACACATCCTCCGATCCTCTCTGCGCTGGCGAAGAGAGGTTGGACGTGCATCGGGCGCCATACCGGCCTCGATTCCACATTGGCTCGGCCAAGGAAGCGAATGAGGTCGGGTGCCGACATTCCGAAGCGGGATTCATCCACCAGGAAACAGCTCAACCAGCGGCTGTGGAAGGTGGCATTCTCGGGCATGCCATCGGGTCCAGGTCCTGCGGTTGCGCCCGGTGCATCGGGTTGGGGTTCGAAACCCGCAATATCGGCCAGTCCATCACGGTACCGATCGAAGACTGCGCGGCGTTGTCGGACCCGGAGGGATAGGACTTCCAGTTGGCCGCGGACAATGCCGGCGATCACATTGCTCATCCGGTAGTTGTAGCCGGATTCGGTATGGATATAGTTGTTGATGCCGGAAGGGTCGGGATCGCGGGCCTGAGTACTCCAGTGCCGGACCTTGGTCGCGATGGCGGCATCGGGTGTCACAAGCATCCCACCGGTCGTTCCAGTGATCATCTTGTTTCCATTGAAGGAAAAGACGCCGATGTGCCCAAACGTGCCCGGATGCCGCCCCTTGTACCGTGAACCCAGCGATTCGGCCGCGTCCTCGATGAGCGCGACATCATACCGATGGCAGATCGCAACCAGCTCATCGATGGCAGCGGGTTGACCGAAAAGATGGACGGCCATGACGGCTTTCGGCAGGCGGTTGTCACGGGCCCGACGAGCCAGGAAGTCAGCGAGGAGGTTGGGATCCAGGTTCCAGGTGGATCGTTCTGAATCGATCAGGATCGGACGTGCATGCTCCTGCAGGATCGGATTCGTACTCGCGACGAATGTCAGGGACTGGGCGATGACCTCATCACCGGCTCGAACGCCGGCAGCCCTGAGGGCGAGGTGGAGGCCAGCAGTACCGCTGGCGAGGGCTACGGATGAACTGCCGACCAGCGACTGAAACTCCTTCTCCAGTTCGTTCAGGTTGGGGCCAACGGTGGAGAGCCAATTGGAGTCAAACGCCTGCTGGACGTAGTTGAATTCCGTTCCACCCATGTGGGGGACAGAGAGAAGAATGCGTTGTTGGGAGCGCTGCATATGGGAGAAGTCCGGGTACGATACGCGGATTACAGAGATTTCGGGCAAGAGAGGGCGGTGTTTACCACAAAGGTTGTGACGTTTCTGAAGACAGGGTCTTCCCGAAGAGCGTCGCTCTCTTTGCTTCGTGGCTGTTCAAACCGGTTAATGTCAAAGACCGGGAACGGAAATGTTTTACACCGACGAAGCAACGGTAACGACGCCGGCGGCAGGGACCTGAAATACGTCGTTCTCTTTGCTTCGTCGCTGTTCAAACCGGTTCCTATTCAAGACCGGGAACGGAAATGTTTCACAACAACGGAGCAACGGTA
>JBDNHZ010000492.1:0-14431 GCA_041688515.1 Verrucomicrobiota bacterium
AAATGCCACGTCCCCGAAATCCTTCCCGCTCAGATTCACTCCCGTGATCTTTCCCGAGAAGGACTTGGCCGTCTTCAACCACTCTGCGGATCCCTCGAACTGCGACGTGTCACCCACCTTCTCCCCGGACGCCGCATTGGCCACCGCGGCCAGGACCAGAACCTTTTCCTGTCCGTCCACCGTTGCCCGCACCTGCAGCATCGGGGCTGCGATCCGGACGTACCCCTCGGCATGGGCATCGAGAACCCAGGCGGTGAGTTTGCCGGCGGCCGCGTCGGGAAGGATCTCGAAGTTGAATTGATGCTGCCCCACCTCGACCAATTGCCCGCCGTTCTTCGCCTCATGGGCATGTCCACCGCCCCCGGCGTGATCATGATCACTGTCCTTGGAGCACCCTGTCCCCCAGAGACCGACACCCACCACCAACGCCATGGCCCAAGCGCGACGCGCAACCGAAAAGTTCATCCGTCCACGCTAACGCCAGCCTGTCTCGGAAGCAAAGCTTCGCCCCAACCGCATTTTGCCTCCGGACAAATCTCGAGTTTGCGATGTCTGGAGGCCGCCTGTCCTCAGGCGTCGATGAGGCTCCGCTCAGGCCTTCACTCCACCCCGACTGCGCGCCAGCGACACCAACCCAAAAACGGTCAGGGCCGCGTTCAGGAGCAGCAACTCCGTGCCGAAGAGATATCCGTCCAGCCAATCCTTCGAGTTCCGAGCCAGGATCCAGCAGATCAACGGTGCCGCGACACACACCACCGGGACCCAGGGTCCCCCGACCCGGATCCGCGTCGCCAACCCCAGCGCAAACAACCCCAGCAACGGCCCATAGGTGTAGGTCGCCAGGCCCAGCACCAGGTCGATCACCGGGATCTTCCCGGCCGCACGGAAGGCCAGGATCACCCACAGCAACGCCATTGAGAACCCGAAGTGGACCCAGTGCCGATGTTGCCCCTTCTGGGCATCGGTCAGGTCTTGGCGATCCTCAAGGCCCAGGAAATCGAAACAGAAGGAGGTCGTCAGGGTGGTCAGGACCGAGTCGGCACTGTTGAAGGTCGCCGCGGTCAACCCGAGGATGAAGACCACTGCCGCCATCGTTCCCAGATGATGCAGCGCCAGCGTCGGAAACAACTGGTCGGAGCTCTCCGGCAAGGTCACCCCCCGCTCCCGGGCGTACCCGTACAGCAAGACGCCCAGCGCCAGGAAAAACAGGTTCACCGGCACCTGTAGCATCGCGAAGGTATACAGGTTCTTCTTGGCATCACCCGGCGTTGGACAGGACAGGCTCTTCTGCATGTTGTTCTGGTCGAGCCCGGTCATCACCAGCGTGATCGCCGCGCCGCTGAGAAACTGCTTCCAGAAGTATCCCTTCGATCGCCAATCCCAGTTGAACACCTGGGACAGCTCACTCGACCAAACCCGCTCCACCATCCCCGAAACCCCCAGGCCGAGGTCCCTCCCGATGATCCCCAGGCTCACCACCACCCCCAGAACCAGAAAAAGGCTCTGGAAGAAATCGGTCCAGACCAGCGTCTGGATCCCTCCCTTGAGGGTGTAGGCCAGCATCAGCAGGATGATCCCCAGAACCGTCACAAAGAACGGGACCCCGAGCCCATCAAAGACGAAGCGCTGGAAGACATTCGCCGCCAGATAAAGTCGCGCCGCCGCGCCGAGCAACCGCGACAGCAGAAAAAAGCTCGCCCCGGTCTTCTGCGCCAGCGGCCCGAAACGGGTTCCCAGAAACCCGTAGATCGAGGTCAGGTTCAGCCGGTAGTACATCGGAATCAGCACTTCCGCGATCAGCACGTATCCCAGCACATATCCCAGCACCATCTGGAAGTAGGAGAACCGGTCAATCGCGACCTTCCCCGGCACCGAAATGTAGGTCACTCCCGACAGCGAATCCCCGATCAACCCGAACGCCACCACGTACCAGCGCGACTGACGGTTCCCCAGGAAGTATCCCGCGGCATCCGCCTTCCGTCCCGTCCACCAGGCAAGGGTGCACAGCGCTCCGAAGTACGCTCCCGCAACCGCCAGTATCAACCAAGGTGTCATGATCGCGCCGGCAACCATCCCCGAACCCGACCGGCAGAAAAGCCTCGAATCGCGCGGTCAAGCCCAGCAGCGAAACGAGTCCGTCGCCAGGAAAGCTCCCAAGGGCAGAATCGCCCCGCCCACTCCTTTGAATCCGGGGAGGACCGGGAGTCCTGGGGGGCGCGGTCTCGCGTGGCGGGACCGCTCGGGTGGCCGTCTGGATCAGAGCCCCGCGATCCGCTTCGGGCCCAGATCGAAGCGATCCAGATTCATCACCTTGGTCCAGGCGGCGACGAAGTCCTCGACGAACTTCTGTCGTCCATCTCCGCTCGCATACACCTCCGCGATCGAGCGCCGCTGTGAATTCGAGCCAAAGACCAGATCGACGGCGCTCGCAGTCCACCTGACCTTCCCCGTCTTGCGATCACGTCCTTCAAAGAAGTGCTCGCATACCGTGGACTTCTTCCACTCGGTGTTGAGGTCGAGCAGGTTCACAAAGAAGTCGTTGGACAAGGTCCCCGGCCGTTGGGTCAAGACTCCCATTCCAGGGACGCCGACGTTGGCGTCGAGAACCCGCATGCCGCAGCGAATTCGCAAGCGACTTCTCCCTGCCGACAACCGCGGGTCGAATCCCGAGATCGTCATCGCTGCCGTCCCCTTCCCCGCCCACGGTCAGCCCTCCGGACTTCGTACAGCGAGTACTGCTCATCCGCGAAATCCTTCGGCAGCTTTCCAGGATGATCCAGCGCGGCCAGCGTCCGTGTCTCCCCCCTTCAGCTTCAAGATCCCGAAAACCACTTCGCCTAGGTGGTCCCGATGGGATGCCGCATGGATCGTGGCCTGAATCTCCTGCGGGTCGGTGCCGGCCGGCAACGTGAACGTGGTCTCAAACCAATAGTTCGTGTCGCGATACAGCCGCAGCGAACTTCCGGTGATCGTGATGGTGCACCGGCGTCTCGGGCCGTTGCCTTCCCGCCCGTCGCCCTCCCAACGGCCCTGGAGGCTTCTAAAAGTTGCCGTTCCTTGCATCGGCGTGCCCTGACAACCCGTGAACCAGGCTGCCAACAGCAACCCAGACGCACCTAATAACCGTCGGACCCAAAACGCTATTTTCATCACAGGTTAAACCGCGGCTCGATCCGAGCACCACCGACTTCGCCGCCGACCAGAGGCGGTCGGGGACGGCCGCACCCCCAGGACTCTCACGGCATCTCCAGGAAGTCGGAACTCACCCGGAGTCCGCGTTCGTCGATGACGGCGATAAAGGCCACCAACGGGCGGACGACGGGCAACGTCGCCGTGGCCATCAAGCCGTCCAAATGCGCGGGTTCACTGACCCACCGACGCTGGTTCCAAGGCCCGACATCGCTCGTATAGCAAAGCCTGGCGGCCTTCAGGGAAACCGTGGACGTGACCCGGGTCCGGATCGTCCCCCCGGCCCGCATCAATGGCCCGGGCCTGGCCAACGGCGCGGTGCCGCGCAGGTGGTGATCCACGAAGGCGTCGACCTCGCCAAACGTCCAGATGTGTCCATGCGGAAGGTGGGTCACGATGGCCACGTGACGCCGCTTTTCCGGAACCAGGGAATAGGACTTCTGATAGCTGTCGAGGGGATAGGCGAAGTCGGTGGTCCCGTTGAGAAAGAGGATCGGGCATCGAACGTCCGCGAGGTACTGGCTGGGATCAAACCGGCGCAGCCACCGTTCCCGGGAATCCGGGGCCATGGCGGCCAGCGAACCGTCCTTCCAGACACTGTTGTCCCCGAGGAATCCACATCCATAGACCGGGACCGCCACCTGGAAGCGATGATCGACCGAGGCCACCAGACAGGTGAGGTACCCGCCCCAACTGATCCCGGTCAGCCCAATCCGGTCCGGGTCCACGCCCGGTAGCGAACGCAGCAGGGAATGTCCCCGGATGACGTTGGCCACGGCGTGGTAACTCCACATCTCCCTCACCTCGGTGTCCGTGAAGTTGCGGAACTTCGTCGCATCCGCCTGGTCGGGTCCACCGTCGGGCAGGCGACCCTCGGGGCCGTTCCCGGCAAGATCCATGGCGAGCGCGACATAGCCGCGCCTTGCCCAATGCTCGGCCCAGTCTCGGAAGGCCTTTCCGCCGCCTCCGTGGACAAGGACGATCGCCGGGGATCTCCCCTTGGAGGCAGCCGGTCTGCCGAGGTAGGCAAACACACGGGTCGGCTTTCCCTGGAAGGGGGGACCTTCATAGAAGATCTCCTCCACCAATCCGGTGCGCGCGCCCATCGCAAAGGCAGGGGCTTTCCACAAGGCGGGCACGGTCCAGGGATGAGACACGGCCCGGGGAGAACGGATCGGCGCACAGGCCGACCAGACGAGCGCGAGACAACAAAGCAGGAACCAGCGGATAGGATTCATCAGGGGGTTGTCGCGCGACGATGCCGGGGAGGAATGGGCCGGTCACGGCCAATGTCGGCTGGGGCGGGAGCAGGCATTATCTCGGTTTCAAGGCTCACGTCGTCACGGGGTCCAGGAACGCTCCGGGAAGCATGGCAACACGGAGTGAAGGCCGCGCTTGACCCGCGCCGCCGAATCCCCGAGGCAAGGCACGTGACCTCCCCGCAAGACGAACAAGCGATGCAGCGGAAGCTCGAACGACTGTTCCGCGAGGCGCAACGGTGGACGGCCCTCTGGGGCCTGTCCCGACTGATGCGCGACGTCGACATCGAATTCTCAGGCGATCTGGGCGCAGCCCTGGGCCATTGTGATCTGACCCGCCTGACGATCACCCTGAACGCCGTGCTGCTGCTGGAACGGAATGAAGCCCTGCTCCTGGAGACGCTCTGTCATGAACTGGCCCACGTCGTGGCCTCGGTCCGCTACGGCACCCGGATCGAAGAGCATGGACCGGAGTGGGCGGAGTACATGACCCGGGCGGGCTTCATCCCGCGGCCGGTCATTCCCGAATCGCGGGTCGCCGGACGGTAAGGTGGACCTCCATTCGTGGTCGGTTCAGAGGCACGAGCAACTGGAGGGACGAGTTCCACGAGTCCTCATTCCCGCCCCCAGCCGCCTCGGACTCGCGTTTCAGGGGGAGCATCGGGCTGCACCGCGTGAAGATCCGATAGGCATTTCAGGTTCGCGGGCAAAATGTGCCTGACATCGCGGGTGATTTTCGTCAGGACAAGGCCCCGACAAGGTCGGGGCCAAGTCCATCACTTCATGACCCTATTTGAACACCAATCCATCGAGGAAAGAGTCCGCACGTCCTACGCCCACCTGGAGCGCCTGCGTCGGCCCAACGGGGGCTATGTCGCCAGCCCCTATTCCGCCGAGGACGGCTCCGGGGACACCTACAATGTGTTCTGGATTCGAGACATCATGTTTGCGACTTATGCAAACGAGTACTTGGGTTGCTTCGACAAGATGATCGAGAGTTTCCGGCTCGTTCTCGACATCTTCAAACGGTACCACCTCCAGATCATCCGGGCGTCCATCGTCAAGCCCGACGTGCATCATCAGCGGGGCGAGTTCATGCCGGCACGGGTTCATCCCACCACGCTGGAGTCCATCACCGACGATTGGGGGCATCATCAACTCGATGTCTTCGGGTTGTTCATGTACAAGATGGGCGACCTGATCCGGAAGGGCTATGGGTTCCGGTTCACGCGCGAGGATTTCATCCTGATCAGCCATATCCGGGATTATATCCACAACCTCGGCTTTGAACCGGACTTCGGGATGTGGGAAGAAGGCCCAGAGGAACATGTCAGCAGCTATGGGGCGGTTCTGGGCGGTCTGATGATGTGGCACGATCAGGGCTACTACGATTACAAGTACCGGCAGAAGATCGAGATCGGGATCCATGTGCCGGTGAGCGAACGCATGATCGCCAGTGGACGTGCGGCGCTGGCGCGGCTGCTCCCCCGGGAATCCCCGAGCCGTCCCTGCGACCTCGCCCAGCTCAGCCTGATCTGGCCTTATAGCATTGTCGATTACGACACCAAACTCCTGATCCTGGATCAGGTGGAGACCCACCTGATTGGGGAACGGGGCGTCAGCCGGTATCCGGGGGACTTCTATTGCGGCAAGGGACTCATGCCGCACCATGGTGAAACGGCGCAGTGGCCGCTGGGGTTTGCCTGGCTGGCGATCTGCTACGCCAAGTTTGCCGAGCACAGCGTCGGCTATCGCAAGGATCGCAGCTCCTTTCCCCTCAGCTGGGAGCTCCGGCAACACTACTTCGAAAAGGCCGTCGGCTATTTTGCGAAGCTGGAGTCGGTGATGACTCCGGAGGGTTACGTCCCGGAAATGTTTGTCGGGGAACAGATGGGGCACAACACCCCCCTCGCCTGGGCCCAGAGTTTCCACATCATCGCCGCCCAGATGCTGCTGAACCTCTCTCACCACTATCCGCAGCACTTCCGACTCCCCGTCGGGATGCGACAGCACGTACTGCGCCCGGAACTGAAGGCCCCGACACCGAAGGTCCCGAAGCCGGATGCCAATCCATCCGGGGAAGATCTGGGCGACAGCGTCACCGAAACCCGAGGCGGAGGACGGTTGGGTTGAGCGGCCGCTTCCGGCCTGGTCAGGGTGCCGAGGCAATGAGGCGGACGCAGCCATGTAGGGAACCTCCACGGACTCGTGGAACTCGTCCCTCCGGAGAATAGAGTTTCCTGACGTCGTCGCCTACCCGTAGGAGACGAGGTGACGAGGCTGATTCTAGTCCGGGAGGGGGCACGGTCAGAAAGCACCTCTGCCGATGCGGCTCCCCGAGGTTGCGATTGACTGTGGAACCGCAATGGGGACTGCTGGAAAAAACTTACTGCCGTCCATCCAACGGGTCCTGGATCCTGCGTGGGGCGCCGACCAACCAGTCCATCAAACCGATTCAATATGCTGGAGAATGTACTGAAAGTGGGATCCCCCTCCCCGTTGCCAACCGATGAGGCCGGCCAGGACGGTGCCGGAACCCTGTGTTCCTTCGGGATCAAGTCAGGCAATCTGGGCGGGCCCGGCGGGGACTACAACCCGTCGTCGTTCGCCAACTTCGGCGGACAGATCCATCTGTGCCTCACCCAGTGTGTCCCCACCGGCGTCGACGTCCGCGCCGTCATGGCGGGGGGAAGCGTCCGGATCTACCGGAGACCGAAGACGCCGGGAGATCATGGCTCCGGATGGACCCTCATCCCGGACGACCAGTTCGTGGATTAAATCATTGGTCCCCTGCCATCGCCCCTCGGCTTACCTGATCATGAGACTCACGCACACGCACCCGTCCTGGTGGTTCCTTCTCCTGGGCGGCATCCTCCCGTTCGCCGCCGCTGCCGCATCATCAGGACCGCTTCGCGATCGGGTGGGCCAACGGATCGCAACCGAGTATCCCTCGCTCTTCGGCATCTATACCAACCTGCACGCCCATCCGGAACTTTCGTTCATGGAGGTGAAGACCGCGGCGCTCGTGGCGGGTGAATTGCGGGCGCTCGGGTTCACGGTGACCGAGAAGGTGGGCAACACCGGCGTGGTCGGCGTCCTCACCAATGGACCGGGGCCCACGCTGCTGGTCCGCGCGGACATGGACGGCCTGCCCATCCGCGAGAACTCCGGGGTGTCGTACGCCAGCACCGACGTGGTGAAGGACCTTTCCGGCAAGGATCAACCCGCGATGCATGGCTGCGCCCACGACACGCACATCACCGGCCTCATCGGGACCGCACGGCTGCTGGTCTCCCTCAAGGATCGTTGGTCCGGAACCCTGGTGCTGATCGCCCAACCCGCCGAGGAGATCGTGGGAGGAGCCCGGGCGATGTTGGCGGACGGCCTCTATACGCGGTTCCCCAAGCCGGACTTCGCCATCGCCTTGCACACCACCTCCATGTTGCCGGCGGGAGTCATCGGCTATGGCGAAGGCCCATTCCTCGCCAGCGTCAGCTCGATGGACATCCAGGTCCGGGGAGTGGGCGGCCACGGTTCAGCCCCGCACACCACCAAGGATCCGATCGTCATCGCCTCCCAGATCGTCGTTGCCCTCCAGACCATCGTCAGTCGTGAGATCAAACCGGGCGCTCCGGCAGTCGTGACCGTGGGTACCATCCACGGTGGATTGAAGCGCAACATCATCTCGGACGAAGTCCGACTCGAGCTCACCCTCCGTGCCTTTGATGAAAAGGTGATGGCGCAACTGATTGCCTCCATCCGCCGCATCTGCGACGGAACCGCGCGGGCGGCTGGCATCCCGGAAGATCGCCTTCCTGTCATCAGCTTCACGCCCGAGTCCGTTCCGGTCACGAGCAACGATCCCGCCCTCGCACGCCGCCTGACCGGTTCCTTCCTGGAGTGGTTCGGCAAGGACGGCGCACGGGTGCAGGAACCCATCATGGGTGCCGAGGATTTCTCCCAGTACCGACGGGAAGGAGTGCCCATCTGCATGTGGTGGGTCGGAGCCACCGATCCGGTGCGAATCACTGAAAGCGAGCGCACCGGCGTGCCGGTGCCCTCGAACCACTCGGCCACCTTTGCTCCGGTCCCGGAGCCAACGCTCAAGGCGTGCGTCACCTCGATGACAGCCGCCGTGCTGGAACTCCTCGGCCGCCAATCGGGCAATCCCACGGATCAACGTTGACGGGGGATCAACGCTGAAGGGACGGGTTCCTGGAACCGCGCTTGAACCAGGCGAATGGCTCAGGCGAAACTCCGCCGATGAACCTCTCCTTGCGTCTCGGCGTCCTCACGCTGGGTCTGGCGCTCCTGCTTCCCGGATGCGTGCACCGCCCCGATTCCAGGACCAGCCCTCGCTGGTGGAAGGGCAATCTGCACACCCACTCCCTGTGGAGCGATGGCGACGATTATCCGGAGATGATCGCCGGGTGGTACAAGGACCAAGGATACCATTTCCTCTCGGTCTCCGATCACAACGCGCTGCAGGTAGGCGAACGGTGGTTTGCCTTGAAGAACGCCCGTGGTGCCGGCGTGGCATTGGAGAAGTATCGGGCGGCCTGGGGCAAGGATTGGGTCCAGCAACGCACCGTGAAGGACGTCCAGGAGGTGCGACTCCGTCCGCTGGACGAGTACCGGGGCCGATTGGAGCAACCCGGCCGCTTCTTGATGGTGGCGGGCGAGGAGATTACCGATCGATACCTGACCGCACCGCTGCACCTGAACGCCCACAACCTGAAGCATCCGATCGACGCTCAGGGAGGATCCAACGTGGTGGAGGCGCTTCAGCGCAACGTCGATGCCGTGCTGGCACAACGCGCAGCGACCGGGCAACCGATGTTCCCGCACATCAACCACCCGAACTTCGGCTGGGGCATCACGGCCGAGGAACTCATGCAGATCCGCGGGGAACAGTTCTTCGAGGTCTATAACGGTCATCCGTCGGTCTACAACGAAGGTGACGCCGGGCATCCGAGTATCGAACGGATGTGGGACATCGCCCTGACCTGGCGTCTCGCCTTCCTCGGTCTTGGTCCGCTTTACGGTCTCGCGACCGACGACGGACACAACTACCACACCAACTCGGTAAACCTCAGCAATCCGGGCCGCGGCTGGGTCCAGGTCCGGTCACGAAGCCTCCAGGTGGAGCACATCATCGCCGCCCTGGAGGCCGGCGACTTCTATTCCAGCAGCGGGGTCGAACTCCTCGATGTCCGTCGGGAACACGATCGTCTGCGAGTGGAGATCAATGCCCAGCGCGGCGTGAAGTACCGGGTGGAATTCATCGGCACCCGCCGCGGATTCAATCCGACCCACGAACCACTGGTCACCGGCGCCGGCATGCCACTCCGCGTCACCCATCGATACAGCTCGGATGTGGGAACCGTCCTGGCCGTGATGGATGGTCCGACCGCCGAGTACCGTCTCCGAGGCGACGAACTCTATGTCCGCGCCCGGATCAGTTCCTCGCGTGCCAAAGCCAATCCGGGCCGCGCGGGCGAAGTGGAGATGGCCTGGACCCAACCGTTGGTGCCGGAAGGACGGTGATGGGTGCCCCGTGTCCCGGGCGCATCTTGACACTGCCCCCGATCAGTTGGGCGGCGACACAAACCTGGGTAGCTGCCGACGTAAGGAGGCGGGTTCCTGCGTGCCTCGCCTCGTCTGGGATCCGCCTCCTCACGTCGGCAGCTACCCCGCCGCCCCGTCCGTAGCTGAGGAGGCGGATCCCAGTCGGACGGGGGCGGTGTCAAGATGCGCCCCGTGTCCCTCCCGGCAGGCCCACGCATTGCCAAAGCGTCCTCGTTGGGGTTGGATGCTCACGATGCCTCCTTTCCCGCGCCTGGCGCTCACCTGGTTCTCTAGCCTGGTTTTTGCAGCGAGCCTCTCTGGCGCAGAGATCGGGGAGTTTTCTGGTTCGTCGGACGTGGGCGGCCCAAGGCGTACCGGTTCCGCCGTGTTCGATGCCGCTCCGGCCCGCTACCGGGTCGCCGGCGGTGGCAAGAACATGTGGTTCACCAACGACGCCCTGCACTTCGTCTGGAAGGAGGTCTCCGGGGACGTAACCCTGAGTGCCGACATCACCTTCGAAGGCAAGGGGCTCGACCCGCATCGCAAGGCCTGCTTGCTGGTGCGTCAGTCGCTCGACGCCGATTCCGCCTATGCCGACGCAGCCCTGCATGGCGACGGATTGACCTCGCTTCAATACCGCGAGGCGCCGGGCGCGATGACCCGCGAAATCCAGTCGGCTGTGAAGGGGCCCACCCGGCTGCGACTGGAGAAGCGGGGGCGGTACGTCTCGATGTCCATCGCGCGCAACGGCGGCGAACTTGAACCCGCGGGCGGATCGTTCCGGCTGGAGTTGAACGAACCGTTCTACGTCGGGTTGGGCGTGTGCGCCCACAACGACGAAGCCCTGGAGACGGCGGTGTTCACGAAGGTGGAACTGATGGTGAATCCCCCGGCCAGCACCACGCCCAAGCTGCTGAGCACGCTGGAGACCGTCGCCATCGCCTCCAAGGATCGACGCGTGGTCTGGTGGACCACCAACCGGATCGAGGCACCGAACTGGTCACGGGACGGCGTCAGTCTGCTGTTCAACCGCCAGGGACGCATCCTTCAGATCCCCGTTGCCGGGGGTGAACCGCAACTCATCGACACGGGCTTTGCGGTCCGCTGCAACAACGACCACGGAATCTCGCCGGACGGCACCCAACTGGTCATCAGCGACCAGACCCAGGGTGATCGGCGTTCCCGGATCTACACCCTGCCCATCACGGGCGGTGTCCCAAAACTCATCACCGATCAAGCCCCCTCCTACTGGCACGGTTGGTCGCCCGACGGTAAGACCCTCGCCTACTGCGCCGAGCGCAATGGAGAGTTCGACATCTACACCATCCCGGTCGAGGGCGGTCGCGAGACGCGCCTGACGACCTCGCGCGGCTTGGACGATGGCCCCGACTATTCGGCCGATGGGCAGTTCATCTATTTCAATTCCGAGCGGTCCGATGGCATGCAGATCTGGCGCATGGACGCCGACGGCAGCAACCCGACCCAGATCACCCGCGACGCTGCGAACAACTGGTTTCCCCATCCTTCCCCGGACGGGAAATGGCTGTTGTTCCTCACCTATCCTCGCGACGTCACCGGGCACCCGGAGAACAAGGATGTCAGCCTGCGCCTGCTGGAACTGGCGAGCGGCCGGATCGAAGTGCTGGCGAAGCTGTTCGGTGGCCAGGGAACGATCAACGTTCCGTGCTGGTCACCCGACAGCAAACGGGTGGCCTTCGTGAGCTACCAGGCCCGTTAGGCCGCCTGTCCTTCGCACCTATTGGGTTCCCGCCTCGATGCGGACGAGTTGGGTGTCGCGGTTGCCGTTCCACGCGGTCCCGTTCTCCAGGACGTAGAGGCAGCCGTCCGGTCCGATGCTGAGGTCGGTGGGCCGCATGAAGGTCATCTGCGGACAGAACCGTTCCATGTGCAGGGAGCCATCCGGCTTCTTCGCGATGCGGTTCTCGTCGTCCAGATGCACGGCGATGATCCAGTTCCGCGACCATTCGTAGATGAAAAGGGTGTGATCGAACTCGCGCGGCAGCCGGGTGGGCGAAGCCAGCTTCTCGTCGAAGTAATACACCGGCCCGGCACAGGCCGTGCGTCCCCCGTCTCGAACCACCGGGAAACGGGTGGAGGCGGAATAGGGATACCAGATGAAGGCCGGTTGAGCCGGCGGCAGCTCACGCGGCCCGGTGTTGTACCGGGACTCATTCACCGGATGCGCCGGATCCCAGGCATCACCATTCATCCCGGTGGCGAAGTCGTGCCGGCGATAGGGCTTGTTGTCGGCAATGATCAGCGGCCAACCAAAGTTTCCCGCCGTGCGGGCCTGGTTGATCTCGTCGAATCCGGCCGGCCCCCGTTGTTCGTTGGGACCACCCGCGTCCGGCCCCACTTCGCCCCAGTACAGGTATCCCGTGCGACGATCGACATCGATGCGCCAGGGATTGCGGTTGCCCATGACATAAATCTCGGGACGGGTGTTGGGCGTCCCAGGCGGAAACAGATTGCCCTTGGGAATCGTCACGGTGCCATCCGGCTCGGGATGCACCCGCAGGATCTTGCCGCGAAGATCATTGGCGTTGGCGGCCGACTTGAGCGCATTCCAAGGGCCGCGTCCGTCGCGTTCGTCCACCGGCGTGAATCCGTCAGAAGCCCCCGGATGCGTGTTGTCGCCGGTCGCGGCGTAGAGGTTGCCCTGGGCGTCGAAGGCCAGAGAACCGGCGGAATGACAGCAGTCGTCGCGCTGGGTCGTGATGCGGATCTGTTCCTTGCGCGAGGCCAGGTCGAGGGCGTCTCCCTTGAGAGTAAAACGGGAGACCAGATTGTCGCCGGCCTTGCCGCCCGCCGCGGTCTTGCGGGTCTCAGGCTCGGAATGAAAGAGGTAAACCCAATGGTTCTCGCTGAACTTCGGATCCAGGGCGATGCCGAGCAGGCCATCCTCGAGTTCCTTGAACACCTCGAGCTTCGCCGCCACCACCGTCGTCTTCGTGTCCGGCTTCCAGATCTTCACCACGCCCGCGCGCTCAATCAGGAACACCCGTCCGTCCGGCGCAGTGGCGATCTCCATCGGATCCACGATCACATCGTCGATCGTCCCGTCCCCATTCAGATCACGATCGGCATCGAGGATGACCTTGCGAAACGGGCCGTCGCTCTGCGGCCCGGACGGCTTTGGGGCCGGCTTATCGGCGGCGGGGACGGTCAAGGCCCCCAGCAGGAGGGCGACGGGAAGGAGAGTGCGGCGGACCCGGTTCACGGAGGGCATTGCGACGATTGAAGCCGGATTCCTTGGAGGAATCCACCGGCGATCGAGAGCCCATGGAATTCGTCCTTTCCCCTTCGTCCGCGGGCTGGATCCATCGACGCCGGGATGGCACCCTGCGAAGCGCATGGACGAGTTCAACAATCCCTTCGCCGCGTTGAGCAGTGCCGGTCTGCCTCCCGGCAAGGCCGAGGATCCCGCCGCTCCCCCTGCCCCGCGCAAGAGCCGGGGTCGGGTGGACATCATCCGGCAAAAGGCGGGCCGGGGTGGCAAGACGGTCACGGTCGTCACCAATTTCATTGGCATCGGCGCGGCCGAGAAGGAATCGCTGGCCAAGACCATGCAGCGCACCTGCGGAACCGGCGGGACGGTGAAAGACGGTCAGATCGAGATCCAGGGTGACCAACGGGAGGCGGTGGCGCGGATCCTGACGGAAGCCGGATTCCGCCCGGTCATGGCGGGAGGATAGGCTCGCGGCCTTGACGGAATAGCCGCCCGTGAAGACGGCATGACCTATGACCACACTGACTTTCAAGGTCACCGAAGCCGAGGCGCGCCGAATTCGAAGGCTGGCACGGAGCGAGCAACTGACCGTTTCCGAATTCCTTCGTCGCCGAGCGGCCGAGGCACACGTTGAAACCACGAAGCCCACCCGCATTTGGTGTCCCCGGACCGGTGCCATGGTCTTTGCCCCACTGGCAAGTCAGCCACCGCTGACCCTGGACGCCGTCAAACAGTTCATGGAGAACTTCCCGTGAAGTCCCTCCTGGAAGTCCCTGTGCTGGTCGCTTGGGGCTGGTCCGATCACGTCGATCCTCTTCCCGTCACGTCATGGATCACGTCAATGAGCCCGACGGACCGTGTATCCGACATTCATCGCCGCTCTGTTGGTAATGCTCAGCTTCCAGGTCCGGACGTCATGCCGCCAGTCGCGGCCTTCGACGAGTGGGATCCCGTCGCGGAGCACCGTCCCCGGCTTTTCCTGCCGGTGCACCCGCAGCACATGGGGCCGTGCCACCCCCTCCAGGGTCATGAGCACCTCGCCGTCATCTTCGACCCGTAAGGTGGACACACCGGCTCCGTCCGGAAGGTGCACGGTGAATTCCCCATGCCCTTCGGGCCACACCGCCCAGGTCAAATGGCCCGCAGAGTTCGTATCGCCATGTAG
>JBDNHZ010000493.1:0-14410 GCA_041688515.1 Verrucomicrobiota bacterium
CCAGTCCCCGGACGCGCGCGACCAGGGCTCGGAACAGAACGGCCAACCCCAGCCGAACGATCTGTTGGTCGAGGGCGCGGAACCGCGCTCCGACTATACGGTGTACAATGCGACGTTGATCGGGGCAGGCACTGCCGGGACGGGAAATGATGCGCACAACGTCCGGCGGGCGAATTTCTGCCGCTGGTACAACAACGTGTTCACCGAGTTCCAGGGTCGTCGTGTTCGCATCGATGCCACTTCCCAGCCGGACTTCGCCAACAACATCTTCTTCAACTTCGCGCAGGCGGGCGTCAGCGGGGATGTGTATGGAACGAGCGCCTCGGTTCCGGCAGCGTTGAACCCCGTCGTGAATCCGCAGCTCCGATCGATCAGCCGAACCCAGGACGGAGGCTTGGATCCGCGTCCGCTGCCGGGCAGCCCGGCGTTCAGTGACACGAAGGCAACGCCGATGGATGGCTTCTATACGCCGGCATCGTACAAGGGTGCCTTCGATGCCAATGACAACTGGCTCCGGGGTTGGACCGCTTTGGCGACCGAGGGATTCCTTCCGGACAACTTCAACGTGGTGGAAATCGAACCAGGCTATCTTTACGGAAATCACACCTGGCAGGCGACCAACACCTATGTCCTCAATGGATTCGTCTATGTCATGGGCGGCGCGGTCCTGAACATCGAGGCTGGCACCGTCATCCAGGGCGTCCCGGGTACCGGCACGGGGGGCGGCGCGGCCAACGATTTCGGCTGCCTCTTCGTCTGCCGCGGCGGCAAGCTCAATGCCAATGGTACGGCCAACAGCCCGATCATCCTGACCTCCGTTCAGGACGACGTTCTGGATCCGTCGGATCTGCCGTTCCCCACCCGCGGTCTGTGGGGTGGTGTGGTGTTGTTCGGCAATGCCCGGATCAACAACTCTGCCTCCACCACCAACAGCATCGACTACGACATCTATGAGGGTCTTCCCGATACCTCCGTCACCAACGCCATCACCGGTGCCGTGGATCAGATTCATCGGTTTGGCGGAACCAACGACGACGATTCTTCGGGCTCGATCCGCTACGTTTCGATCCGGCACGGCGGCAAGAAGCTGACCACCGACAAGGAGATCAACGGTCTCTCGCTGGGTGGCGTCGGTCGCGGCACCACCGTCGAGTATGTGGAGGCCTACTGCACTGCCGACGACGGGTTCGAGTTCTTTGGTGGGTCGGTCAACACCCGCTATCTGGTCTCGGCCTTCAACGATGACGATGGTTTCGATACGGACCAAGGGTTCAACGGCAACAATCAGTTCTGGTTCGCGGTTCAATCGCCCGACGCCCGTGACCAGGGTTCGGAGCAGAATGGTCAGCCGCAGCCCAACGATCTGCTGGTCGATGGCGCGCTTCCCCTGTCTTCCTATACCGTGTTCAACGCCACCCTGATCGGCGCGGGAATCGCCGGCAGCGGCAACGACGCGCACAACATCCGCCGGGCGAATTTCTGTCGCTGGTACAACGGGGTGTTCACCGAGTTCCAGGGTCGTCGCGTCCGTCTGGATGCCACCTCGCAGCCGGACTTCGCCAACAATCTGTTCTTCAACTTCGCCCAGGCCGGACTGAGTGGCGATGTGTACGGCACCAGCCCTTCGGTTCCGGCGGCGCTCAATCCGATCCTGGATCCGCAGTTCGCCTCCATTAGTCGCACGGCGAATGGATTGTTGGATCCGATCCCTGCTTTGGGCGGCAATGCCTACACCACGGCGAAGAAGGCGCCCACAACTGCCGGGATTGAAGCGACGGCGTTTGTCGGTGCTTTCGGTGCCGAGAACTGGGCTCAGGACTGGACGGCCCTGGGTGCCGAGGGATTCCTGGCGGTGACGCCGATCGCTTCCCGCGGTCCGTTGCCCGCTGTGACGGGTGGTTCCAACTTGCGCGCCAGCCAGGAAGGGGCGTCCATCCGCCTCACTTGGGAGGGCACCGCCACGCTGGAAGCGTCGTCGTCGATCGACGGCACTTACCAGGCGACCGGGAACACCAGTCCGGTTGACGTGCAGGCCGATCATCAACTGCGCTTCTTCCGGATCCGCTGACCCGAGGATTCCTCCTCCTCAAGGCCCGGTGGACTTCGGTCTGCCGGGCCTTTTTAGCAGGAGTATTGCTGGTCTTGCGTCATCCCGCGAAGCGATGGCGTGTTCGGGCAGTAAATGGCGTAGTTGGCCAGCAACTCCATGAGCAAAACAGCCGGGTCACTTGGGGGGCTCTTCCACCGTCTTCAGCGCCGCCCATCCTCGGCTAGGATTTGGTGCCCGCGTGCTGTTGGGCGAGCGGGAGATGATGACGCGGTCTCCTACGCTCGCGAGCTTTTCGGTTTTACACAGCCACGATGCCTCAACGTTGTCTTTCGGATTCCAGAGTGTGACGCGAAGCGAGGCACCTTCGGCGCTCCTGGCACCGAGATCGATATCCTGCACTGGGTTGGGCTGGGGAAAGGCAGTGCGGTAAAGCTGGGGCACCCCGGGGCGAACCCCGCGGCGAAGCAGCGTTTCGTCATCCACCAGACCAAACGCCGCCGCGCCCAGCACCCCGACGGCCTCCAGCAGATTGCTCTTCCCGCTGCCGTTGGCACCGACGAAACGTTGATGCGGCCCAACTCCAGTTCAAGCTTCACCAGGGACTTGAAACGTTCGATGGTCAGGTGGGGAGTGATCGCAAAGAAATATGGGGTTGCCGCCTCGTTAGCGACTGGTTTTCACCTCCGCCATACTCAACTTCCTGGGCAGCAGGTCCGGCATTCCCGCAGGCACCGGGCAACCCGGGGGGAGCCCCGGTTCTCTGCGTCTCGGCGTCTCTGCGGGACCCTGTCGGGGGTGTTTCGGGCTCTCCGCGGTAGATTTCCCCGCTGAGGCGAGGAGGCACCGGTGCCCGTCCTTCCGGCACCGGTGCTGGTGCTGGGATCTTCCGCAGGGCGCAGATTTTCACCTTCGCGACACGAGTTCGCAATCGGGAGCCGGTATTTTCTCTTCTGCAACCGGCCTCCATGAGCGTTATCCTCAGAAACTTTCCAATGAAGTCCCGCCGCATTTTCCTGAAGTCGCTGGCGGCCGCCGGTCCGGTGGCTGCCGCGGGTTGTGCCGTGTCCCCCCGGACTCCGGCGCGTGCGCCGTCCGCTGCGGCCGCCCACCCTCGCCGGATCATTCACTTGGTCGCGGACGGCATGGGGTCGGGCATTGTTGCCTGTGCGAACCACTTTTCCCAACTGACCCGGCACCGGGAGTTGACCTGGCTTGCGATGACGCGGCAGGACGGGACGAATTACGGGCTGATGGATGTCCGTTCGCAGAACTCGCTGGTGACGGATTCCTCGGCTTCGTCCTCGGCCTGGGGCTGTGGTGTCCGCATCCCGAATGGCAAGGTCAACCAGAGCAGCACCGGGACAAAGCTGGTCACGCTTTACGAGTTGTTGGGGGCCGCGGGTTGGAAGCGGGGCCTCGTCACCACCACCGAGATCACGCATGCCACGCCGGCGGGCTTTGCGGCCTGCACCAAGAGTCGCAATGACTCCGATGACATCGCCGCCCAGTATCTCGAGCGTCGGATCGACGTATTGCTGGGCGGGGGGCGGAAGTACTTCGCGGCGGGCTCACGCAAGGACAAGCGCGATCTGAAGGGCGAGTTCCGCACGGCGGGTTACGCCGTTCTGGAGAAGCCATCCGACCTGGCTTCGACTCCGTCGGATCAACCGATCCTGGGACTCTTCACCGACGGGCATCTGCCGTACGTCGTCGATATCGAGGGCGGCATTTCCAAGGTGGACGCGGTTCCCAGCCTGGCGGCCATGACGCGTGTGGCGTTGCGGCGCCTGATGCGCGAGGAACGGTTCATCCTGCAGGTGGAAGGCGGTCGGGTGGATCACGGTTGTCACAACAACGACGCCGCGGCGGCGATCCGTGAGATGATCGCCTTCGACGAGGCCATTGACGCGTGCCTTGAATTCCAACGGGAACATCCAGAGACGCTGCTGGTGATCACGACCGACCATGCCACGGGCAATCCCGGGTTGAACGGGATGGGGGATGACTACGGCAAGAGCAATCAGCTCTTCCGCAACCTGCTTTCCGTCCGTCAATCGGTGCCGGAACTGACCAAGAAGCTTCTTCTGGCAGAGACGCCCGGGGCCTTCGCCCGGGCGATGTTTGATTCCACCGGCTACACGATTTCCACTCGACGACGGGAGTTGCTCGATCCGTTCCTTCGCAAGAAGGGTTACGCGCTGTTCGAGGCGATGTCTGGGGACGTCGCCGCCCTGGGACAGGTATTGGCCAACCACACCGGTGTCGGGTTCACCAGCACCGCCCACACCTCGGATCACGTTCCGGTGCTCTCCCGGGGACCGGGATCCGACGGGTTCCGTGGATTCATCCGTAACACCGAGATCTTCGAGCGCTACGTGGAGTTCGCCGGTGTCGATTTCCGCAACCGGCAGGAGACATTGGTGGCGGACGATGAACCGGATCCCGGCACCGTCGAACGCGTGACCGAGTATGCGTGGGTTTGAGTTCGAATCTTCACGTCACTCCCGAATTTCCAAACGATGAAATACACCTACGACGAGCTCGCCCAGATGATCGATCATTCGCTCCTGCATCCGACGATGACGGATGCGGAACTGGAGCAGGGATGCCGAATTGCCGCCCAGTACCGCGTGGCGTCGGTGTGCATCAAGCCGTACGCGGTGAAACGGGCGGTTGAATTGCTTCGGGACAGCGGGGTGCGGGTGGGTGCGGTCATTGGATTCCCCCATGGCAACTCGGCGACCGAGTCCAAGCGCTACGAGACCGAACTGGCCTGTCGCGACGGTGCCGTGGAGATCGACATGGTGATCAACATTGGGAAGGCCCTCGGCGGTGACTGGGACTATGTCGAGCGGGACGTGAAGGCCGTCTGCGACGAGGCCCACGGGCGGGGTGCCCGGGTAAAGGTCATCTTCGAGAACGATTATCTGACCCAGGGCGGAGCCGGTCTGGGCAGCGATGATTTCAAACGACGCCTGTGCCAGCTCTGCGAACGGGCCGGGGCCGACTGGGTGAAGACTTCCTCCGGGTACGGTTTCGTGAAGCAGTCGAACGGCAGTTACAACTACCAGGGTGCCACCGAGCACGATCTGGCCCTGATGCGCGCCAGCGTGTCGGACAAGGTTCAGGTCAAGGCGGCGGGCGGGGTCCGGGACCTCGATGGTCTGATCCAGGTACGTGACCTGGGGGCCACACGGTGCGGGGCCACGGCGACGGCAGCCATGATGGACGAGTACCGGCGTCGGGTCGCTGCCGAGGAAGCAGGTCAGGCCGGAGGCTCTGTGACTGCGGCGATCGGGACCGGAGGATACTGACGGCTCCTTCTGGGAGCGCGGGCGTCCTCGCCCGCATCTTCCTTACTGCTGCTGCTGGTATTCCTGCTGGACCAGGATTTCGTCCTCGAGGTTGACGAAAGGCTGGAAGATATAGGCCTTGAAGAGGGCGTCACCGATCTGGTTGAGCTTCACCTGGACCTGGTCGATGTAGTCGTGCAGGCCGACTCCGAAGATCTCCTCAATGGTCGAATACTGGACCTCGGCCAGCATCCGGCCGCTGAGGCGCTCGGCATCATTGCTGAACCGGCGTGGGGCAACTCCGGAGATGTGGCGCAGGGCGGAGTCGAGGCGATCGATGCAGAACTTGAGCGAGCGCGGGAATTCGTCGCTCAAGAGGAGGTACTCGGCGACCAACCGGGGATGCACCTCGGAACCGTGGATCGCCTTGTAGGCATCCCAGGCGGAGCAGGACCGGAGGATGGCGGACCAACCCAGGGCATCCGCCTGGCTGATGGCCCCGGGCATACCCTGCTTGGGCAAGGTCGCGTGGCGGATGTCGAGCATGCGGGTGGTCTTGTCGGCACGCTCGAGGAACTTGCCCACCTGGATGAAATTCCAACCGTCGTTGTGCGGGGTCGAAGCGTAGGAGATCCCCACGAAGGTCAGGGAACTTGAGCGTACCTGTTGGAGGAAATCGAAGGGGCTGGACTCCCACAGTTCGCGCGCCTTGGGCGAGCGGAAGAAGAGGTACAGGCGATTGATCTCCTCCCACATCTCGGCCGGCACCTGATCCCGGACCATGCGGGCATTCTCGCGGGCCTGGGTAACGGACGAGACCAGCGAATTGCCGTTGCTGGGATCGAACAGGAGGAACTCGGTGACGGATTCGCCGGTGGGCGTGGGATAGAGCGTCGCGAACAGTTCGTGATCGCCGGTGCTCTCCACGACGGGCATCCAGTAAGCCGCCAATTGAGCCGGATCGAGACGGCGGCTTTCCAGCAGGAGTTGCAGGTTCACATCGATGATGCGGGCCGTGTTGTCGGCGCGTTCGATGTAGCGGGCGAGCCAGTACAGGCAGTTGGCGACTCGTGAAAGCATGGCGGGAAAAGTGGCGGGTGAGGGAGGAGTCGATGCGTGCTTATTCGTCGCCGAAGAGGACCCAGGTATCCTTGGAGCCGCACCCCTGCGAGGAGTTCACCACCAGCGATCCCTTGCGCAGGGCGACCCGGGTCAATCCTCCGGGGACGATCACCGGCTTTTCTCCGTACAGGATGAACGGGCGGAGATCGACGTGCCGTCCCTCGAACTTGGCGTCGCCAATGTGGGTGGGATGCGTCGAGAGCGAGATCATCGGTTGGGCGATGTAATTTCGGGGGTCGGCTTCGATCCGCGTGCGGAACTCGGCGATCTCTTCCTTGGTGGACCTGGGTCCCATGAGCATGCCGTATCCGCCGGACTCGTTGGCGGCTTTGACCACCAGTTTCTCCAGGTTTTCCAGGATGTATTTCCGATCGGGTTCCTCACTGGCCAGGTAAGTGGGGACGTTCGGGATGATCGGATCCTGATCCAGGTAGTATTTGATCATCTTCGGGACGAAGTAATACATGACCTTGTCGTCGGCCACGCCTGTGCCCACCGAATTGGCGAGGGAAACGTTGCCGGCGCGGTAGGCCGAGATCAGGCCGGGAACGCCAAGGACCGAGTCACGCCGGAAGACGGTCGGATCCAGGAAATCGTCGTCGATGCGCCGGTAGATGACGTGGACCGGTTGCAGTCCCTTGGTGGTGCGCATGAACACCCGGGCGTCGCGCACCAGCAGGTCACGGCCTTCGACGATCTGGATGCCCATCTGCCGGGCCAGGTAGGTGTGCTCGAAGTAGGCGCTGTTGGCGGCTCCCGGGGTCAGCAGCACGACGTTCGGATCCGCGACGCCATTGGGGGCGATATACTGGAGCATCTTGAGAAGCTCCTGGGGATAATGATCGACCGGGCGGACCCCCGTCTCTTCGAACAGTTGAGGAAAGGTCCGCTTCATCGCCTGGCGGTTTTCCAGGACGTAACTGACTCCGGAAGGCGTGCGGCCATTGTCTTCGAGGACCATCCAGGAACCGTCGCCGCCCCGGATCAGGTCCGTGCCGCAGATGTGGATGTAGATGTCCTTGGGAACCTTTACCTGGGCGAACTCGCGGCGGAAGTGCCGGGCGGAAAGGATGTAGTAGGCCGGGATGACGCCGTCCTTGATGATGCGCTGCTCGTGATAGAGATCGTGGAGGAAAAGGTTCAGCGCGGTGATCCGCTGGATGAGGCCCCGCTCCAGGTACTCCCACTCGCTCGCCGAGATGATCCGCGGTACGAGATCGAACGGGAAGATGCGCTCCGTCCCCTGGGAGTCGCCGTAGACATTGAAGGTGACGCCCTGTCGCATGAACGACAGGTCGAGGTCAGTGCGGCGCTCGTCGAACTCTTCGGGGGTGATCTGTTCGAACAGCTTGCCGAAGCGGCCGTAGTGTCGTCGCACCTCCGTTGGGGATGCGAACATCTCGTCGAAGAACCCGTTCGGATCGTACCCTTGCAGCACGGGAGGGGATTACGCCTGCGAGAGTGCCCAAACAAGCCCGCTTTTTCGGCGACCTCTTAAAATCTGCTTCATGCAAAGGATCAGTTCCATCGACAGGGGCCTTTCTGCGGGCTTGACCGGGGCCCTGTGCCTGAGGCGTTTCCCCCTGGAACCCGCGGTGGTTGATCCGCAGATGGGCATGCCCTTGGAAGCGCACTGGGAATCGTCCGGTGCCTCGGGCAGATTGCCCGCATGCAACCGGTGGACATTCAGGTGGTCGGGACGGAGTTGGCGGTGAAATGGTCGGATGGCGGGGAGGAGTTCGTGCGGTTGGAGACGCTGCGTCGATTTTGTCCCTGCGCGGCCTGCCTCGGGGAGAAGGATATCTTCGGAAAGACCTACAAGGCTCCGGACCGACCCTATGGGGCCGGAGCCTTCCAGGTGGCGAGGTTTCATCCGGTCGGCGGGTACGCCGTCCAGTTCGTCTGGGGCGATGGTCACAACACCGGGCTCTACACCTGGGAATGGATCCAGCGGGTGGCCAAGGCCGATGCCCGTCCGGAGTGAAGGTGGACGGATCGCCAGAATTCCATGAACCCGCTCACGGATCAGCAGGCGGCGGCGGTGGCGGCCCACGGAAATGTCCTGGTGATGGCCGGGGCCGGCACTGGCAAGACTTCGACCCTGGTCGCCCGGGTTGCAGACCGGCTCACCCGGACCGTCGATCCCATCCGGGCCGACCGACTGTTGATGGTGACCTTTACCGAGGCGGCCGCGGCAGAGATGCGTTCGCGGCTTCGTCAGCAGTTGGAGACGATGGCGGCCAGTGCCTCGGGGGGATTGGTCGAGCAGGTCGCCCGCCTGGAGTTGGCGGTGATCGGGACGCTTCACAGCTTTTGCCTCCAGTTGCTCCGGGAGCATGGGACCCAGCTCGGACTCGAACCCCAGGTGAGCGTTCTGGACGGCGTGGAAGCCGGACGATTGGCCAGCCAGGTCTGGGGACGTCGGCTCGAATCGTGGCTCGGTGCGGGTGGGGCTGGGGGGGATTCGTTCCGCGCGATGGCCGAGGGTTGGTTCGACGGGGATCTCAGCGCGTTGTGGGAGACGGTGCGCGGGGTTCATGGCTATCTGCGGACGCTGGCCGATCCGGAGGGCTGGATGCTCGCGCAGGAAGCGATGTGGAACACGCCCACGCCGGAGGCCTGGCGCGGTTGGCTGGAATCCTTCCTTCCGGGATGGCGGCAGGGTTGGATGGACCGTTTCGCCGGTCCCGCCGCGACCCAGCCATTGGTCGAGCGACGTCGGCGGATCCTTGACGCCGGGTTGCCCGCGGCCGGGGGCGAACGTCGGGTCTGGTTGGATCTGCTGCGCGAGGACCCGACCGAATACACCAAGGGCAAGAAGACGGTCGAACGGGAGCACTTGAGGGTCTTCTTCGAACAGGTCGAGTTCCTCCGACAGTTGGATTCGAAGGAAGCGACGGAGGATCCCTTGGCCGAGGATTGGCGTCTTTGTCAGCCGTGGATGCAGACCTTGCTCGCGGTGGTCCGGGAGTTTGGGGAGTCGTTCCAGTTGGAAAAGCGGGCACGCGGCGGGGTCGATTTCTCTGATCTGGAGCAATACGCCCTCGACCTTTTGGTGCGCCGCCCATCGGGGGTGGTGGAGTGGTGTCGCGAACGATTCGATCTGGTGGTGGTGGACGAATGCCAGGATCTCAATGCCGCCCAGGAAGCCATCCTGCGGGCGGTCAGTCGTGAAGGCACCCAGGCCAATCGATTTCTGGTCGGCGACGTCAAGCAGAGCATCTACCGCTTCCGACTGGCGGACCCGCGCCTTTTCCAGGCGACCGCGGAGGCCTGGAGCCGGCCCGGTGGAGACGGGCAGGTCATTCCATTGACCGGAAACTTCCGTTCCGCCGAGGCCGTCCTTGGGTTCGTCAATCGTGTGTGCGGCCGTCTGCTGCGCCCCGAGGTTGGCGGGGTGGCCTACGGAGCCGAGGCCGTCCTCGCGTTCGGCGATCCGGTCGGCCGACAGCCCCTGTCCGTCGCGGCGGATACCGGTCCGCGGGTAGAGGTGCATCTCCGGGTCAAGGCGCGGAATGGGGCCGACGAAGGAGCCGAAGACCCTGCCGCGGCCGAGTTGAGCCCGGCGGCAGCCGAAGCCCGACTGGTCGCCCTGCGACTCCGCAATCTCAAGGAATCAGGTCTGCCCATCTGGGACCGTCGTCGGGGGGCAACGCGTCCGGTCGAATGGTCGGACATGGCGGTGTTGCTGCGGGCAGAGAAGGGGAGGGCGGCGGATTACGCCCTCGAATTCCAGGCCGCTGGAGTCCCGCTGGTGGCGCGGCAGAACGGGTTCTTTCTGGTGCCTGCGGTTTCGGATCTCCGCAGCCTCCTGCGCCTTCTGGACAACCCCCTTCAGGACATTCCTCTGGCGTCGGTGCTGCGGTCGCCCCTGGTCGGATTGTGGGAACCCGACGAGCTCGCGGCGGTCCGCCTGTTCGATCGTCGGACCGATCGTTGGTGGACGTTGATTCAGCGGTTTCACTTGAGCGGCAAACCCGAGGAGTTGCCGGCAACTCCAGCCAGCCGGGCCTGGGAACGGATCGACCGCTTTGTCCGGCGTTACGAGGAATGGCGCCGTCTCGCGATCCGTTCGGGAGCGGCGGCGGCGCTGGAGGCCGCCCTCGATGATACCGGGTACGAAGTGTGGGCGGAGCAGCAGGGCGACGGCGGCGAAACGGCGGCCAACGTCCGAAGATTTCTGGAGATGGCCCGAAAGTTCGACCGGGGTTCGCGCGGGGGGCTCTATCGGTTCCTCCTTTGGCTCGATGCCGAGGAGGCAGCCGATCGAACCGAGCCCGCCGTCGGATCGCAGGCGTCCGCCGTGCAACTGATGACCGTTCATCGAAGCAAGGGACTCGAGTTCCCGGTGGTGGCGGTCGCGGGCCTCGGCAACCGATTTCAGATGGCGGACCTGACCTCCGCCCGACTGGTGCGGGACGAAGTCATGGGGCTGTGTCCGTTGGTGGTGGCCGCAGATGGGCGCCGATATCCGAGTGTGGCGTTGTGGTTGGCGCAACGCCGTCAGCGTCGCGAGGCGCTCGGGGAAGAATTGCGGTTGCTGTATGTGGCCCTGACGCGCGCCGCGGATCGTCTGCTGCTCTTCGGCACGGCCACCCCCAATGCGGTCGCCGACCATTGGCCCGAGGCCGCGGATCGTCTGCCGAGGCCGGAGGGTTCGATGGCCGTGGACGACCTGGAATCGGCGTCGTCCCCGCTCGATTGGCTCGGCCCGGTGCTGGTCCGGGATTCCGGCCCGGAGTGGGGACGATCGGATGCGGGTCGTGGGGACGGGTTCGACTGGACGCTCTGGCGCGAGTTGCCGCCGAGGGTTGAGCCGACGGCGGAGGATGCAGGCGCGACTTCCATTGATGGAGGCACCGGATTTGAGGTGGATCGTTATCCCCATCCGGGTGCGACCCTGGAACCGGCGAAAGTAACGGCAACCGGTTTGCGGCGGCGCATGGCCGAGGATCAGGATGGACTCGACGTGGGTTGCCGGGCCTTCGGAATGAAGCACGGGGCTTCGGATCCCCGGGACGGAACCGCGGTGGATCGTGGGTTGGCGCATCATCGTTTTCTGGAACTGGTGGATCCGGACCGGACCCAGGACGAGGCGGCGGTGCGGGGAGAGATGTCGCGGATCATCGCAGCGGGCGGCATGAAGGAAGCGGAAGCTTCGCTGCTGGATGTGCCGGCCATCGTGCGGTTCTGGAACTCGGAACTGGGCGGGACGATCCGACACCGCGCGGCCGATCTGCACCGCGAGATTCCATTCACCGTCCGATTGACCGCAGCCGACCTGCGCGCGCTTGGATTCCGTGTTGCCGAAGATCTGGCACCGGATGAATTCGTGGTGGGGCAGGGGGTGGTGGACCTCGCCCTGATCGGGCCGGAGGGGATCCTGATCCTGGATTTCAAGACCGACCGGGTGGAACCAGGTCGGATCCCGCATGCCAAGGCGGAGGCGTACCGGCCGCAACTGGCGGTCTATGCGCTGGCGCTGGCCCGGATCCACGGATTGCCCGTGACGGGACGCTGGCTGCATTTTCTGGCGACGGGCGAGAGCGTGGAGGTGTAAGGGTGGCCGATGCCAGAATCCGATTGTCGTCGGCCGGGGTCGGTTCAAAGGTCGTTCATGGTTTTCTGGCGTCGATGGACGTGTCGGTGGGTGCTGGCCTCGGTGTGCGGCAGGATCGCACTGGCGGCCGGACCGGAGGTGAACCCGGCAGCAGAGGGGGGGGCGGCCCCGGTGAAGCCCAGTCGGCTCACGTTCGAGGTGACCTTGCCGTCGGCCGTTCTCGGTTCAGCTCAGGAGGCGAGGTTGTTGCTGGTTCTTGTGGCACCCGGCCGGGGTGAACCGCGGGACCGGATCGGCAGTCTGGGATCGGAGGCACCCACCTTGCTGGGAGTGGACGTCCCGGCCGGTACCAAGGCGGGTAAGATTCGGGTCGGCGCTGGAGCCGCCGTGTTTCCCTGGCGCGCACTGGGTGAGTTGCCGGCGAAATCGTACTCGGTCCAGGCGGTGCTGATGACCAATCGCGACCTGTGGTTTCCCGGGGCTCCGGGGAATTGGTACTCGGCTCCGGTGACGATCCCTCTGGACCCGCGTCAGCGCCCGTCGGTGTCACTGGACCTGAACCAAACGTTGCCTTCCGATTCCCTTCCAGCGGAGAAGGAATTCGTGCGGTACCGCCGGATCCGCTCGGAGGTCCTGAGCAAGTTCTGGAATCGGGAAATGTTCGTTCGCGTGGGGATCGCGCTCCCCAGATCGTGGGAAACCGAAACGGCCCGCCGCTATCCGCTGGTGGTCGATATCGGTGGCTACGGCTCCCGCTACGATCGGGCGGCGGGGTGGGCCCAGGAGAACTCCGAGAAGCGTCGGGTCTGGTTGGCTCCGGAGACCCCGCAGATGATCTGGGTGACCCTGGATGGAGCGGGGCCCCTGGGAGACCGTATCAGGTGGACTCCGCGAATCACGGTCCGCACGGGACAGCGCTGGTGGAGGAGATCATCCCGGCGATCGAACATGAATTCCGGGCGATCGGGCAGCCGTGGGCGCGGTACACCACCGGTGGATCCACGGGCGGATGGGTCTCGTTCGCCTTGCAGGTCCTTTATCCGGATCTCTTTGGCGGATGCTGGAGCGGGTATCCGGATCCCCTCGATTTCCGGGAGTTCCAATTGGTGAACCTGTACCGGGACACCAATGCGTTCGTGAACACGGAAGGGTTCGAGCGCCCGAGTGCGCGGACGCTGCGTGGGGACGTGAAGTTCACCATGCGGCACGAGGTGCAGTACGAGAATGTGCTCGGGTTGGGCAATCGTTACACCCGAAGCGGCGGGCAATGGGGTGCCTGGAATGCCACCTTCGGCGAACGCCTCAAGAACGGGCTGCCCGATCCGGCCTGGGATCCGTCAACCGGTGCCATTGCTTCGGGAACGGCGGCACGGTGGCAGCGGTGGGACCTGCGCAGGGTCATGGAGGAAAACTGGGAGACCCTGGGCCCAAAACTGCGCGGCAAGGTGCGCGTCTGGGTCGGTGAATCCGATGAGTACTTTCTCAACAATGGCGTTCACCGGATGGAGGCGTTCCTGAAGGGGGCGCAACCTCCGGCCGAGGCGCGGATCGAGTTCGGAGCGGGCAAAGGCCACGGTTGGACCCCGCTCAAGCCGGATGCAATGCTCCGCGAGATGCAGGACGCCGCGGATCGCGGGGCTCCGAAAGAGGCCGGCCATGAGGCCTATTTCCGAAGCCGCTTCCTCCATGGTGCCAGTTGCGTTCATTGCAAGGGCGGGCGGTGATCCCGGCTTGCCTGAGCTTCCCCGACGCCGAAGACTGGGCCCGGATGCAGCCGTTCCAGATCATCTTCAATCCGACCAGTGCCGCCGAGTTGGCGAAGCTGCCGCGTGACCTGCAACTGCACATCCTCGGTCAGTTCCGCGGACTCCCCCAGGAACTGCAACGCGAGGATTCGCATTTCGGTTCCCTCGCGCGGAATGGTCGGACGCTGATCCGCTATCGCCTCGGCGAGTACCGCCTGTACTTCGAGCGCCACGTCCTCGGCATTGTCGTCCACCGGATCCTGAGCAAGAACACCGTCCGCGATTTCCTCTTTCGCTCGAACCTTCCCACCGGGGAAGACGAGCAACTCCAGGACAATCCGAAGTTCTGGGAACTGATCGAGTCCGCGAAGTGACGGGACGAGCGCCCCGGCGACCGGTGCGTCTCTTGACACTGCCCGCGATGGGTCGGGCGGGAAACCCGCGTGGGCCGGGGTACGTCCGGATGGAAGTCAGAGTCTCCTGACGTCGTCTCCTACGGGTACGACGAGGGTACGAGGCTCACTTCAATCGGGCGGGGAACGTCCGTGGGCCGGGGTACGTTCGAATGGAAGTCAGAGTCTCCTCACGTCGTCTCCTACGGGTAGGCGACGAGGTCACGAGGCTCACTTCAATCGGGCGG
>JBDNHZ010000494.1:0-3123 GCA_041688515.1 Verrucomicrobiota bacterium
CCGGGCGATCCCGGCTCGCCGGTCCGGCTTCGGTTTCGCACCCGTTCCATCGGATCGTGGGCCGATGTCCTCGCCCGGGTCCGTGACCCGAAGGGACAGGTCATTGCTGAACTCGACGCCACGGGTGCCGGCGACGGAACGATGGCCATCGCCTTCGCCACGATTGGAGATCACGAGTTGGAAGTGGTCGAACTGGCGCGGTCGTTTGGTCCGAATCATTTCTTCGAAGCCCGGCTGACGGCCGGTGCCGGGATGTTCGATCTGGCCCTCGACAAGAACCAGATGGAGATCGCCCCCGGTGAATCCGCCGAGATCAAGGTCACCGTCACCCGACGCGACTTCCCCGGCCCGATCCGACTGGAGTTAGAGGGGCTCCCGACCGGGTTTCGGATCGAGCCCAACCGGATCGAAGGAAAGTCGAAGGAAGCGACTTTGAAGGTGTATTGCCCGACGAACCTCGCGTTGACGGGACCCTGGACGTTTCGGCTGACCGGGAGTTCAACCAACGCGGCCGACGGAGAACGCATCGTGGCGGGAACCCGGGGTCCGGTGCTCGGCCAGTGGCCGACGCTGCATCAGCCCCCGGCGGTCTGGGACGGCCGGGGGGTGTTGCGGTTGAAGGCAGCGAAGCCGTAAGCCCCCTTTGGACCCCTGTTTCTGAGAATGCCACATCAACCCAGGCGCGTCCCGATCTCGTGAACCAAGGGGTGGTTTTTACGCCGGAGGCGTTCCAGCGATTGGCCCGGGGTGCGCTTCGCGACCCCGGGCGAATGGCTCCCATCCCTCCGGGATGAAGACACCGGCAACCACGGACTCGCGGGCATCCGAGTAGGCGGTTCGAACGGATAACGGTCAAAATGCCTCGATGAACGGGCAACTTACCCATTATGAGCCCGTTGCAGTCTGAGTTTAACTGCTGACTGTCAGCAGGTTCCGAGTATTGGGGACAGGCTCTAGCTAACCCGGATACCCGGCCATGACGGCCAGCATCTCGCGGATGGCCTCGGGCAGACCGACAAAGATCGCGCGGCTCATGAGGCTGTGGCCGATGTTCAGTTCGATCAGGTGCGGCACGAGGTGGAGCAAGGGCAGGTTCCGCACATTGAGACCGTGCCCGGCGTTGACCTTCAATCCGAGGCCGTGCGCCAGGCGGGACGCCGCCACCAACCGTTCGATCTGGGCATTGCGCTCGCGCTTCTGGTCGAAGGCCTCCGCGTAGGCACCGGTGTGCAACTCGATGTACCCCGCGCCGGTCCGGGCGGCGGCCTCGACCTGACGCGCCTCCGGATCGAGGAAGAGGCTGACTTCGATCCCGGCATCGCGCATCCGGGAGCAGGTATCCCGGATCAACGCCTCGTTCAACACGACATCCAATCCGCCTTCGGTGGTCACTTCCGTCCGCTTCTCCGGCACCAGACAGACGATGTCGGGCTTCACCTCCAGTGCGAACTCGATGATCTCGGGAACGACTGCCATCTCGAAGTTCAACCGGGTGCGGATGGCTTCGCGCAGACGACGGATATCGCGATCGATGATGTGCCGTCGATCTTCGCGAAGATGGGCGGTGATGCCCGTGGCACCCGCCTTCTCGGCGATGAGGGCCGCCTCGACCGGATCGGGCTCGCCGTGGTCGCGTCCGCGGTAGCGGGCTTCACGCAGAGTGGCGACGTGGTCGATGTTGACGCCGAGCTTCAGGGGGGAGTTCAAGGCTTGGAAACGGGGCTGAGGAGGAAACCCGGGAGCTGCCGGTTCAGGCCCGGGAAACCGCTGTCGATCCAACGGGTGAGCAGGACCCAATCAAGCCCGGAGAGACCGGTGTCGGACTTCCGGGTGAACTCGTACTGGGTGGCCGACCGGCGCTCCAACTGGGTCACCGAATTCCCCAGTTTGTCGGCGGAGGCCAGCATCCAGCGGAAGGCCCGCGGATTGAGCGGATTCGGGAGGTGCGCCTGGCTGAGTTGATTGAACTGGGCCAGCACATTCCAGTTCTTGGCGGATTGACCGGTGATCTCCCACTCGTAGAAAGCGAGGTTCGGACGGTTGATCTGCGCCAGCAGTTCCGCCGGCACGCGATCGGTGCTCTTCATCCCCGGCACAAAGCTGGTGAGCAGGAACGATTGCGCCCCCTGCTTGACGGTTCCCATGGTCGGCAGGCAGGCCTTGAGATCGAACACCGCCACCGCCGAACGGTTGGAGTTCACGATCATCCGACCCAAGTACGTGCCGGACGGATCATTGGTCTTGAAGCGGCTCCGCAGGTCCGTGTGGATCTTTTCGATCCGCGAATTCGGTTCTTCCACCGGGAAGGCGAACCAGTTGCGGAAGGTCACCTCCGGCTGCGCCCAACCGATCACCTGTCCCGGGCTCGATCCGCCCGTCAGCGCTCGCAGCCAGTCCACCCGATCGATCAAGGGTCCCGTTCCGCGCAGGGCGTTGAAGCGGATCACCGGGTCGCGGATGAAATCGTCGGGCAGCTTCCACGGCTCCAGTTCGCCCAGCGGTGCCTTGGCAAAATCAAGGGTGGCGGCGGTTCGGACCGTGGCATTGCTGGTGCCCACCGTGACGGAAATCGAAGGCCATTCCTCGTGACCGGGACCCAGCACGATCGGGAGGTTGAACTCGCCCAGCATCAATCCACCCGGAACCGCCGTGGGCAACGTCGCGGCACGGGCCAGGTCGGCCGGAGTGGACGCCGCCATCCACCATCCGTTGGTGGTCAGCGTGGATGGAGCGGCCACCCCCGCCCGACGCGGCAGCAGGGACAACGCCGGAACCAGGACCGCGCCCGGGATATCCCCGCCGCGGATGGCCAGGATCCAACCGTTCTCAGTGATCTCTCCGGCGCTCTCCCGCTCCAGCAGCGCCTCCACCAGCGGATACAACTGCCCCTCCGTCGCAGCGATGTTGGTGCGACCCCAACGGGCGAGGAGGAACCGGCTCAGATTGGTTCCCAGGCGTGAACCGACCCCCACCGACTCGGGCAGGGTCAGGACTTCCCGCAGGACGGGAGCATTGGTCTGGCCACGGAGCGCCTGCCCGCCGGCGAGCCGCCACCGGGCGATCACCGCGGATTTGGAAGTCGGCCCACCCGAGTTCCCGCTCTGTCCGCAGCCCGCCCCCAGC
>JBDNHZ010000495.1:0-7364 GCA_041688515.1 Verrucomicrobiota bacterium
CTCCTGACGTCGTCTCCTACGGGTAGGCGACGAGGTGACGAGGCTCATTCTGGTCGCGCGGGGGCCGTCCATGGACTCGCGGAGCTCGTCCCTCCGGAGAACAGAGTCTCCTGACGTCGCCTCCTACGGGTACGACGAGGGGACGAGGCTCACTTCAATCGGGCGGGGAACGTCCGTGGGCCGTGGTACGTCCGAATGGAAGTCAGAGTCTCCTGACGTCGTCTCCTACGGGTAGGCGACGAGGTGACGAGGCTCATTCTGGTCGGGCGGGGGACGTCCACGGACTCGCGGAGCTCGTCCCTCCGGAGAACAGAGTCTTCTGACTTCGTCTTCTCCGGGGAGCCCGTCCCTCCGGCGGCGGCCTTATCGTCCTTTGCTTCCCAACCAGAGGGCGAGAACGGGGAGCGCGAGGCCGGCCACGAGGGTCAGCCACACGGGCCAACGGGGTTTGACGGAGCGAAAGGCCAGGATCAAGCCGACCAGCGTGGCCAGCAGCAGGGCGGCCGACATGCCGTACACCAGCCACTGGAACAGTCGGGGGGAGGCGATCTTCCCCGCCGCATCATCCCGGGGATAGATCTGGTCGGTGTGGATGACGCGCATCTTCTGGACCCACGTCTCTGCCTCCGAGGTGGACTTGAGCCGGTCCGGATTCACCACCTGATACCATCCGGTGCCGAGGAAGAAGATCAGCAACGGGGCGTAGAGGACGCCCAGGTAGAGATGGATCCGGCGGAGGAACTTCATGGCAGGCTATTTGATTGCGGGGATGCGCAGCTTCTGACCGACGCGGAGCTTCTTGGGATCCTTGATGGACGGATTGGCCTTGAGCATGTGGGCCAGCCGGATCTTGAGGCCGTGCTGCTTGTTGTAGGCATCCATCACCGCGCTGAGGGTCTCGCCATCGCCGAGGGAGTGCTCGTAATACGCCATTGCCGGATCGTCAGGCGTCGCTGGCGTCTTGTCGGCGGCATCCGGGTCCTTGGTGGGGCCTTTATCGGGGACCTTGGCGGCACCGGGCGACTTCGTCGGGGGTTGGGGCACCACGACCGGAGGCAAGGCCTTCAGCTTGTCGAAGGCGTCGAGGATCTGTTGCTTGTCGGCGGCCCGGTTTCTTTCCACCTCGCGCACCTGATCGGCGAGTTTGGTGATCTGTTCCTGGGTCGCGTAGCTCCTCGGCGTGTTGACTTGGGTCCGGAGTCGGTCGTTGTCCAGGCGCAATCGGGAGATCTCCGATCGCAGGTCCTGGATCGTACCGCGGTACGTGTCGATGGCTTCGTCGTGCGAATTGACGCGATCGACGAGTCGGCGGAAATCCTCGGTATCAATCTCCGCCGCACCGAGGCCGAGCGGGGCGGAGAGCAGGGTCAATCCAAGCAGAAACGGAAGCGGGCGCATGGCACGAACAGGCTAGGAACGCCCCCCGCGCGGAGCAAGCGTGGAGGAAGGATACCGGGGGAAGCTGGAAGATTTCAGTTTCAAGGTTCAAGTCGTCGACGGTTCAACCAGGGCCCCGGGAAGCAACGTGGGAGGGGAGCCCACAGCGCGAGCGGTGGGTCGCCCGGTGCCAAGGCACGGGAGCCCCGAAGGGGCGAAGGAAGCCAGCATCCCTCGCCCCCCTCCGGGGCTCCGGTTCGTGGGGGGATCCTTTCACCCACAGCTACCGCTGTGGGCTACATTCCTTCGGTGCTCCGCACCTGGCCCCGGTTAAACTCCCGTCCTTGAATCTTAAAACTGCCCCGCACCATCTCCGGATCGCACCCGGGATTTCAGGCTGATACCGTTCCCGGGCCGCGATGAACCATCCTGCTGTCATCCTCGCCTCGGTCTCGCCCCGTCGCCGTGAGTTGCTCCGTCAGGTGCTCCCGGATTTCACCGTCGTAGAGAGTCTGGCCACGGAACTGCACGACGCCTCGCTGGGACCCCGCCGTCTGTGCGAGGTGAATGCCGAACGAAAGGCCATGTCGGTCGCCGAACGGTATCCCGACCATTTGGTGCTGGGGGCAGACACCCTGGTGTTCCTGCAAGACCAACCGTTGGGCAAGCCGGTGGATCTCGACGAGGCGCGGTCGATGCTCTCCCGGCTGTCCGGCCGGATCCATCAGGTGGTGACCGGGGTCTGCCTCGTTCATCGATCGGGTGCCCGGGCCCGATTGTTCTCGGAGGTTACTTACGTCCGGTTCCGGACCCTGAAACCGGTGGAGATTGAGGAGTACCTGGCGCTCGTGCCGGTCCTGGACAAGGCCGGATCCTACGCGATCCAGCATGAAGGCCACCGAATCGTGGATCTGGTGGAGGGATCCATGTCGAACGTCATCGGGTTGCCCATCGAAGCCGTGCGCAGCGCCTTGGATCAGTGGGGTTGAAGTCCGTTCCCGGGGACGCGTCGGGTCTCACTGCGCCAGTGCCTCGATCAGGTCGCGCATCTCGCCGCGGGGGATCATCTCGGTGAGTCCTTCGGGCATGGCCGAGGGCGCCCGTTCCCGCGATCGAATGCGGTTGAGCGGGATCTGGATTCGACCTTCCTCCGGTGAGTTGAGGATCAATCTGCCACGGCCCTCCGTCATCACCACGCCCACCTTCGATTCGCCGTCGGTCAGGGTCAGGATCACGGTTTCGAAGCCGGACGCGATGGTGCGGTTCGGATCCACGATGGATTCCAGGATCTGTTCGCGGGTCAGACGTTTGCCCAGCCCGGTGAGGTTGGGTCCGACGTCGCCGCCTTCGTTGCCCAGCTTGTGGCAACGTTGACAGGCCCAGTCGGCGCGCTCGGCGAAGAGCTTGCGTCCCCGGGCAGCGTCGCCCCCGCGCAGCAGGTCGGCAGGATTCTCGGGCTTCGATCCCACGGGTCGGGCGTCGGCGGGATCGGAGGCCGGAGCGGGCGGGGCGATGGCCTTGCGAACCGCGGGAGCAGGGTGTGCGGCGACGACCGCCAGGCGGGTGTTGAGATCGGAAAGCCCGAGGGCACGGGCGGCGTCGATGGCCGCCAGCACGAGTGCTTCCGGGGCTTCCGGTGCGGTGCAACGGCGCCAGGCATCGGATAGGGCGTCCCGGGCCGGAGCGGGGTCGCGCGGTTCGAGGGGAAGGATCAGTCCGGTGACGCGGTCGCGTCGCGGTGGCTTGGCCCAGTCGCGCAGGCTGTCGAGGGCCTCGACGCGGACAGTCTCGGGGAGTTCGGAGTTGGCGGCGGCGCGGGACAGGATGGGAAGATCCCCGGGGGAACCTCTGCGGAAGGCGGCGTTGACCGAGCGCCGGAGGAAAAACGTCCGCCATTCGACGGCGGTGAACGGGAACTTCCCGTCCGTTTGAAAGGCGGCGCTGGCGGACTTCGGCAGGCCGGTGTCGAGGTAGGGGATCAGATCCTTGTAAGCGGCCGGGATCGGACCGTCGTGGATGGCGCGGGCCGCTTCGAGGGCGAGGCGGGGATCAGGGTCTTCGAGGTAGGAGGCGATCTCCGGCATGAGCAATCGGCGCTGGGCGAGGAGGACGGGGAGTCGAACGTTGGGATCCGCATGCCGCATCAGCACGGCCAGGCCCGGGAACATGGCGGCGGGATTGATGGCCACCAATCGCGGCAGGAGCACGGTCGCAGCGTGGGTGATGGCCGGGTCCTTGCCTCCGGCCCGGACCAGCGCGTCGCGCAGGTCCGTGACCGGCCAAGTCACCGCGCCGGCGGGTTTGGGGGTTGGGAGCCACTTCTGGGCGAAGCCCGGAGCACTGCCGTACACCCGCTCGACCATGGATGGGCGGAATCGGATCCCACCCACCGTGGCGAGACCGCGGAAGAGTTCGCCCTCGGCCAGCAGTGCGGCAGCGACGACGCGACCGTTGGGATGCTTGAGCCGGGCGCGAAGTTTTTCCTGCGCCGGTTGGAACCGGGCTTCTCCCATCAGACGACACGCCTCCACCACCACGCCGGCATCGGGATCGTCCAGCCATCGCAGTGCCGCCGTCAGTTCGTCGTAGAGTTCCTCCCGGCCCGGATGCGCCCGGACGAGGATGGCCATGGCGCGGAGGGCATGGCGTCGGGCCCGGGGCTCGGGACTCTTTCGAATCGTCTCGGCGAGACCCGGCCAGACCACGAGGTCGCGTCGGGCGAGCTCAAACTGGGCTTCCTGACGCACGCGCAGGTCGGCGTGTCCGAGCAGGGTGAGAAGGGAGGTTTCATCGCGGCGGGCCATGCCTTCGCGGAGAAGGCGTGCGGTCTCCAGAATGAGCGGGTCCTTCGCCAGTTTGGGATCGGTGAGCTTCCACAGTCGGCCTTTGCCGGTCTTTTCCCAGCCTTCCACCCAGTCCGCCACGACGACGCCGCCGCCGGGCGGGAAGGCGACATCGACCGGCGACAGATCCCACAGCAACTTGCCCTGCATCTCGTCCGGGCGGTTGTTCTCCATCCAGGGACCGGCGTCGGCCACGCGGTAGAACGCGCCCACGGGTTCGACCCGGAAGTGGCGGATGCCACCGGGGAAGTCGGCGTAGAAGAACGAGCCCTGGAAGCGATCGCCCAGGCCGGTGCCCGGATACCAGGCGATGCCGGCGGGGCCATGGCCAACGTGGGCTACGGGCGGGAGCAGGTACTGGGCGGTGTTGGACTCAAGCGTGTGCCATAGACGTTCGGAGTTCCACGCGCCCATCTTCGGCAGCCATTGCCAGCCGATGCTCCACCCGTGGTCGGAGCCAGGCATCACCATCGTCCAGCGGGCCTTGTCGCCGCCGTCGCCGTTGTTGTCGGCCGTCCACAACTGGCCGTCGTCGTCGAAGGCGAGTTCCTGCGGATTGCGCAGACCCCGCGCGTAAACTTCCAGGCTCCAGCCGTCCTGGTCGCAGCGGAAGATCGTACCGGCATCGGGCTCCGAAATGAGGCCTCCTTCCCGGGTGGTGACACTCGCGCCCCGGTCGGCGATGGAAAAATACAGACGCCCATCCGGACCCAGGGTGAGGCCGTGCAGGTCGTGGCCGCCGTAGGCCACATGCACGCCGAAGCCGGTCAGGATGGGAGAGCCCTTGGCCACCGGGGTGGGAACGGCACCCGCGGCCGGCAACCGCCAGAGGTCCGGGATGCAGGCGAACCAGACGTTCGTGCCTGACACCAGAACGCCGGCGGCCACCCCGCTGACGGAGGTATTGAATCCTTCCGCGTGGATTGCGGAACGATCGGCGCGGCCATCGCCATCGGAATCCCAGACCACACGGATGCGTTCGCTTTCGACCTCGAGGTCGTGGATGTCGATCCGGCCATCCTGATTGAAGTCACCGAATCCACCGCGCTGACGGTTCCTTGTGGCGGTGTCGAGGAAGGCGCTGTTGGTGGCCAGTTGCCCGGTCAGGAACTGGATCCGGTCCGACACCGTGCGCAGGGCGAGGTCATCCGCGACCCATTCCTTGAAGTTGCGGATGTCGAACACGCTGGTCCGACGTCGTCCGGTCTCGACGACATAAGCGCGTCCGGCGGAGTCGAAATCGATGGAGGTGATGTTCTGGACGAGGGGTTCGGAGGCCCAGGCTTCGAGGCTGAGACCGGGGGCAACCCGCAGGCGGCGGGCGGCGGAGGCGACTTCGGCCGCCGGATGGACGGTGGAAGCGACGGCGGCCGGGGCCGGGTTGGTGCTGGGCGCGGGAGTGAGGTCCGCCACCGCCAATGGGGATCCCAGGGATCCCACCACGAACACCAGTGATGCTGAAGTGACCCGACCGAAGCGCATGCTCAAGGATGTCTCCGAACCGTGCGATCGGCATCAAAAAGGATGCGTCGCATCGGAGGGACTCGCGCCGGGAGGGGCGAGCTCCGCGAGTCCGTGAATGTTCCCCGCCCGACCAGAAGTCCGGCTCGTCAAGTCGTCACCTACCCGCAGGCGGCGACGTGAGGAGACTCTCCCTCCAACCGCCCGCCTCAGTCATAGAACCGGCTGTCGCCGGAGATCCCGCCCAGGGCACGCATGCGGACCAGGACCACAAGGGTTTGCTGGCATTGCCGGCACCGAATCGCCCCAGATGCCCGAGATCCCAAAGAGCAGCACCGGGCGTGTCGGTGATCCGATGGGTGATGAACGCCCGCTGGCTTTCGCACTCGCTGGCCTTCATGGGCCAGGCGGGCCCGTTGTTCGCCGGATCGGCATCCACCTTACCGTCTGGATTCACGAACGTCACCGGGGCCGGATCGGTGTCGTTCGCCAGCCACCTATAGGGAGGATAGACGTAGGTCGCCGGGGTGTCCCAACCGCCGTAGTCGTGGGTCGTCCTGTCAGCAAAGTTGCTGCAGCAGTCACCCGCTACGGTGTGGCTTCCACCGGGTGCGTCATCCGGATCAACTTCAGCAACTGCGTGGGCTGGGTAATGCGTGCGACGCTCAGGTAATCGGGACCGGCCCGGTAGGATTCCGGCAATCCCTCCAGGACGAAGCGGGTGGGACGTTCGACAAAGAGCGCGGCGTGCAATGCATGGGCCGCCATCACCCCGGAACCTTGCACCGAAACTTCACCCGCGGTCGGGTGCAACTCTCGGACGGCGTCGAGAGCGCGACGGAGGTCCCACACCCGCATGCCATCGGCGGTCTGGCCGAGCAGTTGGAAGCGTCGACGGATCTGGATCTGTTTCCGATCGTCTCCGGGCCAGGCCGCGGGCCCCAGGCCTCGCGGAGTGAACCAGGCCAGAACGGTATCCGACGGTACTTCCGGGAGCGACGGCGCGTTGGTCCCGGCTGCACCCGCCTCAAAGCCAACCAAGGCAGAGGCGTAATCCTTTCGGGCCGCCGCCAGCCACGCCTTCCATTCGGTACCGTCGAGCAATCGGAGATCCATGGCGCGGACGGGCCCCGGCCGTCCCAACAGGAAGAGGTGCAATGGCACGTGCGCCTGGCTGTGGAAGGAGACCACCCGAAGACGGAGCCCGGCGTGGGTCGCGGACGCTTCCTCCCGAAGTCCAAGCGATCCGGGGGAATCGGGCCAACCCATGAACACCCGCTGGCTCAACTGGCGTCGGACATAATCCGGTGAATCGATGGATTCGTTGACCGCGCCTCCGAAGAATTCCTGGACGGTGGTGTTGCGCTGGACGACGGGGCGCGAGGTCATCACCTGGAGTGCGGAAGGATCGAACCGTTCGCCGGCGGCCCGCGTGATGACGGGGTCTGTGCCCTTGAGATGCTGGTTGAACCAGCGAAGAACCGGTACCTGGAGGTTCTGACTGTCGTTGTGCCCTCCGGGACCCAGGACGAGGCCCAGTTGATCGTAGGCTCCGTGCAGTTCGTAGATCCGGCGAACCTTCGAAAAGAGCCGGATCACCCCGTCGAATGGAAAGAGCGTGTCGGCATCGGTGTTCACGATCAGCAAGGGACGGGGCGCAATCAGGGCGGCGTTCAACGGGAA
>JBDNHZ010000058.1:0-1511 GCA_041688515.1 Verrucomicrobiota bacterium
GCGGCTGGAGCTGTGTACCCGGGGGGTGGGGGCGAACAATTTCCCCAAGGCTTCCTCCAGTCGCAGTTGGATCGAGATCCCTTCGGGCTGGAGCTGCCACCCGACGTATCCCGTCCCGTCATAGGCCACGGTCAACCGGAGGCGGACCTGATCGTCGAGGGCGCGATCGGGTCGTTCTCGCGTGCGGACCTGGGACGGCATCGGGCGGGAGGGCTCAGGACGGGCTGATGCTGTCGAGGTAGCCCTGGAGGAGGACGGCAGCGGCGGTGGCATCGATGCGATCCCGTTGGCTTCCTTTGCGTCCACCCTGCTGGAGGGCGCGCTGGGCCTGGACGGTGGTGAGGCGTTCGTCCCAGGTGCGAATGGGAACCTGGGTGGCTTCGCGGAGGACGGTGACAAAGGACCGCACCTTGGCGGCGGCTTCCCCGTAAGAGCCGTCCATGTTGCGCGGCATTCCGATCAAGATCAGTTCGACCTCCTTCTCGCGGAGGAGGATCTTGAGGCGATTGAGGAAGGCCGGGAACGGATCGGCCAGGATGTGCTCGACCGGGTGGGCAAGCATCTTCAGTTCGTCGCTGACGGCGACGCCAATCCGGACGGTTCCGTGATCAAGGGCAAGGATTCGCATGGAGAGTCAGAGGAGACTGGCCGAATCGGTGTCGAGGAGCAACGTGGCATGCGGTGCCGTGCGGAGGATTGATGCCGGGCAGGAGGTCGCGATCGGACCGCGGAGGAGGTTGCGGATGGGGATGGCCTTGCGCTTTTCCGGGGCGAGACACAGGACCTTCTTCGCCCGGAGCAGGGCGGGAATGGTGAGGGTGAAGGCGTAGGGAGGAACGGCTTCGAGCGAGGGAAAGTGACCTTCCTTCACCTGCTGCATTTTGCAGTCGTCGTCGAGCTTCACCAGTTTGACCTGATGCGGGTCGTCGAAGCGGGCCACGGGCGGGTCATTGAAGGCGATGTGGCCGTTCTCGCCGACGCCCATGCAGCACAGGTCGATCGGTTGGGCCTGGAGGAGGTCGGAGTAGCGCTTGCACTCGTCGAGGGGCAGTTGGCAGTCGCCCTGGAGGAAGTGGAAGGCCTTCGGGTGAAGCAACGATTCGACCCATTGCTTCATGTAAAACTGGAATCCGGCCGGGTGGGTGGCCGGGATGCCCAGGTACTCGTCCATGTGGAAAAGCGTGACCTTCGACCAGTCCACCCCGCCCAGGGCGACGAGGTTCTTGAGAAAACGGATCTGGGAGTTGCCGGTGGCCAGGATGGCGGCGGCGTGACCCTGCCGGGCGATGGCCTCGGCGAAGGTGTCACGCACGGCCAGGGTCATGTGCAGGGCTAGATCTTCCGGGTTGGCGAAGACCAGGACGGGCAGTTGATCCGTGGTGAACTTCTGAACGGGGGCAGGTGCGGAACTCATGCGTCCGCCCAGCTTCGCGAAGATTCCCCTTCCGCGGCAAGTCCCCCGAATGCGGGGGGCGGGGAGGAAAGTGGCGGGCGAGGACGCCCGCGGCCCC
>JBDNHZ010000496.1:0-7990 GCA_041688515.1 Verrucomicrobiota bacterium
ATGCTGCCGCCGGTCGATGGCAACAGGCCCAGCAATGTCCGCAACAATGTGGTCTTGCCACCGCCGTTCGGGCCGATGAGACCGAGGAACTCGCCGGCGCGGACCGTGAAGCTTACGCCCGAGAGGATGCGGCGGCCGTCGAGGTCGAGCGTCAGTCCGGTGACCGTGAGCGCGGTGCAATCGGTGGCGTGCATGGTTCAGCGGGCTCCCAGCGCGGCGCGCAACGTGGCGAGGTTGCGGCGTTGGCGTTGTTGATACGTGGCGTCCGGTGCGTCCGGCAGAATGGTCTCGCACGGGTCGAGACGTTCGACGCGCCCGCCGATCTCCTGAGCGATGACCTGCGCCGGCCGGTCGGGGAGTTGAGGTTCAGCAAAGATGGTCTTCAGGCCCAATCCGCGCATCAGGTCCACGAGTGCGCGAAGATAGGCGGCACTGGGTTCGTCTCCGGGAAACGGCTCGATGACGCCCGCAGTCTCCAGTTGATAGCGCGCGAAGAGATAGCCGTAGGCCCCGTGAAAGGTGACGACCTGGCGGTGCGGCAATCCTGCGAGACCGCGCTCAAACTCGCCGTGGAGCTGCACCAGATCCGCCCCAAGTGCGTCTCCACGCGCCTGCAAGGTGGCGGCGTGCGCGGGCACGCACCGGACGAGCTCTGCGGTGATACGCCGCGCGAGCTTCTCCGCGAGCACCGGGTCGAGCCAGATGTGCGGGTCGGTTTCGTTCGGGTCGGGCTTCTCGGCCGCGAACTGCGCGAGGGCTGACGTGCCCATCCGACGCGTGCCGAGACCCTCGTTCACGACGGCGAGGCGGTCGACCGGACCACCCTTCGCGAGCTTCTCGACCCAGCCGTCCATGCCGAGCCCGAGGAGCAGCACCAGATCGGCACGCTCGACGAGCCGGGCCATGCTGGGTGCGGGGTCTTCGTGGTGAGGGTCGCCGCCGGGCGGCACGAGACAGCGCACGTCACAGTTCGTGCCCGCAATCTGACGGGCGAAATCGTAGAGCGGGAAGAAGCTGGTGACGACGAGCGGCTGGGCGGACGGCGGCCCGGATTCTTTGCAGCCGGCCAGCGCGGCGATGGCCACAAGGCAGGCGGTCAAGAGGTGAAGTTTCATGGGGTTCAAGAGCGGTCGTGCCAGTAGGTGAGGCTGCGGTTGAGGCGATGCGCAATGACCAGCAGGCCGCAGGCGAGGACGGTCGCGACGATTTCCGCGCTTTCGTCCAGGCCGCGTCCGCTGCCCGCGCGGGGGAGCAGCAAGCCCAGCCAACCGCCGCCCGCCCACATCCAGACACGGGCCTCGTGATGCTTCATCCAGCCGCCGCCGATGACGGGCACGCTGAATGCCATCACCGCGAGCGCGACCACGAGATGCGCGGCGTTGCCGGCCAGGGCCGTCGGCAGCCAGCGCGCGGCGAGGCAGTGGGCACCGCCCAGCACCGCGAGCAGAGCGGCGCCTGGGTCGAGGCGGTTGGGGTCGTCAGGTCCGGTCACCATGGGAGTTGAGTTCGTGAGCTGGTTCCAAGGAAAGCGGCGCGGGAGCCGGCGGCCGGCCGCCCCGAATTCGCCGCCACCACAGCAGCGTACCGGTGACGAACAACGCCGCGGGCACGAGGCCGAGCACGGTCCAGAGAATCCGCGTGACCAGGCCGCCAAACGTGCCGACGTGCAGCGGGAACATGGCCCGCAGGAAGCGTTGCGCGGGCGAGCGCTGGGCGTGGAGGTCGGTGCGGACCAGCGTGCCGGCGAACGCGTCCACATGGATGTGGTTCGCGCCTTCGCGCCGCCATTCGCCGGGCCAGCGCTTCCGCACGGAGAACACGTCGCCGTCGTTCTCCGGCAGGTGGACCCAGTTCGCCGCCGCTTCCGGGAGCACGCCTGCAGCGACGCGCAGGGCGTCGTCGAGCGTGAAGGGTTTTACCTTGGCACCCGCGGGAGCGGAGTGCGGCGAATCTTCCGCCGCGCGCGAACGCGTTATGATCTCCGCGAGCCAGCGGAACGGGGCCTGGAAAGGGAAATACGCGCCGGTAACGACCACGACGAGCAGCGGCAGCGCGGACCAGATGCCGCTGGCGCGGTGTAGGTCGTAAGTCCGGCGGCGCGTCTGCGCATCCCAGCGCACGAGGAACCCGTCGCGCCACGGCCGGCCCCGCCGCGGCCACCACAGCACGACGCCGGTGCCGAGCAGCGCGACCCACGCGAGCGCGCCGAGGCCGTTGATTTGCTCGCCCGTGCCGCCGCCGAGCAACTGGGCGTGGAAGAGGTAAAGCCATTCGGTGAGGTTGTCGTGCGCGAGGTCCGCACCGAGCAGCGCGCCGGTGAAGGGATTTGCGTAAGCGTGGAACGAGCGGCCCTGCGCGTCATGCCCCCAGAAGGAAAGCGACTGGTCCGGCGCGGTGGGCAGGTTGACGGTGCGGAACTTCGCGCCGGGATGCGCGGCCTGCGCGCGTTCGAGGATGGGCTGGAGCGCGGTCCAGTCCGTGCCCGGCGGCACGCGGGTGAGCGACGTGTGCAGGGCATCTTCAATCTCGCCGCGGAAGACGACCAGGCTGCCCGTGAGCGACACAAGCACGAGCCACAGCCCGAGCCCGAGGCCACCGCCCAGATGGATGTAGAACGCGGCGCGGCGGAGACCGCGGTGGGGGATGGGACCGGTTAGGTTCATGCGACCAGGGCGGCGAGGTCTGCGCGGGTGACTTCGGCGGAGGGTTTTGGCACGCGCAACTTGTGCCACTGACCGGGCGTGACGGAGATCCCGATGACGGTTTCCAGATCAGGACAATCCGGCTCGGCGCAGCGGAGTTCGGAGATGGTGAGTGTGCACTCATTGCCGAGCTCCAGCAGTTCCCTGGTCCAGCGCTTCAGGTTCGCGTGGTTCTCACGGCGTCTGGGTGACTGGGCGGAGTCGAGCAGGTCCAGCGGCATGGTCAGAAGGGGGAGGTGGCGGTCCAGGGAGCCAACGTCGTCGGGCGGCGGCGTTCTTCGAGTGAAGTGACGGGAAGGTCGGCAAAAACCCGAGGCTGACGGCGGTGGTGGAGGGTCATGGGCGGTGCGGGTTCAAGTGGTGACCCGTGGTTGTACGGGCAACCGGTCTGGCACCGCGGATTCTGGCCGCACGAACGGCTCCAGTGCTTCCCCTTGCCGCACGAGGCGGGCGCTGTTGAAGACGACGAGGATCTTGCCCAGCAAAGTCTGCCAGAGGAGCGTGGAGGCTGCCTGCGTGATGGCCTGTGCGTCCTTCGCGTCGTTGAGGAGCGTGGTAACTTGCATGCACGTGGGTTCTTAGAAGGAAACCGCCCGGAAAAGGCGCATGGAGGAGGGCGTGGCGGGAGTGAGGAAGGACTGTGGCTGGCCGGTGCCGATCAACTCACCCAGCGTAAGCCACTCGCCGGCGGCGGTGGCCGCTTGGATTTCGACCCGGGATCCGGCCGGGGCGGTGACCTGGAGCTCGACGATGCCGTCGTTTCGCGGCGGGGTGATCCCGAGGTGTGGCCGGGCGGGCCCGGCGACGAAGAAGGTGTAGCCCACCACGGGGCTGCGGAAGGTTTGACCCGTGGCGGGAATCGTGGCGGAGGCCGCGATGCCCAGCCGATAAACTCCGGCCCGTGTGAAGACCCAGTTCACATGCACATGCCCGTTGATGGCCGGCAAGGTGATAAAGTCTGCGGCCGAGTTCACGCCATCGCGGCTGATCCAATGGCCTTGCGGGGCGCCAAAGGCGGAAGTGGTGAAGAGGGCTACTTCTCCCGGCCCGTCCAATCGGTGAAGTTCCAGCCGGACTCGGTTGGCGGTGAATTGCCCGTCACCGATCCCGGACGTTCCAAGGCCGAGATTCAGCAGGTCTGGCGCCTCGTTCTCGGGGAGGATCCAGACGTTTTCTGCCGCTCCCAGAAGCAGGGCGTATCCCGGCCCGGCGGGCGCAGGGCTGCGGGCGGCCAAGGCGACTGCGAACGGATACTCCGCTGGCAGGAAACGGCCGGACTCGAAATCCAGCACATGCAGATCCCATGCTCCGGCGTGGTAGCCGATCTGGATGTGCACGTGGGCACCCACGCTGGCCGGCAGCAGGGAGGCGGTCGCGGCGAGAAGTTTCGGCCAAACGTTTCGGAAGTTCATTTCGGGGTCCTGAGCGGGAGCCGGCTGCGAGCGCAACCGGATCCCGCCTTCGTTCGGTTCCTAGGCTGTTTCCCGGTCAGTGGGCGGAAGAATCAGGGCTTGCGCAGGCGGAAGACCTGCATGGCACCGGTGGCCGGCAGACTGACGGTCTGCTGGTCGCCGCTGTGGATGCCCTGCGGCAACATCACCTTGGTCCAAGGGCCTTCCATGGACGGCGAACCTTCGAGCACGTAGCCGGACGTCACGAGTGGCAGGCGCAGGTTGACCGCGGGCGCGATCGCCAGCTTGGGCTCGGGGGCCACCTTGAAATCGAGGTGGAAGATCCCTGACTCCCGGAAAGGCGTGCGGCCACCCTCGGTGTTGGTGTCCACGAGCTTGAACGACCCCGAGTAGGTCCCTGCGGAAGCGGTGCCTTCGACCCAGAACACGGGTGCGAAGTTGATGGCCGCACCCGTTCCGAGGTTGAAGCGGTCTCCGGGATTCGCGAGGACCTCCAAGGTGTCAGCCGAGCCGATGTGGAAGCCCTCCGACTTGGCGATCAGCTCGAGGCTGATGAGGCCGCCGGCGAGGGTGTTGGTGCGGGTGCCCGCACTGGAGTAAAACAGCACCCACTCCGGAGAGCCGGGGCCATATTGGGTGGGCTTGTTCAGGTCGTCGGTCGACCGCCAGCGCAGGTCGCTGAAGTGCTCCTCCGAACGCGCATGCACGAGCTTTCCGGCATAGAGGGCGTTGGTGGTGGGGCCAAGGGTCAGCGGCGGCTGCTGGGTGCTGATCTCAGGGATCCGGTTGTTGGCGTTGCTCGGGTTGATCACGAGCGCATTGGTTGGCCCGCTCAATGAGTAGGCCCCGATCGGATGATAGTGGTTCATCGCGAACGTCGAGACACCGGCCGGGGCGAGCCCGGGAACGTATTCATAGGTATGGGCATACAGAAACGTGAGCCGGTTGAAGTTTGGGTTCTCCCTGCCGGCATAGACGCCGGAGGCAAGTGGGTTGCGGCTGTCGATGCCGACGTAGTAGCCGACAGTCTCGCCCCGGGCCGAGAGGGCGAGGGCGAGGATGGCGAGGGGAGCCACCGCATGAAGCGGATGGCTTAGATGGATGTGTCTCATATGTTTCATCATGTGTTGTTTCTGTTAGCGGCCTGAAGTTTCGGCACTGGCCGGCTTCATCCCGGTTTTCTTGTGGGTATCACCGGTTCACCAGAACCGGTGCTTAGAGGACGGACGACAGGTCACACACGGTTTCAACCGTGCCGTCCGCCCCGGTCTCCGCTCGGAGACCAAAATCGTGAGGCGTCTGCGGCGGGCATTTTTCTAAACATGCGGTGGGCGAATGAGCGCAGCGTCTCCGGAGAGGGGGAAGTGGAGGACTTCGTGTTTCGCTCTGATGTCTTGTGTCGGTTGAGTTGAGGTGTCTCTCATAGGGCGCGGCGGTGGCCTATGTTCCGCCGCCACGCCGTCGCCTCTGCGTCTCAGCTTCCGCTGACAAGACGAAGGAACCCGCTGGTCTCCGAGGTGGGGACCGCCAGTTGTTTGGCACGGCCGGTGCCGATGAACGGTTGGCCGACATCTTCCCAGGTGCCTTCCGTCAGGCGGGCGCGGCGCTGGAGTTGATAGACGACGCCCTCCTCGGTCTGGAATGAGAAGGCCGCGCGGCCGCCGGGCAGCAGCGCAAGCGCGGCGGTAGGTACGGCGTCCACGACTTCGAAGAAGAAGTCAGTGGCGGTGGTGACGGGTCGGCTGCCGGCGATGAGGGTGCCCCTGCCTTCGAGGCGCACGCGATACACCCCGGGCGCGGTGAAGGCCCAGTTGATGTGGTTGTGGCCGCCGGTGCTAAGCGTGACGACATCGGCGTCGGTGATGCCGTCGCTCGTGTCGAACAGCTTGTCAGGCAGGCCGAATCCATTGATGGCATACACGGAGAAGTTGCCGGGCCCCTCGATGCGAGTGAGCGCAATCTGCACCTCGTTGTTCACGAAGGTGCTGTTGGGAATTTCCTCGGCCGCGAGGCCAAGGAAGAGCAGGTGCGGATTACCCGTCTGCGGGAGAATCCACACGGGCGCGCCCGGCGTGCCAAGAAAGCTGAACGCGGGGTTCACTGGCACGGTGCCTTGGGCGCGTGCCGGAACGAGCAGCAGCGCCATACCGGGCAAGAAGTGTTGTTCGAGGTCGTCGCTGTGGACTTCGAATTGGAGTTTTCCCTCCTCGAAGGCGAGACCGACGTCGGCGTGGCCGCGACGCAGGCGCGTGGCGGGTTGGAGGAGAATGGGCGTGGCCGATCCGTCGCTCAACCGCTTGGCGGTTCCGGCAATCCAGCCAGCCTCATTAATGGCGTAGGCGCCGTCGATGCGCAGGCCCAGTCCCCGGGGCACGAGATCGTTCAATTTGCGCATCCCGTGCCCTCGATCCCAGGCGAACGCCTCGATGGAATCAAAGTCGTTGTCCTTCGTGAGCGACCAGCCGACGACGACATCGTTGGTATTGATGCCGAAGCCGTAGGCGAGGTTGCCGCCGAGCGTGCCGAGGTTGGTCATGCCGACGCCTTCCTCCCAGAGAAACGCGGGCGACGAGGCGTTGCCCGCGATGCGCGCAGTGCCCGTGACCTTGCCCGCTGCATTGATGGCGTGAGCTTGCGAGCGATTGCCGCCGAGCGTGCCGAGGTCATCCGTGCCCGGGTTGAGCGGGCCGTTGCCCAAGTGACGGAAGGCCCGCCGCTGGCCGTTGGTCAGGCGCGCATTGCCAACGATGTAGCCCGCGTCGTTGATGTTCTCGGCCCGGCTTTCGGTGCCGCCCAAGGTGCCGAGCGAGTGCATCACATTGTCCGCGTCGGCGTAGAAGGCGACCGTCTCGAACTGACCGAGTGCAATGTCCGCGCTGCCGACGATGCGGCCTGACTCATTGATGGCCGCCGTCTCGCCGTTCAAGCCGCCCAGAGTGTTGGTGATGACTTGCATCACGCCATTCGTCCTGTAGCGGAACGGCAGGTAAGGCTCGTCCATGCCTGCAACCAAGAACGTGGTGCCGGTGATTTCGCCGGCCTCGTTGATGTCGTTCGCGCCTGCGATGTCTCCCCCGGCGGTGCCGAGATCCACCTTCGGACCCAGCCCGGAGTAGCGGTAGGGATGGAAGGTTTGATTGTTCGTGAAATTCGCTCCGCCCACCACCACCCCCGCGTTGTTGACTGAAAGCGCGTTGGCGAAACTCGTCCCGCCAAACGTGCCGATGTCCACCACGTTATAGACGAAGTTGTCCGGCGCGGGCGGTTGCGGCAGCAGTGGCTGCGGCACGGTGAAGGTATAATACGCCACCTCGCTTTCCAGCGCCTGATTGCCCGCGACCAGCGTGCCGCGCACGCGGAAGCCGATGCGGTAGGCGCCGGGCGCGCTGAACGCCCAGTTCAAATCCGTGTGGCCACCGGCGACCAGCGGAAAGAAGTCCACCGCGCTGAAGCCGTCTGCGCTGTCCATGTGGACAACCGGCTTTCCGAAACCGACAACGCCATACACCGCAAAGTCCCCGCCCACGACGCTGACCAGCTCCATGCGCAGCACATCGCCGACGAACACACCGTCCGCGATTTCCTCTGCGCCAAAGCCGAGGAAGAGCAGGTTCGTGTTCTGCACCGCCGGCAGGATCCAGGTCGAACGCCCCGGCTCGCCTAGAAAACTGAACGCCGCCGTGTCGGGGATCGCCAGTTCCGCAGCCGTGCCTACGGTTAGGACCGCCTCATTCGGGTTCTTCGCTGTTTTCCGTGGCTGGGAGGGGATAGGTTCGGGCCAACGTGATTCCTGAACGAGCATTTGCTGGGTTGCTGCAATTGGATGAGTGCTGGGAAGTGGTGGCTGCTGAGTTTGAGACCGAGCCCACCGAAAGG
>JBDNHZ010000497.1:0-7823 GCA_041688515.1 Verrucomicrobiota bacterium
GGCGTCCGTCCGAGTTGGAGTCGAGGGACAGAACCGCCCCTGAATGAGCGATCACACTTTGCAAAGTGTGATCGCGACCCGTCAGTCAGTCTGAGTGAGACGTCGGAGGCGGATCTGGGCCAACCCGAGGGGGATTCTCCCGTGGAGACGCAGAGGCGCGGAGAGAATGCCTGGCACGGCTGCCCGTGTGGAGTTGAGCGACAATCCGGGGGCAAAGGCGGGCGTCAGGCCGACCCAGGGCGGGACTCCGGACGCGGGCATCTGCGGGGGCATCTGGACACTGCCCCCGCGATGTCACGCGATCCGGGAGGGCGACCCCACTTTATAGAGTGTGGTCGCGAGCGGGACGTGGCTGAACGCGGGAATGGACGGGTGGCCCGCTTCCCACGCTTCGCCTGCGGTTCGATGCGGTCTCCCCCAGGTCGCTCTACGCTGGAGGCGTTTCAGCGATGAGCCCGGGGTGGCGCCTCGCTGCCCCCGGCTCATCACTGCCGTCCCTTCGGGATGAAGACCCCCGCCACGCGGGGCCGCAGTCCCAGGACATTCCCGGCAAGTCTCGAGAATCCACTTCGCGCAGGCGAGGCGGTACAGCACCCGCATTTCCGCATCGCCCTTTTCCCGAGGCCGCCTTCCTCTCCCGAAGCATGAACGCCCGCGTGCCCATCCCGGCCCAGCCAATCCAAGTCCTTGCCCGGGGCACGGTGTCCTGGCTCCTCCGACGAGGGTAGATGGCGCTCCTGCTGATCGGGATCGTCCGGGTATCGTGGATTGACCCACGCCCAGGAGGCCTTGGGAGCGCCTGACGCCAGTCCACCCGGTCTCCCTCCGGTAGTCCCACTCCGCTACCCCAACGTGTTCGTTCCGGCGGAGAACGACGAATTTGAGATCGCTGACAACTGGATCCGGGCGCCCCGCGGCCCCCAGGTTTTCGGCGGCGTCCAGTTTGAGATCGACGGGCTCATTCAGCTCAGGAGCCGGACTTCCCTGGAGCGCAAGCGCGACTTCCGGGAGCACGTGACACTGGCCGTCCCCACCAACACCTACGGTTCGGTGCACCTCCTCGCGGCCACCTCCTGGGCATCGGAAGCCAATCGGCAGGTCGCCGAGATCGTATGGCGTTACACCGATGGGAGCGTCCAGCGCACGCCCATCCTGTATACGGGGAATCTGCGTCGCTTGTGGCGCGTTCCGTTCGAGGAGCCTCACCACGTGCACTCACGGTTCTCCCGATGCGTGATCCTCTGGCAGTCGATCGCCTCCCTCAAGGAAGGGTCGGCGCTCCGGATGTATCGGGCGACATTTCCCAATCCGGAGCCCACCCGCCAGGTCGCCTTCCTCCAACTTCAGAGCTCCATCGAGAGCGCATCCCTCGTCGTTCTCGGAGTCTCGATGGACCCGCTCGCGGCTGGCCAGCGTCCTGACTCCACCCCTGACCTGGAGCCAGAGGATCCCAAGTGGACCAGCCATCTGGGCGTCGCGGTCCTCGCCCCGGAGACCGGCAAGGCTATCGGAGGCACCGCCGTGAGTGCCGAAGTCCGAACCGCGAACATCGTCGGGGAGCGCGTCCATACTGCCGATCGGCGCGGTGTGGCGGATGTCCTGACCCCGACGGGGGCCGTCGACTCGGTGACCCTCATCGCCCGAGCGAAGGGCTACGCGGACACCCTCGTCCATCTCATCGTCAATGCGACCAAGCCCCTCCCGGCGTCGGTCAAGATCCGACTCCTGGAGGGGACCGATCTGGGGGGAAGGATCACGGACGCCGCCGGCAGGCCCATCAGTGGGGTCAACGTGGAGGTGTACCGGTTCTGGATCGGAGATGACCCGCCCCACGACGGGCCCGAAGAACCCGCCTTCGCCCGAACAACGGTGCAGACCGGAGCGGACGGCCGATGGCAGGTAGAGGCAGTGCCCGTGAGGAACCTGCTCCGGGTCGGGGTCCGATTCCGTCATTCCGACCACGTTGAGGACAAGGTGTACAGCATCGCGGAGAACCCGACCATGGAGTCGGAGCTTCGGGAGAAGCGACATCAGAAGCAGTTGGTAGGGGCCGCGAAGGTGGTCGGAATCGTCGTCGATCCAAACGGCCAACCCGTGGCCGATGCGAGGATCCGCGTTGGGGTCCGGAACTCCGGTTGGTCGCACCAGGCCTCGTCTGACGGATCGGGAAGATTCACGGTCGAGAGCTTGGCAGCTGGGCGGACCCTGTTCGCGTTCAACTCAGCCGGGTTCAGTCCCTTGGCGAAGGAGATCACCGTCAACCCGAGATCCCAGAAGATCCAGTTCCCGCTCGAGCAGGGTTCCCTCTTTCGCGGACGGGTGGTCGATCCAGACAACCAACCCATTCGATGCCCGGGACGGGCGGTTCACCCTGAAACTGGACAAGGAACTCCAGGTCAGGCTTCGAGTCACCTCGCCCATTCATGAACCCCTGGTGGAGCCGATCCCGGCACCGGTGCAAGGAATCATCCAGATGACCCTTCGCCTCAAACGAACCGAGGGCTTCTCCGGCACGGTCGTCGATGAGACCGGCAAACCCGTCGCCGGGGCCAGCGTCAAGCTCACCAGTATCGACGGCCTGGCTGCCACGCTCCTCCAGGGACGATTGGAACCCGACGCAGGCGTTGGCCTGACCGCAGCAGACGGGACGTTCCGGCTGAATCCCCAACATCCACCCCTTGCCGTGGCGGCAGTCGCTCCCCAAGGATTCGCTCTGGTGCCTGTGGAGGATCTCAGAACCACCCACCGGGTCCGTCTCGAACCCTACGGAACGATCGAAGGCACCTATCGGGGAGGCACGGAAGACGACCACATCGCACGTCTGACGCTCGCTTTGTTTTCGGGCGAAGACAGCCCCCAACCGGGAATCTCGGGGAGCTGGAATGCTCCTGAGATCCTCGTCTCGTCCGGGGCGACCTTCACCTGTCCCAGGGATTATGAAATTTTGGGTCCCAGGAACCGAGGATCCCACCCATCATGGGCTGCCACTCGTGAGGCGTCATGTCGGACCAACTCCGTCCCAGCAATCCTTCCCTCGCCGACACCCACTCGCTCCACCCCGGTCGCGACGTCCGCGCCACCCGCCGCGCACGGGTCTGTTCCACCAGGAGTTCGCAAGGTTCATCCGCAACGTTCTCGCCATCCGGCGAGTCCCCGCGGCACGATCTCATTGTCAACCTTACAGACCTGACCCCATTGACCCCCACGCAAGTGATTTTCGCTCACCGGACAGCACCCCCCTTACGCTCGCGGATCGGGTGTCCTCCTTCGCGTGAGGAATCCGTACTGGGGGAGCTTGGATCCGGCCCAGAAGTTGACCGCAGAGACGCGGAGCTTGCCGTGCTGGAGCAGTGGCAGACCAAGCCCCATCACCTCTTCTTCCCAACGCCCAGGGCCTTCAACTGTTCGCGTACCATGCGCCGGGCCATCGCCACATCGGATGCTCCCAGCCCGGAGCTCCGCGGGTTGACGTCGAAGGCGGTGCGCCAATCGTCCGACCCCGGCCGATAACCCAGTTCCGCACACAGGCGTCGCTCCAGATCCGGCAGATGGCCGGCCCCGTAGAACACCGAGATCGATCCGAGCCGCTGTCGGCGTCCACCGGACCGACTCTTCTGGACGGCTCGCGCCACGTCGCGGATCACTGCGGAGTTCCGTTCGCGGATCAGCACTTCCATGAGGCGTCGCATGGAGGGCGGCAGTGCGGCGGAATCTCCCAGATCGCCCTCCATCGAGCCGAGGGTTTCGATCAGCACCAAGCGAACGGTGGCGCGCAGGCGTGGACTGGCCCCGATGAAGGCCACACCGAACTTGGCCAGCACCCCAGCCCAGGAGGATCCGTCCATGACCGAGACCAGTTCGCCCAGGGCGACCGCGCCGCCTTCGTTCTCCGCGGCTTTCCCGGGAGACTCATCGCCGGCCATCACGCGTCCGAGTTCCTCCATGCTCAGGTCGCTGTTCACGAAATTGGATCCGCGATAGTCGATGGCCTGAAGTTGAAACCGCAGACCCAACGCCTTGGCCAGGGCGGGCTGGAGCGAGTAGGCCTGCTCCCGGGTGGAGAGGAACTCCTTGTTGGTGGCACCGACCCCTTCGAACAGCACCAGCGGCTCACGATCCAGCAAGGTCTGCAAACCGGCGTAGTACTCGGTGGTCCCCAGATGGGTGACGCCGACCAACCGGATCACTGGATCCGCGCGTCGGACGGGCAGCAGATCGCGCACAGCTACCTGGAGAGCGACGGTTCCGTTGGTTGATTCCTGCACCCGCAGGATCGGCTTGGGTGGACCCGCCCGCGGAGGAGGAGGTGCCACGGCACACCCGGCCAGCAGCACCAGCACCATCCAGAAAACCCCACGTCGCAACATGCCCCCAGCTTCCGTCCATCCGTTGCGGAGGCAAGCGGCCAACGGTCGAGATGCGACTTTCGATCTCTCCTACCGACCGCTGCGGTGTTTCCGGAGGAGTTTGAGCGCCACTTCCATGTCTTTCGGCAGGGGTGCCTCGATGACGAGGAGTTCGCCGGTGATCGGGTGCGGCAGTTCGATCTTCCAGGCGTGCAACGCGAGACGCGGAGTCAACGGACGCTCTTCCTCATCCTCTTTGCCCCGGTACTTCCGCTTGAGCTGACTGAGCAGGAGCGTCGCTCCGTCGCCGTACAGGGGGTCGGCCAGGATCGGGTAACCCGACGCCAGCAGATGCACCCGGATCTGATGGGTCCGGCCGGTGACTGGACGGCACTCCATCAAGGTCACGCCGCCGAATCGTTCCAGCACCTTGAACCGGGTCAGCGACTTCTTGCCGTCCCGCGCCCACCGCATCCGGGCGGGATCCTGAACGTCATGGCGCAGTTTGAGGTCGCACTCGAATTCGTCGTCGGGCGGCGAGCCACTGACCAGGGCGAGATAGGTCTTCTTGGGCGAGGCGTTGCCGAATTCCTCGGCGAGCCTCACCAGGGTCGGACGATCCTTGGCCAGCATGAGCAGGCCGGAGGTGTCGAAGTCGATGCGATGGGCATTGGCGATGTAATCGAGGCCACGGACCGCAGCCCACGGCTTCTTTTCCGCCACCCCGTCGAGCAGGAGACGCATCAGGTTGGGGCGGTCCCGATCGTAGCGGTCAGGTGAGACCAGCAGACCGGAGGGCTTGTCGATGGCGAGGACATGGGCGTCCTCGAAGACCACCGGAACTTCCCAGTAACCGCGACCACCACCGGCGGAGAGCTTGAGGAACGGAGGAGGGGGATTCATTCCTGTTCAAGCCGGACCAAACACGGAGATGGACAGGGGCGGCAGCGTGAACAGGGCCGACTGACGCTGGTTGTGAACGCTGAAATCCTCGGCGGTGACCCCGAGCGGATTTCCCACATCCGACCCGCCATAGACAGCCGCATTGCTGTTGAGCAGTTCACGCCATGGTCCGCCGACGGGAAGGCCGATGCGATACCCCTGATGCGGATTGGGGGTGAGGTTGAGGATCACGAGCAGGTGACGTCCGGTCTCCCGATCGAACCGCAGGAAGCTCAGTACCGAATTGGCGTGATCCCCGCAATCGACCCACGAGAAGCCGTCGGTATCGAAGTCGCTCCGGTGGATCGCCGGTTCCCGCAGGTAGAGCGCATTGAGATCTGCCACCCAGCGTTGGATGCCGGCGTGGAACGGGCCGGAGTCGAGCAACCACCAGTCGAGTTCGCCGTTGGCGTTCCACTCGTTGACCTGGCCGATCTCGCATCCCATGAAGAGCAACTTCTTGCCGGGGAACAGCCATTGATATCCGAGCAACGCGCGCAAGTTGGCGCAGCCCTGCCAATCGTCGCCCGGCATGCGTTGGCGGAGCGAACCCTTCCCGTGCACCACCTCGTCATGGGAGAGCGGCAGGGTGAAATTCTCCTGATAGTGATACAGCATCGCGAACGTGAGGTCGTTCTGATGGTACCGGCGATGGATCGGGTCGCGTTTGAAGTAGTCCAGGGTGTCGTGCATCCAGCCCATGTTCCACTTCAGGTTGAACCCTAGACCGCCCAGCCAGGGCGGGCGCGACACCATCGGCCAGGCGGTGCTTTCCTCGGCGATGGTCACCACGCCCGGGTGCTCGGTCTGCACCACGTGGTTCATGTGCCGCAGGAACCCGACCGCCTCCAGGTTTTCCCGGCCACCGTACTTGTTGGGAACCCACTCGCCTTCCTTGCGCGAATAATCGAGATAGAGCATCGAGGCGACCGCATCGACCCGCAGGCCGTCCATGTGGAAGCGGTCGCACCAATAAAGCGCATTGGACGCCAGGAAATTCCGGACCTCGTGCCGTCCGAAGTTGAAGATCAACGTTCCCCAATCCTGATGGGCTCCCTGACGCGGATCCTCATGCTCGTACAGCGCGGTGCCGTCGTAGCGGGCGAGAGCCCAGTCATCGCGCGGGAAATGCGCCGGCACCCAGTCCACGATCACGCCGATGCCGGCGTCGTGGAAGGTCTCGACCAGGAATTGCAGGTCATCCGGAGTGCCGTAACGGGCGGTCGGGGCGAAGAACCCGGTCACCTGATAGCCCCAACTGGGATAGAAGGCATGCTCTGCCAGCGGCAGGAATTCGACGTGGGTGAAGCCCATGCGCCGGACATAGTCCACCATCGCGCCGGCCAGTTCCCGATACCCGGGAGATTCCGAGGCCGACTTCTTCCGCCAGGAACCGGCGTGCACCTCGTAAATGCTCACTGGCGACCGCAACAGGTTGGTCTCCCGACGCCGCTTCATCCAGGGCTCGTCGTTCCACACGTGACGTGCGGTATCCCAGACGATGGCGGCGTGCTTGGGCGGGTTTTCAAAGGCGAACCCGAAAGGATCGGTCTTCACCGCCAACGCCCCCTGCGCATCCAGCATCTCGAACTGGTACAAGGCCCCCTGGGTTACCCCTGGAACGAAGATTTCCCAGACCCCCGAAGCCCCCATGCGCCGCATCGGATGACGGCGTCCGTCCCACCCGTTGAAATTGCCGACCACCGACACCCGTTGCGAATTGGGTGCCCAGACGGCAAAGGAAGTTCCCGGAACGCCATCCAGGATCCGCAGGTGCGCGCCGAGGGCGTCGTACAACCGGCGGTGATTTCCCTCGTTGAACAGGTGCAGGTCCGTGTCCCCGACCGTCGGCCAGAACGAGTAGGGATCGCGTCCCTGCGTGACCTGGCCATCCGCCCAGGTGACGCGCAGATCGTAGGCATACACCCGGCTCATCGAGCGGATCACACCCTCGAACAGATCGGTGTCACCCACCCGCTTGAGCTTGAGCGTGGCGATGGACTTCTCATGCACCGGCACGATCTCCACCGACTGCGCCCCCGGTTGGAACGATCGTCCCACCAGACCGGTGCCATCGCCCAGAGGATGGAGCCCGAGCAGTGAATGCGGCGATCCATGGCGCAACCCGGTGAGGGATTCCACCTCGGTGGGAGTCAGTAGCATGGTGCCGATGCTACCCGCACCGAACCGCGCTGCCAACCGGACATCCGGAGGGGAGTGAGAGAGAATCGGACGAGCTCGGCGAGTCCCGGAGACCTTGTTTCCCGGGTGCATCCGGACCCTGCCCCATCGGCGGCCCGCGATCCGGGAGGGCGATCACACTTTGCAAAGTGTGATCGCGTTCGGGGCGTCGTTGAACGCAGGAAAGGACCGTCCGCCCGCTCCCCACGCTTCCCCTCCGGCTCGAGGCGATGCCCCGCCCCAGGACGGGGTGCATCCGGACCCTGCCCCATCGGCGTCCCGCGATCCGGGAGGGCGATCACACTTTGCAAAGTGTGATCGCGTTCGGGGCGTCGTTGAACGTGGGAAAGGACC
>JBDNHZ010000498.1:0-18069 GCA_041688515.1 Verrucomicrobiota bacterium
ACGAGGTGACGAGGCTCATTCTGGTCGGGCGGGGAACGCTCACGGACTCGCAGAGTTCGTGCCTCCGGCAACTCGTCCCGGTTCAGGCGGCGCTTCGGGCGGCGAACTCCCTCAGCCCGGCGAGCACATCGCGGAAATCCTGGGGGAGAGGCGCATCGAATTCGCAGAAGCGCCCATCGCGCGGGTGACGGAAGGTCAGTTTGCGGGCGTGCAGCATCTGGCGTCCGGCCACGACGCCCGTGACTTCCGTCAGCTTTCGGCTCGCGAGCTTGCCATAGGCTTCGTCGCCGAAAACAGGGAAGCCGATGTGCTTGAAGTGAACCCGGATCTGATGGGTTCGACCCGTGTGGAGCTTGGCCTCGACGAAGGCAGAGCCGGGAAGACGTTCGAGACGCTGGTAGGTGGTGCGGGCAAACCGGCCGGCGGGAATGACGGCCATCCGCTGACGTTGCGTCGGGTGACGGTCGAGATGCGCCCGGATGTCGCCGACGGCCGGTTCCAGTTCACCGCAGACGATGGCTTGGTAGATCTTTTCGACCTGCCGCAGTTGGAACTTCTCGGTCAGGGAAATGTGGGTGCGATCGTTCTTGGCCACCACCAGACATCCGGAGGTGCCGAGGTCCAGACGATGGACAATGCCCGGCCTTTCCACGCCTCCAACCCCGCTGAGTTCCCCACGGCAATGGTGGAGCAGGGCATTGACGATGGTGCCGTCGTCGTGGCCGGCGGAGGGATGAACCACCAGATCCGCCGGTTTGTTGAGCACGATCAGGTCTTCGTCTTCGAACAGGACTTCGAGCGGGATGTCCTGGGCTTCGGCAGTGGCCACCTTCGGCGAGGGCCAATGGATGCTGACGACATCGCCGGTGTGGGGCGGGTGGGTGGGCTTGACCAGGCTCCCGTTGATCTTGATCCGACCGTCAATGATCAGGCGTTGGATGGTGGCGCGGGAGACGCCGGGCAGCAGGCCGGCGAGGTGACGGTCGAGACGCTCCCGCGGGAGGGATTGCTGGAGGACAAGTGTATCAGGCTGGGACATGGCGGCGGATCACCGGGTAAAGGACGGCAGAAACGGAAGCCAGCGTGGCACATCCGGACGGGCAGGGCGATTCTCCAGTTTGCTTACCGGGCTTTGCCGGGTTCTGGATCGGACTTCACCCCGCCTTTTCGGAGGGTAAACCACAGGGCGATGCCGGTGATCAGGATGAGGGCGCTGGTGGTCTGGCCCGGGGTGAATCGGCCGGCGGCCGGATCCGAGATGAAGGCGTAGTCGCCGCGGAACCACTCGGTAATGGTCCGGATGACGGCGTAGGCCATCAGGTAAACGGCGAACACAGCCCCGTCGAACCGTCTTCGGGAATGGAACGCGACGAGGGCAGCGCACAGTGCCAGGTCGAGGGCGGCTTCGTAGAGTTGGGCGGGGTGAACGGACCCGTTGAAGGGAATGACGTCCTTGGGAAAGCGCACCGCCCAGGGAAGACTCGAGGGACGTCCATAGCAGCAGCCATTGAGGAAACAGCCCATCCGTCCGAAGACGTGCCCCAGGGCAATCCCCGGGGCGAGGCAATCCGCCACCCGCCAGAGCGGGAGGCGCTTGTACCGCATGTAGGCAATGGCGGTGAGGGCGGCACCCGCGAGCCCCCCGTAAAATACCAGGCCGCCCTTCCAGACCTGGAAGACCTCGGCAAACGGATGCCCGGCGAACTGTTCGTCCCAGTAGGAAACGACATAGACGATCCGCGCCCCGATCATCCCCCCAAACAGAATCCAGGGGACCACCAGATCGCTGATTGCTCCTTCAGGGATCCCGGCGCGACGGCCGCAACGATTGGCAATCCAGAGCCCGGCGAGGAATCCCAGGCCCACCAGCAGCCCGAAGGTGTGGAGGCTGAACCCGCCGACTTCAAAGAGGACGCGATGCACGGCTTCGAGGGCTCAGGGACGCACGGCCAGGGGCCATGCCGTCAGGGATTGGGGATCGCGCACGTAGAGGATTCCCGCCGACCAAGCCGGGTGCGAGTAGGTCTTGCCGCAGGCCTGGAACCGGCCGACTTCGTGGTAGCCGTCGGGCTTGGCTTCGATCAACCGGACTTCCCCCGAGTCCATCTGCGTCAGAAGCCGATTGCCGTCGGTGATGACATTGGCCACTTCGCCAAAGCCGCGCTCGGACCAGCGCAGGGCCCCGGTCTCCAGATCGATGCAGACAAAATCGCGGGCGGCACCCGCTCCAAACAGATGCGTTCCCACGAGCACCGGGGTGGGCAGGTTGATTCGCAATTGCCGGTTGAACCACCGTTCGGTGGACTTCTGGACGGATCCCTCGGCGCTGATCCGCTGGCATCGCAGGCCGGTGGTGTGACTGGCGAAGATCACATCGTCGCCAACGGCAATGGGCGTCAGAACATTGCGATTGGCGCCGGTCTGGAACGGCGTCCGCCAGAGGGTCTCCCCGGAAGCCACATCGAGTCCCACCAGGCCGTTGGCGGTGGCGGTGACGAACTGGCGTCGCCCGGCGAGGGTGGCCACGATTGGCGACGAATAGGCGGTGTGATCGTCGAGGGCCTGCCAGAGGAGTTTCCCGGTGGTCTTGTCGAGGGCGACGATGGATTTGCCGTTGGTCTCGCTGGTCTGCAGGAAGATCCGATCCCCATGAATCACCGACGAGCCGGTGTGACCACGACGAACCGACGCGCCGACGTTCGACTGACGTTCATTGGACCAGACCATTCCCAGATCCTTGAAATCCAGGCCCCACAGGCGATGGCCGTCGGACAGGGACAGGCAGGCGAAGACCCCTTGAGCGGACTGGACGTAAACGCGGGTGCCGTCGATCAACGGCGTGCAGCGGGGGCCGGGTTCGAATTCGTCGGACCAGGCCTTGGCGAAGGCCGTTTTCCAGCGTTCAGCCCCGGTCTTCCGATCAACGGCATGGTCCGTCTCGGATCCCTGCTGCTCGTCGAGGTAGACCACCGTGTCGCCGGAAACGACCGGGCCGGCATAGCCATGGCCGATCGCCAGTTTCCAGGACGCGGTCGCGTTGGTGGGAAGTTGGGCGGGAAGGGTTTCGCCCGTGTGTCCGTCGCGTTGCGCCCCGCGCCAGCCAGGCCAGTCCGCGCCCACCGCCAGCGCGATGAAGAACGGAGCGAGCAGGAGGCCTCGGAGCAGGCGGTTACCAGGTGCCATCGACAAGGAGGGAAGTGATGTTGCGGGCGAGTTGCTCGGCGACGAGCGGTGCGGCCTGACGTTCGGCTGATGCCAGGTCCGGAGCGGAGCGGACCGGGATCCGGCCGCTGACGTCCCGGTCGAGCAGGGTCTTGCCGGTGGACCGATCGACGGCCACGACATGGGCGGTCAGGCGGACCTCGTAGTCGCGGGTGCTGAACAGGTCATCGGGCTGAAGGGTGAGCACCTTGCGGGTGTACTCCAGCAGGGTGCCTGACACTACGATGTCGCCAGGTTCGGACGTGACCAGTCGCAGCGTGCCATCGCGTTGCACCTCTTTGCGGAGGGCGGATGCGACCGGTTCGATCAGCCGCGGTTCCATGGTTCGGTCGGCGAAGGGCTTGATCTCGATGGACCGCGCGCCGGCGGTCTGGCCGCCGGTGGGGCCGAGCGAGTAACCGGCACAACCGGCGAGGCACAACAGCAGGACGAAGGTCGCGGAAAGTCGCAGCGAACGGATGACCGGGATGAAGAGGGTCATCATGGGATCATTTCGGTGCGGGAGCAGCTTCCTTGGCGGCGGCCTTGCGCAGGGCTTCGCGCTTGTCCTTCTCGGTCTTCTCGCGCTGCCGGGATTGCTCGGCTGCGAGGGGACGCAGGTATTCGATGCGTTTGCGGGCCTTCTCGGCGAAGGGGGAGTTCGGATCCTTCACCAGCACCTCGTTGTAATACACGAGAGCACCTTGGTAACGGTCGCGGCGCTCGTAGTAGCGGCCTTTCTCGAAGGCTCCCTGGGCCTGACGGGTCTTCAGGTCGATGATGGCCTGGGTGGCATCAGGAACCCGTTTGTCGCTGGGATACAGCGCCTTGAAATCGTTGAAGGTTTCGATCGCTCGATCCGACGAGGATTGGTCGTACTCGGCCCGGAGGGATTGTTTGCGCCAGGCGGCCCCTGCCTTGTACAGGGCGTCCGAAGCCACCACGGGCATGTCGAAGTAGCGGTCGGCCGCCCTTTCATAGGCGCGGACCGCCAGGGGATAATTCTGCTGCCTCTCCCGTGCTTCACCGACGGACATCTGGGCGGGCGGACCGGTGATGTTGAACGGACCGTTGCGGACGATCTGATCGAAAAGGTTCGCCGTCTTGTCCATCGACGGGAAGAACGGGATGTAACCCCAGAGCTTGAACCATTGTCCGCCGAGGAAGCGGTTGGCGATGGTCATCTCCCGTTGGAGGATCTCGGTGTAGTTCGGAATCTTCGGATACTTCAAAAGCACCCGCTGGTATTCCTTGAAGGCTTTTTCGTCCTGTTTCCGTGCCTCGTAGCAGCGGCCGATCAGGTACTGGGCCGGACCGGCGTGGTCCGAGAGCGGCCACACCTTGACCACCCTGCGGGACGCCTTGAGCGCCGTTCGGTAGTCCTTGTTGTCGAAAGATTCCTGCGCGACCTGGAGCTGATCCTTGGCGCGGTTGCGCTCCCATTTGCCGGTCTGGCCCACGGGCTCAAAGGTCCAGCCCTCGCCCGGACGGAAGATGATGGGCGCAGGACAACGACGCGCGCCCACGACGATGCCCATCAGGACGATGAAGCAATAGAACCAGCGATTCACAGCCGCGCAGCCTAGGGACGGAGTGCGGCAAGTCAACCCGTGCGGCAAGGCGGCGGCAAGGCGGCGGGGCGCATGGGCGCATTTTGACATGGCCCCTCAATCAGTTGAGCGGCGACACAAACCTGGGTCGCTGGCGGATGCACGAGTGCCTTGCGTTGTTTGGGATCCGCCTCGTCACCCCGGCAGCTACCCCATCGCGCTGTTCGTAGCTGCCGACGTGAGGAGGCGGACCCCAGTTGGGTGGGGGCCGTGTCAGGCTGCACCCGGGGCGAAATGGCGCAGTGAATTCGTGTGTAACGCCCCGGGAAAAATGCTTCTGGGGTGGGATGTGAACGCTAACATGCCCACGAATTCTTCGGCCGTGAATCCATCCCTTCCATGTCCCGGTTGCGGACGTCCGCTCCCGGCGCGGGCCCCTGCCGGGTTGTGTCCGGGCTGCCTCCTCGCCCAAGGGCAGGCGACCGGATCCCACGGGTCCGGCGCGGGTCCGGTGCGCTTCGAGGCCCCCGCGATGGAGGAGGTCGCCCGTCTGTTTCCCCAACTGGAAATCCAACGGTTGCTGGGTGCGGGCGGGATGGGCGCGGTCTATCTGGCAAGACAACCCGAACTCGATCGGTTGGTGGCGCTCAAAGTCCTGCCGGCGACCGGCTCGGGCGGGTTCAACTTCTCCGAACGATTCAACAGGGAAGCGCGCGCCTTGGCGCGGTTGCAGCATCCGAACATCGTCACGGTGCACGAGTTCGGCCAGGCGGGTGGCTGGCACTACTTCCTGATGGAGTACGTGGACGGCACCAACCTCCGGCAGTTGCAACAGGCAGGACGCCTGGCCCCCCGGGAAGCACTCCAGATCATCCCCCAGATCTGTGACGCCCTCCAATACGCCCACGACGAAGGCGTCGTGCACCGCGACATCAAGCCGGAGAACGTGATGATCGATCGGAAGGGCCGGGTGAAGATCGCTGACTTCGGGCTGGCCAAGATCATGGAACCGGCCGCCGATACCGTGCGGTTGACCCTCGAAGGTCAGGTCATGGGGACTCCCCACTACAGGGCGCCCGAGCAGGTGGAACGGCCGCTTTCGGTGGATCATCGGGCCGACATCTTTTCGCTGGGGGTCGTGCTTTACGAGATGCTGACGGGGGATCTGCCGATCGGGAAGTTTGCTCCGCCCTCAAGCAAGGTGGAGATCGACGTCCGACTGGATGAAATCGTCCTGCGGGCGCTCGAGAACGATCCGGCCCTTCGCTATCAGCAGGCCAGCGAAGTGAAGCAGCGGCTGGAACACGTCTCGGGAACCCCCGGCGCAGCGACCTTCGCCACCCCGTCCGACCCCGCCGCATCCGGACCCGATGCCGACCAACCGAAGCCCGGGGTCCGTTACCTCCGATGGTTGGGGATCCCGGTCGTGGTCGAGCGCGACGGAGTGCGGGAGGCGTCCTTCAACGGGGCCATGGGACTCATCTTTGTGGTGATGGCAGTGGCGGCTCTCGCCCATCAGTCGGTGCGATGGATCGCCGGGACCGAGCACTCCCTGTCGCGCCTGGTGCTGATGGCGGGAACCGTGACGATGATCTGGGCGTTTCGTCGGACCCTGAACCAGCCGCCGCTGGAGCCTCCGGTGACGACCGGGACTGGCACGGTGATCCTGCCCCGGTCCGACGCGGCGCCTACGTCGGGGATGCATTGATGCTGGTGGGACTCTTCGCCGGGGTGGTGGGGCTTCACTATCTCAAGCCTTACGTCCTGGATCCGCTGATGGGACGGCTTGCCCCAAGGCCGCTGGCCAGTCAGACGGCCGAACGAGATTCCGCCGCGGGTCAGATGAAGGTGGCGCTCCGGCAGGGCGGCACGGTGGAATTGATCGGAATCTCGAGCCCCGGCACCGCGCTGAATCAGTGGTGGCTGCCCGACGGTCGGCCGGCTGCATTGGAGTTGGAATTGCATGCCGTCGACCAAGCGATGTCCTTGGGCGGAACGCAGGCGCGGATGGTGATCCGGACCCAGGATCTGCCGCCGGATTCGGACGGACCGTTCTTCGAGGTGGCCCCGGACGCTGCCATCGCCTCCGGGGGAACGGTCTTCCAGAACGGCACCGAACTCCGGGGTGCCCGGGCGGTGGTGCTGGGTTGGTCGGAGATCCGGCGCAAGGCGGACCTGCGCGTCGGCCTCGCCATCGACCCCTGGAGGACGGTGGTCACCCACGTCGACGGGGAGCATCGGACGACTCACTCAAGGCAGCCTGGAGATCCGGATTGGGGGATCGAAGTTCACGGAACCACCGACTCGACGGCGGGCGCCCAGATCACTGCGGTGTTGCCCCGGGAAAGCCGTGACTGGCGGTTCCAGATCCAGGCCATCGATGTCGCCGGGCGGGATCGGACTCCACGGATGATGAACGGTTCCAGCACCCGCGGCGGTCGGGAAGCGGTGTGGACGTGCACTTTTCCCGGGATCGCCCTTGATCAGGTGAAGGAGTTTCGCATCCAGGTGCGCCCGGTCTTCTGGGTGGCATTTCCAGGGGTGGCACTGGCGCCCACGGGGGACCTACCGGCCCCGCGAAACTTGACCTTCGCTCCGGAACTCAATGTGACTTTCGATGAGTTGATCGATTTCGACACCGGCAATACCTCGGACTTTCCGTCGGGCGAAGCGGGCGGCAATCCGTTGGGGGACATCGGAGGTGCGGTGCTCTGGGCGCAGAAGAATGGGTTCGATGCCGCCGCCAGCTTGAACGCGCTCCAGATCCTCAATGCCGAGTTCGCGCCGGTGACGGAGGAAGAGTGGGATTCCCTGTCGCCTCAGGAGGTGATTGACCGCGTTTACCAGCGTCGGTTCGCTCCGACGCACTTGAAGGTTTCCGGAGCCGGGGGCGAGATCCGCTCCTACGCCTACCAGACACGCGAAGGCGGATTCGGGTTGGTCCGCCTGACTGCGGTCCGCACATCGACAACCCATTCCGCCGGCCCGCCGCTTGCCAAGAACTCGTCCTGCCAAGGATGCCGCGGCAACGGGCCGGCGCATCTTGACACCACCCCCGATCAGTTGGGCGGCGACACGAGCCTGGGTAGCTACCGACGTGAGGAGGCGGATGCCTGCGTGCTTCGCCCCGTCTACGGTCCGCCTCGTTCCCTCGTCAGCTACCCCCTCGCACCGTCGCTGCCGACGTGAGGAGGCGGATGCCTGCGTGCTTCGCTCCGTCTGTGATCCGCCTCGTTCCCTCGTCAGCTACCCCGCGCGCCGTCGCTGCCGACGTGAGGAGGCGGACGCCTGCGTGCTTCGCTCCGTCTGTGATCCGCCTCGTCACCTCGTCAGCTACCCCCTCGCGCCGTCGCTGCCGACGTGAGGAGGCGGATGCCTGCGTGCTTCGCTCCGTCTGTGATCCGCCTCGTCACCTCGTCAGCTACCCCCTCGCGCCGTCGCTGCCGACGTGAGGAGGCGGATCTCAGTCGGGCCGGGGCAGTGTCAGGATGCGCCCGCAACGGGCGCATTCTGGCACGGTCGCTGGGATGGAACAGTGCATCCGTTGCCGCACCCGATTCCGGTGGGCCGATGGGACCTCTCAGCCGTGTCCATCGGGCAACGACTGCGAGAGGGGTGAGGCATCCTTGCTGGCGGGTGCGTGGATGCGTCCAAGGCATTCGAGGATCCCGCGACCAAAGCGGTGGCTGACGCCACGCGCACTCCAGGACGCTCCGCGAAATTTGTAGGTTTTGGTCGATGCATTCCTCCGGGAGAAACCCGGCCAGAATGAGCCTCGTACCCTCGTCGCCTACGACGTGAGGAGGCGGACGCGAGGCGGGCAGGGGCAGGGTCAAGATGTCCGCGCCACGCCAATCGTTCTCCAAGTTTGCTCTTTCCAAGTCCTCCCCGTCCCGGCACAAGCTGCCTCTTCGTTTTTGGCCCATGGAACAGATCGTCATCCTCGATTTCGGATCGCAGTACACTCAGGTCATCGCGCGTCGCATCCGCGAATGCAATGTGTACTCCACGATCGTCCGCTTCGACACCCCGGCTGCCGAGATCGCGGCCATGAATCCGAAGGGGCTGATCCTTTCGGGGGGGCCGTCGAGCGTGTACGCCCAGGACGCACCGCTGCCGGACAAGGCGATCTTCAAGTTGGGCTTGCCGGTGCTGGGAATCTGTTACGGCGTCCAGGTGCTCGCCCATTTCCTGGGAGGCAAGGTCGAGAAGGGGGACAAGCGTGAGTACGGCAAGGGCACGTTGACCGTGGCCGACCGTGAGTGTGCTCTGTTCAAGCATCTGCCCCGCGAGGTGCAGGTCTGGAATTCTCACGGCGACAAGCTGACCCGCCTGCCCAAGGACTTCGTCGTGGTGGGCACGACCGACAACTCCGATTACGCCGCCATCGAGCATTCCAAGCGGAAGATCTTCGGCATCCAGTTTCATCCGGAGGTGGTGCACACGCCGCGCGGGCGGGAAATCGTCGCCAACTTCGTCCACGGCATCTGCGGGTGCGGCAAGTCCTGGACGATGCGGAACTACGTCGAGCAGGCGACCGAAGAGATCCGGCGTCAGGTGGGATCGGACCGGGTGATCCTGGGCTTGAGCGGCGGGGTGGATTCGAGCGTGGCGGCGGCGCTCATCCATCGCGCCATCGGGGATCAATTGACCTGCATCTTCGTCAACAACGGTCTGTTGCGGTCGCGCGAGGCCGAGGCGGTGCAGGAAGTGTTCGGTCGGAATTTCAAGATCCGGCTCCAGTACGAGAACGCCACCGCGTTGTTCCTGCGCAAGCTCAAGGGGGTCACCGATCCCGAGAAGAAGCGCAAGGTGATCGGCAAGGCGTTCGTCGATGTGTTCCAGACGGCCACCAAGCGCGCCGGCAAGGCGAAGTTCCTCGCCCAGGGAACGCTCTATCCCGATGTGATCGAGTCGGTGCCCATCGCCGGCAATCCGGCGGCAATGATCAAGAGCCATCACAACGTGGGCGGGTTGCCGAAGAACATGAAGTTCACCCTGCTGGAACCTCTGCGGGCCCTGTTCAAGGATGAGGTCCGCCAGTTGGGCGTCGAACTCGGTCTGCCCAAGGAGATCGTGCAACGGCAGCCGTTCCCCGGGCCGGGTCTGGCGGTGCGATGCCTGGGCGAGATCACCGGTTCCAAGCTCGAGATTCTCCGCAAGTCCGACGCCATCGTGGTCGAGGAAATGAAGCTGGCCGATCTCTACTACAAGACCTGGCAGACCTTCGCCGTGCTGTTGCCCGTCCGCAGCGTGGGCGTCCAGGGCGACGAACGAACCTACGATTTCACCCTCGCCATCCGCGCGGTGGAATCCCAGGACGGCATGACCGCCGACTGGGTCAAGGTCCCCTACGAGCTCCTCGAAAAGATCTCGACCCGCATCACCAACGAAGTGCGCGGGATCAATCGGGTGGTGCTCGACATCACCAGCAAGCCGCCCGGCACGATTGAGTGGGAGTAATCCGTTGAAACCGCGCGGGCGTCGGAGACAATCTCTCCGTCGATGATGCTCCCCCTGCCGCTGCGCCTTGCCCTCGTGGCACTGCTGTCGGCCTGGGGAACGCGGACGGCGGCGGAGGACCACTGGTCGTTTCGTCCGGTGACCGTTCCCCAAAAGCCGGTGACGCGGGACCTCCGTTGGGCTCGCAGCCCGATGGATCCCTTCATCCTGCTCCGACTTGAAGAGTCCGGACTGAAGCCCGCGCCCGAGGCCGATCGCACAAGCTGGTTGCGTCGGGTGACCTTCGATCTGGTGGGCTTGCCGCCTACGCCGGAGCAGGTCGCGGCGTTCCTGGCGGATGCCCAGCCAGACGCTCATGAACGGGTGGTTGAAGCGCTGTTGCGCTCTCCCCGTTACGGCGAGCGGTGGGCGCAACATTGGCTCGATGTGGTGCGGTTCGCGGACACGCATGGGTTCGAGGTGAACACGGAACGGCCGAACGCCTGGCCCTACCGTGACTATGTAATCCGGTCGTTCAACGACGACACACCCTACGACCGCTTCGTCCGCGAGCAGATCGCCGGCGACACGATGGGACAGGATGCGGCGACCGGTTTCCTGGTGACGGCTTCGGCCTTGTTGCCGGGTCAGATCGGGGCGGATGACGTGTCCAAGCGTCTCGCCCGTCAGGATGCCCTGGACGAGATCGTGGTGAATACCGGGCAGACCTTTCTCGGTTTGAGCGTGGGTTGTGCCCGGTGTCACGACCACAAGTTCGATCCCATCACGGCCCGGGATTACTATTCGATGCAGGCCTTCTTTGCCGGGGTCGAGTACGGCGATCGCGAGATGCGCACCGCTGAAACCGAGGCCCTCAAACGGGAAGTGGGCCAACTCAAGGAACGGCTCGTCGCGGTGGACTCGGCGTTGACCCGTTTCGAACCGATCGCCCGGGTGGGGTTCGTCGGGAAGGATGCGGTCGAGGCCATGGATTCGCTTCGGCCTTCGGTTCATCCGGCGCGGAACTCGGAGCGCTTCGCTTCGGTTCGCACCCGGCGGGTACGGTTCACGATCCGCAAGACCAACAACCTCGAACCGTGCATCGACGAACTCGAAGTGATCGACCGGTCGGGTCGGAACATCGCCCTGGCCTCGATCGGCACCCGGGTGACGTCGTCGGGCGATACCACGGTGGAGAACCGGCATGAGTTGCGCCTGATCCACGATGGGCACTACGGGAATTCCTCCAGTTGGATGTCCAACGAGAAGGGGCGCGGTTGGGTGCTGCTGGAGTTGCCGGAGGAACGGGAGGTTGAACGGGTCGTTTGGGGACGCGATCGTGCCGGCGAGTTCACCGATCGGTTGGCAACCGACTACACGCTGGAGGTGGAGGAGGCTTCCGGCACCTGGCGGACGGTGGCGGATTCTTCCGATCGTCGACCGCCGGGCAGGGACAGCGGCGGACCGACGTTGGGCGTGGCGATGGCCGGTCTCGGCACGGCGGAGGTTGCCCAGGTCAAGGCGTTGCAGGCCGAGCGCAAGGCGATCGAGGCGCGGATTGCCACGCAGTCGGCCGCGCAGTTGGTTTTCGCGGGAGTGTCGCGGAAGCCCGACGACATCCATCTGCTCCACCGCGGGGACCCGGAACAACCCAAGGATCCGGTGACGCCGGCGGTTCCTGTCGTGTTGGGATCCCTGAAACTGGAGCGCGACGCCGAGGAAACCCAGCGACGCCGGACGCTGGCGGAGTGGATCACGCGTCCCGAGCATCCACTGACCGCACGGGTGATGGTGAACCGGATCTGGCAGGGCCATTTCGGCGTCGGACTGGTGGAGACCGCCAGCGACTTCGGCCGGAGCGGCACGCGGCCTTCGCATCCGGAACTGCTGGATTGGCTGGCGTCGAAGTTCGTGCGCTCGGGTTGGTCGGTGAAAGCGATGCACCGGCTGATCGTGCTGTCATCGACCTACCGCCAGTCATCGCAGCTGGATCCCGAGGCGATGAAAAAGGACGGCGACGGACGCTTGCTCTGGCGGTATCCGCTCCGGCGGTTGGAGTCGGAGCTCATGCGCGATTCGATGTTGTCGGTGAGCGGTCGGTTGGATCTGAAGATGGGCGGGCGCGGCTTCGATCTGTTCAACAACCGGGGTGGCCTGAGCGGATTCAAGCCGGTGGAATCGTACCAGGGCGATGGGCTGCGTCGGATGGTTTATGCCCACAAGGTCCGACGGGAACGGGAAGCGGTCTTTGGCGCGTTTGACTGCCCGGATGCCGGCCAGAGCACGGCGCGTCGTCGCGAGTCAACGACCCCCATTCAGGCACTGAACCTGTTCAACAGCCGGTTTACGCTGGAACAGGCGGAAGCCTTCGCCCAACGCGTCCGGTCCGAAACGGGGGAAGATGTGTCGCGCCAGATTTCACGGGCGTACGAGCTGGCGTTCAATCGGGTGCCGGATGCCGGTGAACGGGCGGCTGCCGAGCCGGTGGTCCGGGCGAATGGCCTTCCCGTGCTGTGCCGCGCCCTGTTCAACAGCAACGAATTCCTGTTCGTCCCGTGAACGATTCCCTCCGCCATTCCCTGGCCCAGCGCCGGCACCTGCTCGATCGCAGGGGGTTTCTCGCCCACTCCGCGACCGCACTCGGTGGCATCGCGCTGTCGAGCCTGCTGGGTCGCGAGGGATTGTTGGCGTCCGGTCCGACGATGGATCCCGCGCGCCCGTTCGCCCCGCGGCATCCGCACTTCGCCGCCAAGGCGCGGAACGTCATCGTGATCTTCTGTGCCGGAGCGGTGAGCCAGTTGGAGACCTGGGATTACAAACCGGAGTTGATCCGGCAGGATGGCAAACGCATGGAGGGCGGTCCGGCCGTGACGTTTCAGGGGCCGGCCGGCGAATTGGCCCGGCCCCAATACCCATTCCGCCCCCGCGGACAGACCGGGAAAATGGTGTCAGACCTGATCCCGCACCTAGCCGGGTTGACCGATGACATTGCCTTCATCCATTCGCTGACCAGTCGGAGCAATACCCATGGTCCCGCCGAGAACTTCCTTTCGACAGGATCGGTTCTCGATGGTTTTCCCAGTCTCGGTTCGTGGGTGAGCTATGCGCTGGGCAGTGAGAATCAGGATCTGCCGGCGTTTGTCTCGATCCTGGATCCGCGGGGGGTTCCGCAGAACGGGGCGAACAACTGGGGGCCCGGTTTTCTCCCGGCAACGTTCCAGGGAACGACCTTCAGCGCCCAGGATCCAGTCCGACATCTGGAAGCCCCGGGCGTCGGGCCGGCCGCCGATCGGGCTGCGCGGGATCTCCTGAACCGGATGAACGAACGGCATCTCGCCCAGAATGCCGGGGACGGCAAGTTGGCGGCGCGGATCGCCAGCTATGAACTGGCGGCGCGGATGCAGTTGAGTGTCCCGGCGATCAGTGATCTGTCTACGGAACCCGCGCATCTCCTCCGGAGCTACGGGGCGGATGACACCACCAACCCGACCAAGGCGGCCTTCGCCAAGAACTGCATCCTGGCCCGGCGTCTGGTGGAACGTGGGGTGCGGTTCGTGCAGTTGTTCAATGGCGCCTACGCCAGCGGCGGGGAGTTGAACTGGGACGGCCACAGCAAGATCAAGGAACAGTACGACCGCCACGCGGCCATTCTGGATCAACCCGCGGCGGCCCTGATCCGGGACCTTCGTCAGCGCGGTTTGCTGGAGGAGACCCTCGTCGTCTGGTGCACCGAGTTCGGTCGCATGCCCTTCTTCCAGAAAGGCGCACAGGGACGGGATCACAATCCGGACGGGTTCACCTGCTGGTTGACCGGGGCGGGCGTCCGCGGAGGTGTCAGTCACGGAGTGACCGATGAACTGGGACGGCGTGCCATCCAGGATGTCCGGCCGTTGTATGACCTCAACGCGACCATCCTGCATCTGTTGGGGCTGAACCATGAACGCCTGACCTTCGAACACAACGGGGTGCAACGACGCCTGACCAATGTCGAAGGCGAAGTGATCCGCGAAGTTCTCGTCTGAGGAGAGTCAGAGTCTCCTGACCTCTCCTACGTAGACGAGGGAACGAGGCGAACTTTCAGGCGGCAATCGTTTCGTTGGCCCTTGCGCCGGTGATCGGTACCTTGGCGGCCAATGACGCATTGGATCGATTGGATGGGACAGCCACAGGCTTGGATGAGCCTGCTGACGCTGACGGTGCTGGAGATCGTGCTGGGGATCGACAATCTGATCTTCATCTCGATCCTGTCGGGCAAACTCCCGCCGGAACAACAGGCCAAGGCACGACACATCGGGCTGGGACTGGCCCTGATCACGCGCATCCTCCTGCTGCTGTCGATCAGTTGGGTCATGAGCCTGAAGAACAAGCTGTGGGAATTCTCCATATCCGGTCTGGAGCTTCCCAACACCGGCAAGGATCTGGTGCTGGCGATTGGCGGACTGTTCCTGGTCTGGAAATCGGTGAGGGAGATCCACGAAAAGTTGGAGGGGCATGACGGCAGCGGAACGCCGAGGGTTGCCCCGTCCCTGGCGGCTACGATCGTTCAGATCCTCCTGCTCGATATCATCTTCTCTCTGGATTCCGTGATCACCGCCGTGGGCATGGCCAGTGTGGTTCCCGTCATGGTGACGGCCGTGGTGCTGGCGATGATCGTGATGCTGATTTTCGTGAATCAGATCGGGGGATTCGTGGAACGGCATCCCACGGTCAAGATGCTCGCGCTCGCGTTCCTGATCCTCATCGGGACGCTGCTGCTGGCGGAAGGTTTCCATCAGCACATCAGCAAGGGCTACGTGTACTTCGCCATGGCCTTCGCCGTGGGCGTCGAGATGCTCAACCTCCGCGTGCGGCGCACCACCGACCAAGTGAAGCTCCACCAACCCTACCGCTGACCTCTTCATGACCATCGAACAGTTGCACGGCGACGAGACCCTGCGTCGCACCGAGTTTCCTATCGCCGGCAAGGGCGTCTTCCTCGGCCATGCCGGGGTCTGTCCCCTTCCGCGTCGGGTGGCCGAAGCCATGTCGCGCCACGCGCTTGCTTCCCAGGAGAGCGATCAGGAGATCGCCGAATCCGGTACCTTGGTTGCCGATGTCCGGAGTCGGCTCGCGCGGTTGCTGGAGGCCAAGCCCGAGGAGATCGCCCTGATCGGGCCCACCTCCCTGGCGTTGTCCTATGTCGCGGCCGGGCTGCCTTGGCGGAAGGGTGACAACATCGTGGTCTACTACGATGACTATCCTTCCAACGTGTACCCGTGGATGGCCCTCGCGGAACGCGGGGTCGAGGTTCGGTTCCTCAACGTGCGCGAGTACGGCAAAATCCGGGCGATCGACGTCCAGGGACAGGTCGATGAGCAGACCCGGTTGGTGAGCCTCGCCAGCTCGCATTATCTCGCCGGATGGCGGATCAACGTGGATGCCATCGGGAAGTTTCTCCGGGCCCGCAAGATCCTGTTCTGCGTCGATGCCATCCAGACGGTGGGTGCCTTCCCGGTTTCGGTGGAGCACATCGATTTCCTGGCGGCCGACGCCCACAAGTGGATGCTCGGGCCTTGTGCGGCGGGGGTGCTTTATGTGCGTCGCGAAGTTCAGGCCCGGATGCGGCCCATTGTGCATGGGTGGCACAATGTGGACTGTCCCGATTTTCTCACGCAGTCGGAATTGAAGTTCAAACCGGACGCCCGCCGTTACGAAGTGGGAACCCACAATCTGGTGGGGTTGGCCGGCTTCCAGGCGGCATTGGAGTTGTTGGAAGAGATCGGCCCCGCCCGCATCGGAGCGGAGTTGATGCGCAAGCGCACCTGGGTCTCCACCGCTCTGGTGTCCAAAGGCTACACCGTGCTGCAACCGGCACCTCCGATCGAAAACGTCGGCGGAGTATTGTCGTTCCATCATCCGGAAGTCAGTTCGGCGGAGTTGTTCCGACGATTGCGCGACGCGGGTGTCACGGCCTCGTTGCGGACGATGCCGGGAGGGCAGGAATTGATCCGGTTTGCGCCGCATTACTACAACACGGACGAAGAAATGACCGTGGCCTTGAAGGCGTTGGGGTAAAGGACGCTTTGGATGAAAAGCTGCGTCTTGAAATAATCCTGCGGTCTTTTCTCGCTTTCCAGCGTTGGCACTAAACTGGCTTAGGATGTGGGTGTCGGGCTGAGTGGCCTGATATTAAGGTTAGGGTCGTTTGGGTCGAAACGCCGCCTGTCTCTCGGGACGGGTGGCGTTTCCTTTTTCCCAGGCGAGGGACCTCTCGTTCCGCGGCCGCGTTCCAGCTCACCGAAGGCCTTTGGCGGCGATGTCTTTCCGGTACTGGACCCCTTCAAAGCAGATCTTCCCGACGGCCTGGTAGGCGCGGTCGCGGGCTTCCTGGAGCGTCGTGCCCAGGGCGGTAACGCCCAAAACCCGACCCCCTGCGGTCACCGTTTGACCGCCTTTCAACGCGGTGCCGGCATGGAAGACCTGGGTGAAGGGCAGGGCGTTGGCTTCGGCGATGCCCAGGATGGGAAAGCCCTTGGTAATCTCCCCGGGGTACCCGCCGGAGGCCATCACCACGCAGACGGCGAACTCGGGTTTCCAACGCAGCGTCATGCCGGTCAGACGACCCTCGGCGCTGGCAAGCAGCAGTTCGGCGAGGTCGTTTTCAAGGCGGGCCAGATAGACCTGCGTCTCGGGATCCCCGAAGCGCGCGTTGAACTCGAGCACTCGCGGTCCGTCCGCCGTGAGCATCACCCCGGGATAGAGCAATCCACGGAAATCGATGCCATCCGCCACACACCCCGCCAGCCAGGGTTCGAGGATCTGGCGTCCGACCTCGGCGAGTTCCGCATCGGAAAGGAAGGGGGCGGGAGAATACGTCCCCATGCCGCCGGTATTAAGGCCCCGGTCCAGATCGAGGGCGCGCTTGTGATCCTGGGCGGTGGGAAAGAGCAGGGCCGTCGTGCCGTCGCACAACGCGTGAAGGGAGATCTCGATGCCGGTGAGCAACTCCTGGATCACGATGCGGGATCCGGCCGAACCAAAGGAACGTTGCACAAGGATCTCATCGACGGCCCGTTCGGCGGCGGCGAGGTCTTCCGTCAGGAGAACGCCTTTGCCGAGGGCCAGACCATCGGCCTTGATGGCACAACGACCCCCGAGTTCGGCACAGAAGCGTTTGGCGGCTGGGGCATCGTCGAATGCACCCGAGCGGGCTGTCGGGATTCCGTGACGTTCCATGAAGTCCTGCGAGAAGGCCTTCGACGACTCGAACTGGGCCGCCTTGCGATTCGGCCCCCAGATGGTGAAACCGGCGGCCTGAAAGACGTCCACGACGCCGAGGGCCAGCGGGTTGTCGGGCCCGACCACCGTCAGGTCGGGCTTCTCGCGTCGGGCGAACTCCAGCAGCGCTGGGAAATGATCGGCCGCAATGGCCACGTTCTCGGTGAATCCACCGGCGCTCAGGGGTTCGCCGGCGGTGCCAGCATTGCCCGGGGCACACCAAAGACGGGTGACGCCCGGAGACTGCGCGAGCTTCCAGACCAGGGCGTGCTCACGTCCACCGGAGCCGAGAACCAAAACCTTCATGCGGGCGAGAGTGAACCTGAGGCGAGCGCGAGGGCCAATGGGGAATTGCCGTTCGGCGCAGGGGAATCCGGCGGCCCGCCGGTACGGACGGCGACACCGAAACCGGTGCAGTTCCCCACGGGTGGGGAATGGCCGAAAAGAACGAAAGACGGCGAAAGAATTGGAAGGCAGGGCGGCAAGCGCTGCGTCGTAGGCGTGGGATGCGGCACGTGCGGCCGCTCCCTTCTTTTGCTTGTGCGTTTCTTTCGGCCACTCGGGTGCGATTCGCGACTCAAGACCGAAACCGGTGCAGTTCCCCACGGGTGGGGAATGG
>JBDNHZ010000499.1:0-9795 GCA_041688515.1 Verrucomicrobiota bacterium
AAGGAGGCGGATGCGGATGTAGCTGCCGACGTAAGGAGGCGGATGCGGATGTAGCTGCCGACGTAAGGAGGCGGATGCGGATGTAGCTGCCGACGTAAGGAGGCGGATGCGGATGTAGCTGCCGACGTAAGGAGGCGGATGGCGGCGTGCTTCGCTTCGTCTTGGATCCGCCTCGTCACCTCGGCAGCTACCTCTCCGCCCGTCGCTGTCGATAGGAGGAGGAGGACCTTTCTCGATTCGAGTCCGCAGAAATAATCCGGTTGTTTGTCCCCCGAATGGAGGAAAGTTCTTTCGGAATGTTGTCCCGGTCGTTTTTACTGGGGCGTCGCAGTCATCATGAGCATGGAAAATGGAACCGCGCGAAAGCGCATCTCCCCGCGGGCCGAAGCACCCGCCAAGCAGGGCCTTTACGATCCCGGCATGGAGCACGACGCCTGTGGCGTCGGCTTTGTGGCGCAGATCCACGGGAAAAAATCCCATGCCTTGGTGGAGCAGGGGCTCCAGATCCTCAACAACCTGGATCACCGGGGCGCCTGTGGATCGGAGGTCAATACCGGCGATGGCGCCGGGATCCTCATCCAGATGCCGCACGAGTTCCTCGTGCAGGCCTGCGCCAATTCCCGGATTCAGCTTCCCGGAGCCGGTCTGTACGGCACCGGCCTCGTCTACCTGCCGCGTGATCCCAAGCAGCGGCGCAAGGTGGAGTTGGCGTTCGAGAAGATCGTGAATTCGGAGGGACAGGAGTTCCTCGGGTGGCGCACGGTTCCGACCGACAATTCATCGCTGGGCGACACCGCCAAGGCTTCCGAGCCTTGGATGAGCATGCCGATCATCGGTCGCAGCGCGGACGTCACCGACACCCTGGCCTTCGAGCGCAAGCTGTATGTCATCCGCAAACGGTCGTTTAATGAGATCCGCTGTTCGACGCTGGATGGCAGCCAGTATTGGTACGTGTGCTCGATGTCCAGTCGCACGCTGGTCTACAAGGGCATGCTGCTCACCGACCAGGTGGGCCGCTATTTCCCGGACCTGCGCAACCCGGCGATGACCACCGCCCTGTCCCTGGTGCACTCGCGGTTTTCGACCAACACCTTCCCGAGTTGGAATCGCGCCCATCCGTACCGCTACATCGCCCACAACGGCGAGATCAACACCCTGCGCGGCAACATCAACTGGATGCATGCCCGTGAGGCGCTTTTCGCCACCGACCTGTTCGGGGATGACCTCCAGAAGATCCTTCCCGTCGTCGATCCCAATGGCAGTGACTCCGCCATGTTCGACAATGTTCTCGAACTCCTCGTCCTCGCCGGGCGCTCGTTGCCCCACGCGATGATGATGATGATCCCGGAGCCGTGGTCCAACCACGAGTCCATGAGCGACGAGAAGAAGGCGTTCTACGAATATCACTCGTGCCTGATGGAGCCGTGGGATGGCCCGGCATGCATCGCCTTCACTGACGGCGTGCGCATCGGTGCCTCGCTGGACCGGAACGGCCTGCGGCCGTCGCGCTATTACGTCACCAAGGATGACTTGGTCATCATGGCGTCCGAGGTCGGTGTCCTCGACATCGCCCCGGAGAACATCCGCGAGAAGGGACGCTTGCAGCCGGGTCGAATGTTCTACATCGACACCGAGCAGGGCCGCATCGTGGCCGACGAGGAGATCAAGGAAGAGATCGCCCGGGAACAGCCCTATCGTCACTGGTTGAACCAGCACCTGATCGATTTGGCGCTCCTGCCGGAATCGAAGGGCGAAGCTGAACCCGATCGCGCCTCGGTTCTCCAGCGTCAGCAGGCCTTCGGATATTCGTTCGAAGATCTGCGCATGTTGATGGTGCCGATGGCCCGCGACGGCGTGGAGGCGGTTGGTTCCATGGGCACCGACACGCCGCTGGCCGTGCTCTCGAACCAGCCGCAGCTGCTGTACAATTACTTCAAGCAGTTGTTCGCCCAGGTGACCAATCCGCCGATCGACTGCATCCGCGAGGAGATCGTCACCAGCGCCGAGACCACCATTGGTTCCGAGCGCAACCTGCTGTATCCGGAGCCCGAGAGCTGTCACCTGATCAAGCTCAAGAACCCGGTGCTCACCAACGAGGAGTTCGCCAAGCTCAAGCACATCGACCAGTCCGGCTACCGCTCGATCACCCTGCCCATCCTCTACAAGATCGAGAAGGGCGCCAAGGGTCTGGAAAAGGCCTTGAATGACCTGTTCAAGAAGGCCAGCAAGGCGGTCGAAGAGGGTTTCAATATCCTCATCCTTTCCGATCGCGGCATCGGACCGAAGAACGCCGCCATCCCGGCGTTGCTGGCCGTCAGCGGCCTGCATCATCACCTGATCCGCAAGGGGACCCGCACCCGCGTCGGCCTGGTCCTGGAATCCGGCGAACCGCGCGAGGTCCATCATTTCTCGCTGCTGCTGGGCTACGGCTGCGGCGCGATCAACCCGTATCTGGCCTTTGAGTCGATCGACGACCTGATCAGCCAGGGATTGTTGACTGGCATCGATCACAAGACCGCCTGCAAGAATTTCGTGAAGGCGGCGGTGAAGGGCGTGGTGAAGGTTGCCTCCAAGATGGGCATCTCCACGATCCAATCGTATCGCGGTGCCCAGATCTTCGAAGCCATCGGCATCAACGAGGCGGTCGTTGACCGGTACTTCACCTGGACCTCGACCCGCGTCGAGGGCATCGGGATGGAAGAGATCGCCCGGGAGATCCAGATGCGCCATCACAAGGCCTTCCCGGATCGTAAGCTCAAGGTCATCACCCTCGACGTCGGCGGCCAGTACCAGTGGCGGAAGGAAGGGGAATATCACCTGTTCAACCCGGAGACCGTCCATCGCCTGCAGAAGGCGGTCCGGAACGCCGACTACAAGTCCTTCAAGGATTACTCCCGACTGGTGGATGAACAGTTCAAGAACTGGTGCACCCTGCGCGGATTGCTCGACTTCAAGCCGGCCTCCGCCATTCCCATCGAGGAAGTGGAGTCGGTGGAATCCATCGTGAAGCGGTTCAAGACCGGCGCGATGAGCTATGGATCGATCTCCAAGGAAGCCCACGAGGCCATGGCCATCGCCATGAACCGCATCGGGGGCAAGTCCAACACCGGCGAGGGCGGTGAGGATCCCGAGCGTTATTTCCCGATGGCGAATGGCGACTCGAAGAACTCCGCGATCAAGCAGGTGGCCTCCGGACGATTCGGCGTCACCAGCCCGTACCTGGTGAGCGCCTCGGAAATCCAGATCAAGATGGCTCAGGGAGCCAAGCCGGGCGAAGGCGGCCAGCTTCCCGGCGGCAAGGTCTATCCGTGGATCGCCAAGGTTCGGCATTCCACCCCCGGCGTGGGACTGATCTCTCCGCCTCCGCACCATGACATCTACTCGATCGAAGATCTCGCCGAGTTGATCCATGACCTGAAGAACGCCAACCGCCGTGCGCGCATCAGCGTCAAGCTGGTGTCGGAAGTCGGGGTCGGCACGATTGCGGCCGGGGTGGCCAAGGCGCACGCCGACGTTGTCCTGATCTCGGGCTTCGATGGGGGAACCGGTGCGTCGCCCCAGACCTCAATCAAGAACGCCGGCATTCCCTGGGAGCTCGGCCTCGCCGAGACCCATCAGACCCTGGTGCTGAACAATCTCCGCTCGCGTATCGTGGTCGAGACGGACGGTCAGTTGAAGACCGGCCGCGATGTGGTCATCGCCGCGCTTCTCGGGGCCGAGGAATTCGGGTTCGCCACCGCCCCGCTGGTGTCGCTCGGCTGCATCATGATGCGCGTGTGCCACCTGAACACCTGTCCGGTGGGCGTGGCGACGCAGGATCCGGAGCTGCGCAAGCGGTTCACCGGGGATCCCTCCCATGTGGTGAACTTCATGCGCTTCATCGCCCAGGAAGTCCGCGAGATCATGGCCCAGCTCGGCTTCCGCACCCTGACCGAGATGGTCGGTCGGACTGACCGGTTGGAGGCGCGCAAGGCGGTGGAGCATTGGAAGGCCAAGGGGGTCGATTTCAGCAAGATGCTCTATCAGCCGGAGGTTGGACCCGAGATCGGACGGTACTGTCAGATGTCCCAGGACCATGGCATTGATCGTTCGCTGGATCTCACCCGGTTGCTTGAACTGTGTCGCCCGGCCATTGAACGCGGGGAGAAGGTCCGGGAGACGTTGCCGGTCCGGAACGTCAACCGGGTGGTGGGCACCATCACCGGCAGCGAACTGACCCGGGCCCACGGGGCCAAGGGTCTGCCGGAGGACACGATCCTTCTGACCTTCCAGGGCAGCGCCGGTCAAAGCTTCGGGGCGTTCCTGCCGCCAGGCATGACCTTCCTCCTCGAAGGCGACGCCAACGACTACTTCGGCAAGGGACTGAGTGGCGGCAAACTCATCCTGTACCCGCCGGCCGGCAGCACCTTCCCGGCGGAATCCAACATGATCGTCGGCAACGTGGCCCTGTACGGTGCCACCAGCGGAGAGGTCTACATCCGCGGGATGGCCGGTGAACGCTTCTGCGTCCGCAATTCCGGTGTCACCGCGGTGGTCGAGGCGATCGGCGACCACGGGTGCGAATACATGACCGGCGGTCGTGTGGTGATCCTTGGACCGACGGGCCGCAATTTCGCCGCCGGCATGTCCGGGGGCGTGGCCTACGTCCTCGATGAAGCCGGTGATTTCGCCCGGCGCTGCAACCAGCAGATGGTTGGGGTGGAAAAGGTCGAGGGCGAGGACATCGAAGAGTTGAAGGCGATCATCGGCGATCACGCCATCAACACGAAGAGCACCCGGGCCGCCGAGGTGCTGGCCGGTTGGGATCGTTACCTGCCGAAGTTCGTGAAGGTGATGCCCAAAGATTACAAGCGGGTGTTGGCGGCACTCAAGAAGGCTCAGGCCGATGGCCTGACGGGCGACGATGCCCTCAACCGCGCGTTCGAGGCCAATGCCAAGGACGCAGCCCGCGTGGGCGGCGGTTGAGACCCAGGCGCTGAACGAAGACAATCGAACCGATCCAATCCGAACGAGACTGAGACATGGGCAAGCCCACAGGATTCCTTGAGTACGTCCGCGAACTGCCGCTCGACCGCAGCGCGGTAAAGCGCATCCGCGACTGGAACGAGTTCCATGAGCACATGGACGAAGACCGCCTGCGTCAGCAGGGGGCACGCTGCATGGATTGCGGCATTCCGTTCTGTCACAACGGCACGCTGATCAGCGGCATGGCCAGCGGATGCCCGATCAACAACCTGATCCCCGAGTGGAATGATCTGGTCTATCGCGGGCTCTGGCGCGAGGCGCTGGATCGCCTTCACAAGACCAACAACTTCCCCGAGTTCACCGGCCGGGTCTGCCCGGCTCCGTGCGAAGGGTCGTGCGTCCTCGGCATCAATGCGCCGCCGGTCACGATCAAGAACATCGAGTGCACCATCATCGACAAGGGATGGGAAGAAGGCTGGGTCAAGCCTGAGGCTCCCAAGAAACGCACCGGCAAGAAGGTCGCCGTCGTCGGTTCCGGTCCGGCCGGTCTCTGTGCCGCCGCCCAGCTCAACCGCGCCGGTCATTGGGTGACCGTCTTCGAACGCGCCGATCGCCCTGGTGGACTGCTCATGTACGGCATCCCGAACATGAAGCTCGACAAGGAAAAGGTCGTGCGCCGCCGGATCCGTCAGATGGAAAAGGAAGGCGTCGCCTTCCGCTGCAATGCCGAAGTGGGCAAGGACGTGACCTCGCAGCAGTTGATGGAGGATTTTGACGCCGTCGTGCTCTGCACTGGTGCGACCAAGCCGCGCGATCTGCCCATCGAAGGGCGTTCGCTCAGGGGCATCCACTTCGCCATGGAGTACCTTCACGGCAATACCAAGGCCCTCCTCGACAAGGTCACTCCGACGATCTCCGCCGAGGGCAGGGACGTCATCATCATCGGCGGTGGCGACACCGGCACCGATTGCGTGGGGACCTCCATGCGGCATGGCTGCAAGAGCCTCGTTCAGGTCGAGATCCTTCCCCGGCCGCCCGAGGCACGGTCTGCGGACAATCCCTGGCCCGAATGGCCGAAGACCTACAAGATGGACTATGGCCAGGAAGAGGCGGCCGCCCGGTTCGGTGCAGATCCGCGCGTGTACCTGACCACTGCCAAGAAGTTCATCGAGGATTCCGCCGGCAATGTCTCCGGGGTTCATCTGGTGCAGATCAAGTGGGAGAAGAACGAGAAGGGACAGTTCATCCCGATCGATGTTCCCGGAACCGACCGCGTGGTTCCCGCCCAGTTGGTCCTGCTGGCCATGGGATTTCTCGGGCCGGAACAGCCGCTGCTGGAAGCTCTCGCCGTCGAGCGGGATCCGCGCTCGAACATCAAGGCCGAGCACGGCACGTACACCACCAGCATCCCGAAGGTGTTTGCCGCCGGCGACTGTCGCCGGGGACAAAGCCTTGTGGTCTGGGCCTTCAATGAAGGCCGGGGTGCTGCCCGCGAGTGCGACCGCTTCCTGATGGGCTCGACCGAGTTGCCCTGATCACGCCCAGGCCGGGCTACTTGTTCCCGGCCTTTTTGCTCCGGGGCTGGCTGGAACGTTCGGTGGGTTTTGCGGACGCGCGCGGTGCGTTGTCCCGGGGGGCGATCTCACGGACATCGGTCCGAGTCGCCTTGCCGCGGGAATCACGGGCTTCGGGATGTTCCACCGGTGCGAGCGGTTTCTTGGTCCGACGCGCCGTCTGATCCGCCAGCGGCACCGCCAGCGGCACCTTCTCTGTGGGAGGCTGGGGAGCAATCGCCAAGGGAGGAGTGGAAACGGGAGCTTTCTTCGGTTTGGCCATGCAAGGACGCTACCACTGTCGGCCCACGATGCACGACCTACCTTGGCTTCGACTGCACGGAAATGGCCGCTCCCCCGCACTGGCCACCCCGACTTCGGTGGTTGGCCTCCTCTCCTGACCGGGTTGCTGGAACAGGGGAGGCAATTGCCTACGCTCCGGGAGTTCGTAGCCGAGTTCGCCCCTTTTCACCCCACCAGGATCCGTTCGCGCTTCGGATCGTACGGCGTGCGCAGATGCGCAGTGGCACCGATGCGTCGGCCGTCGACCAGAAGTTCATATTTCCCTTCCAAAATCCAGTCGGGGCTGACGCTGGACCCGGCGTTCTTGACGTATCCGAGGGCGACCCCACCCCCGAGGGTGTGGCCGTAGTTGCCGCTCGTGGTGTATCCGACGCCAACGCCGTTGCGGAAGATGACTTCGCCGCCCCAGACCGGAGGCTGCGAATCCTGAAGGACGAACTGCGTCAGAAGCTTTCGGACCGGACGTCCCTTGGCCGCGAGCAGGGCCGTCTTCCCGAGGAACTCCTTGTCCCAGGCAAGGGTGAATCCCAGTCCGGCTTCGAACGGGGTTTCGTCGGGGGAAAGTTCCGCGCCGAACGCGCGATAGGCCTTTTCAATTCGGAGGGAATTGATGGTGTAATGACCGGCATCGGCGACGCCAAGGGCGGCCCCGGCAGCCTTGAGAAGGTCGTACACGTGGACCGCCTGTTCCGAAGGGACGTGCAGTTCCCATCCGAGTTCTCCCACATAGGTCAGGCGCACGGCACGGACGGTCGCCATGCCGATGCTGAGACGCTGGGAGGTGCCAAAGGGGAAGGCGGCGTTGTCCAGATCAGCGTCGGTCACGCTCATCAGCAGTTGCCGTGATAGCGGGCCCATGACCCCGATGACCGCCCAGGAGGCGGTGATGTCTGCCGCCTCGGCGTGATGTCCGGCGAGGTGTTGCCGCAACCAGGCGAGATCGCGGGTGGCCTGGGCGGAGCCGGTGATCAGATGGAACTCATCCTCACCGACACGGATGACGGTCAGATCGCTCTCGTATCCCCCGCGCTCATTGAGAAGCGGGGTATAGACCACGCGCCCCGGGGCGACGTCCACTTGGTTGCCGCACAGGAACTGGAGCCGCGCCAACGCGTCCGATCCGCGCACCAGCAGCTTGCCGAATCCAGTCTGATCGAAGAGCGCGACCCGCTCGCGGCAGGCGGTGTGTTCGAAGGCGTGGTTGGCGAACCAGTTCTGGCGTCCAAAGCTGTATTCGAGCTCGGGCGTGGGCGCGCAGTCGGGTGCCGTGCGGGCGAACCAATTCGGGCGTTCCCATCCGCCCTTGGTGCCGAAGGCGGCGCCGGCGGCGGACATCCGTTCGTGGAGCGGGCTCAGACGGACGTTGCGAGAGGTGAACGGTTCGCGGTTCGGCCAGGCCATCTCGTAGTGCAGCCCGAGGGATTCGGTGACCCGTTCGCGCAGGTATCCCCGGTTGTTCGCCCAGGCACCGAAACGCCGGATATCGACCCCGGACAGGTCATACGGCATCGCCCCGCCGACGATCCATTCGGCGAGGGCCTTCCCGGCACCGCCGCCGCAGGCGATGCCCGCCGAATTGAATCCTGCGGAAACAAACAGACCCCGCAGTTCGGGCGTCTCGCCCAGCAGGAAGTTGTTGTCGGGCGTGAAGCTCTCCGGGCCGTTGACGAAGCGCGAGAAACCCGACGCCTTCAATCCGGGAATCCGCAGCAGACCCTCCGCCAGCGGTTGGGCGAACTTCGGCCAGTCTTCCTCCAGCAGTCCGAAGGAGAAATCGTCGGGAACCCGCGGCACGTCCCAGATCTTGGTGGTGCGTTGGAAGGCCCCGAGCAGGACGCCGCCCCCGGCACCATCGGGAAGATCTTCACCGCGGAAATAGGTCGAACCATCCATGTCCCGGGTGCAGGGACAATTGCCGTCGGCTCCGGGCAACGCATTGCTGACGACGTAATGATGCTCCACCGGGTAGAGCGGGATGTTGACGCCGGCTTCGAGCGCGAGTTGACGGGTCCACATGCCGCCGGTCAGCACGACGAACTCGGCGGTGATGTCCCCCTGGTTCGTGCGCGCACCGACGACCCGTCCCTGCCGGTGGATCAGGCCGGTCACGCGGATGCCCTCGCGGATCGTCGCCCCCGCGGCGGCGGCACCCTTGGCCAGTGCCAGCGGGACCTCGCCCGGAAGCACCCGCCCGTCGTGGGGAATCCAGAAGGCCCCGGCGAGATCATCGACGCGGATGCAGGGAAACTTCGACTGGGCTTCCGCCGGTGTAATCTCGTGGCACTCGACCCCCAGATAGGAGGCGACGCCCGTGGTGCGACGGTACTGCACCATGCGGTCGCGGTTCCGGGCGAGCAGCAGACTGCCCACCATGCGCCAGCCGATGTCGTGGCCGGTGATCTGATGAAGCCGGGCGTAGAGTTCTGCGGAGTCCTGATTGATCCGCATCATGCTGCTGGAGACCCGGAGGCGTCCGACCATGCCGGCGGCATGCCAGGAGGTGCCACCGGCGAGCTTGTTCTGTTCGACCAGAACGACGTCGCGCCAGCCAAGCTGGGTCAAATGCCACGCCACCGAGGTGCCGGCCACGCCACCGCCGATGATGAGGACGCGGGTGTGGGAAGGAAGGAACTCGCTCACGCCGGAATCCTGCCTGAATTCCAACGCAAAGGCATCCCCGAGGGTGGGGAGCGCCCGACGGCCCTAGGCCAGCGTCAGCACGGCCAGCACGATGGCGACATAGCCCACCGCATCCAGGCCGAGGCCATGGCGGAACATCCGCAGGAGCGGAACACATCCCGTCCCATAGACCATCGCGTTCGGGCCCGTTGACACCGGCATGAGAAATCCCATCGAGGATCCAAGGCAGGCACCCAGCGCGGGCTTCAGCGGGTCCACGCCGGCCGACTGGGCGACGGCAATGGTGATGGGAATGATCATGGTCGCCGATGCGGTATTGGAGGTCGCCTCGCTC
>JBDNHZ010000500.1:0-3511 GCA_041688515.1 Verrucomicrobiota bacterium
AGTTGCGCCGGGATCGGCCCGGATCGACCGCCTGTGTGGAGTGTCATCGTGAGGCGAAATACACGTCGGACTTGGCCAGCCACACGCATCACGCGGCTGATTCCACCGGCAGCGATTGCCGGAATTGCCACATGCCGCATACGTCGTATGCCTTGTTCAAGGCCATCCGAAACCACCAGATCAGCGTTCCGCGCGTCGCCCCCGTCACCGCGGGTGGGCCTCCCAACGCCTGTAATCTCTGCCACATCGATCGCACGCTCGATTGGACTCAGGAGGCGCTGGCGAAGTGGTACGGCCGTGCCCGGGTCACCCTGCCTGACGGCGGGACCAACGTCTCGGCCCTGGCGGAATGGACGCTTCGCGGGCACGCCGCCCAGCGGGTGATCGCCTCATGGCATCTGGGTTGGCAACCGGCCCTGAAGGTGGGAGGCGGGCGCTGGGTGACGGCAGTCCTGGCGTCGGCCTTGGCGGATGACTACGGCCCCGTGAGATTTGTGGCGGCCCGCGGTCTCCGGGCGCGGGACGGATTCCGGGATTGGCGTTACGACTTTCTCTCTCCCGATGCTGAACGTCGGCGAGTTCGGGATGAATTGCTTCGCGTCGCGGAGGATCCTCAGGCCGGCACGGGCGGACGCCCCGAGCGGTTGGAACGGCCGGATGGGAGTTCCGACGTTGCCCGGATCCGGAAGTTGGTTGATCAGCAGGACCGGCGATCCGTCACCGTGAGCGAGTAAATCCGGGGGGGGAAATCACCTGACTTCGGGGTATACCCGAAAGCCGTGGGAGAACGACGACTCAGTGGCGTCATCTGACTTAGTGGCTGAACGCACTAGTTCTCGTTGTGACACAGTTGATTCCAGAATTTTCGGGTAACTCTGTGTCGCGCCCTGACGCCCGGTCCATGGCGGAGGTCAGAGGGCGGATTGAAGGCAGGGAGTACCCCAAAAATGTAACGGATCATCTCTAGCCGAGCTCCGGCGATCCCGGTACTTTGTCTTCGTTGCCTCTAGGTGGAGGTGACCATGCGGCAGGCGCCGGCGGTGTAAATCCGTGTGTCACCCCGGCGCCTGCCGATAATCTCTTCGTTTCTCTTTCTCCCCCCCCTTCTTGGGCTGCGGGCTTCCTCGCCCGCCCGTCTCTGATTCCCTGCCTCCCGTCCCTGAGCGGTCCCGCCATTCGGGGCCGCGCCCTCAGGTCCCTCCCGGGACCGCTCGGGCTCGTGGTGCACAGCAGCGGGCGAGGACGCCCGCGCTCCCAAGGGGGCAGTGTCAAGATGCGTTCCCGACTGGAGGATCGCCGGTCCGGTGCTTGACGATCGGGGTGGTTCCGGTTGGAGTTGCCCCACATGAAGAAGCTTGTGGTTGCTGCCGTGCTGGCGGCCGTCGTGATGTCGGGTGCCGGTTGCTACAAGACCAAGGAAGGTCGCTATCGCGCCGGGATGCCGTTCTCAAAGGACACGATTGAGAGCCGTTACGAGCGGCCGGTCGAGCAGGTCTATCAGGCCGCCAAGGCCACGCTGGAATTCAATGGAGCGCTGACCGCCGAGGGCTCCACCGCTTCGGGCGACACCGCCTCGCGAACCCTGACTGGCAGCGTCAACAAGCGTTCCCTCTGGGTTCAGGTGGACGAGGTCGAGCCCCGCATTACCCGGGTGCAGGTCCAGGCCCGCAAGTCCGCCGGGCGCGGCGACGTCGATCTGGCCGCCGAGATCGACAAGCAGATCGCCCTCCGCCTGCGCTGAACCGTATTCGAAGGTTGGAGGAGCTCGTCCCTCCAGAGCTCCACCTCAGGCCGCGTCGAACATCTTGCCGGGATTGAGGATCCCCTTCGGATCAATCGCCCGACGCAGTTCGCGCATGACCCGCATCTGGGCGGTGCCGGCAAATTTCGGGAGGAACCCCTTCTTGGCAACGCCCACGCCGTGTTCGCCCGTGATCGTGCCGCCCAGGCGGATGGCTTCGTCGAAGATCTCGTGGAAGGCCTGTTCGACCCGCTGCATCTCCTCGTGATTGCGTTCGTCGGTCAGGAAGGTGGGGTGCAGGTTGCCATCGCCCATGTGCCCGAAGGTTCCAATGCGAAGTTTGTATTTCCGGGCGATCTGATCGACGAACCGGACCATCTTGGCGAGTTCGCTCCGGGGAACGGTGGCGTCCTCCAGGATGGTGGTCGGCGCGAGGCGGGCCAGTGCCGAGAAAGCACTGCGCCGGGCTGAAGCGAGCAGGTTGGCTTCGTTGTCATCCTTGGCGATGCGGACTTCGCGGCAGCCGTTGCGCTTGGCGATCTCAACCATTCTGACGGCTTCGTCTTCGACCTGTGCCGGGTGACCATCGCTTTCGATCAACAGCAGCGCCTCGCAGTCGGTTGGCAACCCGACCTTGGCGTAGTCCTCGACGCACTGGATCGTGGTGCGATCCAGGAATTCCAGGGTGCAGGGAATGATGTGGGCGGCGATGATATCGCTGACGGTCTGTGCGGCGGCATCCATCGCGGAGTAGGTGGCGACGAGGGTCTTCTTGGCGGCGGGCTTCGGGATGAGCTTCAGGAGTACCGCGGTGATCACGCCGAGCGTGCCTTCGGAGCCGATGAACAGGTCCTTCACCGAGTATCCGGCGACGTCCTTCACGCATTTGTTCCCAGTGATCATCACCTCGCCGTTGGGCAGGACCACGGTCAATCCCATGACGTAATTGCGCGTGACGCCGTACTTGAGCCCACGGAGTCCGCCGGAGTTCTCGGCGACATTGCCCCCGATGGTGCTGATCTTCATCGAGCCCGGGTCGGGCGGGTAAAAGAGGCCTACGGCGGCGGCGGCCTCGGCGACTTGAAGAGTCGTGACTCCCGGTTCAACCAGAAGAGTGAGGTTGGCCTGGTCCAATTCGAGGATCCGGCTCATCCTGACGGTGCACAGCACGATGCAGCCCGGTACCGGAAGCGAACCGCCGGAGAGCCCGGTACCTGAGCCCCGGGTGACAACCGGGATCCGTTCCCGGTCGGCAAGGCGCAGGACAGCGGCGACCTCCTCGGTTGAGGTGACGAACAGCACGCAGCCCGGCGTTTGGCTCAACGCTGCGGTGCCATCGAAGGCGTAAACCAACAGGTCCTCCTTGGAGGTGAGCAGGTCCTGCGGACCGACGATTCCCGCGAGTTCGGCGAGGACGGACGGAGACAACGGCATGGACAGAGCGTGGGGAAGGGGTGCTGGCGGTGGGAAGCGAGAAGTTGGTGTTCGACTGCCCCTGGGGCCGCGTGCCGTCCCCGGCTCAGAGCTGGATCCGCAGGAACGTCCCGATGATCGACTCCTGCTGCCACCCGGTCGGGCGATGGCTTGAGACCACCATGTAGAAGAGATCGAGGTCCATCTGTTTGCCGGCCTTGAAGGTGAGGCCGAGCGGAACGAGTCGATTCTCGGTCCATTGCCGCCGGTGGAGGGCGTTGAGCCATTCGTTGCTGACGAACAGGCGCTTCAACGGGCCGATGGGTTCCGGGAGGGTCCAGCCCAGTTGCAGCCGAT
>JBDNHZ010000501.1:0-6275 GCA_041688515.1 Verrucomicrobiota bacterium
CGCCTCGGGCGGCGTCGGCTCGCCACCCAGTTCCTCCGTGTGGGCTACGCCGCGGACGGAGCCTGGAGAACGTTCGGACTTCGGAAGGATTTTCATCCGTCCCTCAAGCTGCAAGCCGAGGACGACATCACCGCCAGCATCATCGTTCCTCGCGCGCGTGCCGGACAGGTCGGGGAGTTCAGCACTCAACCGTCGGTCAAGTTCGTCCAGAACGTCGAATACCGGCTCTTTCAGCGTCCCGATGACGCGGTGGTCCGCGGCTATGACCAGGCGGCCGAAGCGGACTTCGGCGGCTCGGACAACTTTTTCAGCAACTACGAGCCGATGACGCGCGCCGACGCGCGCAACATGGTCGAGGAATCCGTGGGCTTTTATCAGTTCACTGAGCCCATGCAGCGCCTGGTTTCCGCCGTGGCGGACAGTCGCCACGAGGAGTATTTCGTCTCCACCTCCAATCCTCGGATCGTGGATGGCAAGCCTTCGAAGAACCCCCGCTATCTGCAGACCCGGCCCGACCTGCTTCATCCGCAGGTCTGGTATCTGGCCCAGGTGGGCGCCCGTCTGGCGCGGCGACTTTCCACCGAGGTGCCTCTGCCCGTGCCGGTCCATGCCGTGCTCGCCGGCCGGCGCAACAATCCTGCCGAGAAGGGCGTCCGCTCCCTCGCCTGCTACGGCCCCGTCCATTACCTCGAATTGCCCGAGTTGTTCATGGAGTTCATCTCCAGCATGACCGGCAAGTCGCCGGGCACCACCGGAGCCGGGAGCGAAGGTGCCCTCACCAAGAGCCCCTTCAATTCCCTCCCGCCGGTATACGACCTCAACGCAGCCCTGGTCGGGTTCATCGTGACCGGCTACGACGGCTTCCTCACCAGTGCCGGGTGTGTCGGACCGAAACTCCGTGTGGATCACGACATCTCGCTCCTGGTTCCCGAGCTTTGGTGTCGGATGGGCGTCGAAGAGCGCGCCCCGCATTCGCTGATTGCCAACGGCTACCTCGAACGTTGTCAGGATGTGCAAATCGGCGGAAAGCTCGTCCGCGCCAGTCGCCTCGGCTACCGCATCACCCCCCGGTTTGTGAGCAGCTTCTTCGGTCGCGTCTTCAACCATCCCCATTCCGTCCTGACCGAGCCGATGCTCCGTCCGGAACAACAGGATGCCAACGAGTTCGCCGACGCCGTCGCCAACATCCTCGAAACCCATCGTCGGGTTGCCGAACATTACTTCAACGACGGATCCATCGACGCGGCCTGTCCTCCGCTCCGTGCCTTGCTGCACATCATGCGCGGCGATGCTTTCGAAGGACAGGGGCTCGACTCGCCGGCTCTCCGGGAGCTTTTCACCCGCGAAAACATGCTGGCCTCGGACTGGTACCGGGAACGTTTGAAGGCGAAGCAAACGATCGACCTTCGCCTGTGGCGTCGGCACAGCGATTACATCGAGAAATTCCTTGGGCGCCCGGGCTATTCCGATGAGGCCGTCCGTCTGGGCGTCCGGGATCGGTTGCACCTGGCCCGGGTCATGGTCGAGAAGGTCAAGTCGCCGGCTTACCTCGACGAATTGATCGGAACCATCGGTGCCGAACCCGCCATCGCCGACGCGGTCCGGAAGCTGGGGTAGCCCCGGCTCAGCGGTATTGCCCGCTGAGGGTGGTAGCGATCTCCTTCATTTCGCGCACAAGTGGCTCGGGTCCGATGACCCGAGCCGCGGCTCCCCAGCCCAGGATCCAGCGGCGGACCTCCACCAGGCTGCCGAGCCGAAAGCTCAGCTCGACACCGCCGCCGGGCAGTGGCCGCAGCGCCTGCGACGGATGCCAGCGTTTCTCCCGGATGTAGTCCGCCACCTCCGCGGTAAACTGGACGACCACCGCGAATTCTCCCTGGCTGGAGTGGATGCCGAAGCTGTCGCTCAACAGGCGGTCGAGATCGAACTTCGCCGGGCGCGGAAAGGTCTGGCCGGTCGGTTCGATCTGGATGATCCGCGACGGAACAAAGGTGCGGATGGCATTGCGCATTCGGTCGAAGGCGAACAGGTACCAGTCCCCGTTCACGTTGGCGACATGGTACGGGTGGACCACGCGTTCCTCCGGTTGGCGGTTCGGCTTCCGGTACTGGATCCGCAGTTCTTCCCGGGCGGTGGCCGCGCGGGAGAGTTGGTCGATCAGGGGCAGATCCTGCACCGGAACGGCACTGGTCCGGAATGAGATCGTCTGTTCCCAATCCGCGAGATTCAGCGAGACCGTATCGGGCAGGGTGCGCTCCAGTTTTCGAAGGGCACCAAGCAGGGGTTTTTCAAACGGGGTGCCCCGGTATTGGTGGAGCGCCTTCTCTGCGACCAGCAGCGCGAACAGTTCACCTTCGGAAATCTGGAGGGTGGGGAATGACGTGACCTGGCTGGTGTAGTGGTAGCCGAAGCGGCTGGAATCATAGGCGATCGGCAGGTCCAGCCGTTCCCGCATGAACTCGATGTCGCGCCGGATGGTCTTCGGGTTCACCTCGATCTCCTCGCTGAGGCGGTTGGCGTTCGGGTACGAACCCGCGAGCACGGACGCATGGATGCGCATCATGCGCTCCAGCGGCGGACGGGACTGAAGTTGACGGGGAGCCCGCGGATTCGATGGCTTCATCGGCGTGCCGCGAGAATGGGGCCGATGTAATCCGCGGCAACCACGACGTGATCGAATCGGACCCGGTTCCACTCCGGTGGCGACGTGACCCCGTTCTGGCGGGGGGCACTCTCCGTCACGTAATCGAGGAGCCAGAAGAAGTTGATTTTCAGGTCGGTTGATTTCCGCCAGCGAAAGCCTTCGAACTCCTCGCCTCCGGACTCGGTCTGGGTGAACCCCATGCCGGTCCAGGGACCGCGGCGGGTGCCCGGCGCGAAATGGGCGGCCAGTTGTCCATCAACCCAGAAGGCCAGTTCCCCGTCGCTGGTTTCGGGTTTCGAATTCAGTTGAATCATGAATTCCAGGCACTGCCAGCGGCCGCGTGGGACCAGGAACGGTCGCGCTGGACGCAGTCCGTTTCCCCAATGGCGGCCGCCTGCCGAGACCTTCATGTCCTGCCAGTAGGTGTAGAGGAACCACGCCCCCGGCGGAGTGAAGCGACCGTTCTCCCCGAAAGGTTCCATCCCGACGGTGAACCGGTCATCGCCGGCCGGACGTTCCCCCGCGCCTCCCTGCGCCCAGGCTGTGGCGGGATGATATCCACCGAAGTGGACGAAGTGGTGGGTGTAGCCGTGGGTCTCATCGAAGCGCACCAGGAACCGGGCAAAGGCCCGATCCACCGGTCGTGGCAGCCGTCGGTAGAGGTGGCCGCCCGTGTTGTGTCCCAGCCGCGCCGTCACTTCCAGCGAACGGTTTCCGGAACTTCCCGGCGGATGATCCGTGACCAGCGCCAGCACGGTGCCGTCCTTGTCACTGACCTCCTCCCATCGCCGGGCCAGGGCCGCCTTGTCGCCGGACTCGAAGTCCTCGAACAGCAGTACCCGCGGATCGGTCGCCAATCCGACATCCCCCGGATACAGCGCTGCCAGCCCCGGACCGGAGGGCAGGGGAGCCTGCCGAAGGGGTAACCCCGGATCGACGTTCACCACCACCCGCGCATGGCGCGTCAACGGCGGATCGCCCGCATCCGTCACCGATGCCACCAGATGATAGGTCGCGTTCGTGGAGGAATCCGGGGCGCGGAACACCATGATGGCATTGCTCGCTCCCCGGAGGTCGAGGGATGCGGTGCCCGTCCCGGCTTCGCGGTAATGTTCCCAACGGAAGGTCAGTGGGTGCGAATCGGGGTCGGTGGATCCTTCGACCGACAGCGAGACTTCTTCTCCGGGGCGAACACTCCGTCGCGGGGCTCCGGCCAGATGGACTACTGGTGCATGGTTGGCCTTCGACACGGGTTGCACGCACCAGTCGAGTCGCGCGCGGAAGTCGTTCTGGATCGCAGTTGCCCAGCGGACCAACGTCTGGTCGCGGTGGGTGACGCCCTCCCAGGTATCCGCCACCGAGGCCCAGTAGTAGGAACGGCTCGAGGCAGGGTCACGCGGTGCCAGTCGCCCGCCCCAGCCTCCCAGAGTCGGGTCCCCCGGATCGCCCAGCCCGGTGGGAATCCAATGGATGAAGCTGAGGGAATCGCCCTCCTTCCATCGGGGGGAGGTGTTGGTGGGATACAGCGCCCCCAGCGGGCCGTGATTGCGGAGCAGATCCCGCTCTGGATCGAAGCCCCCGGCCGGGCCAACGATCCGCGAGAACTGGTGGTACCATCGACGCCGGTCGATCTCCGGACGCCACGTGTCCACCCACAGGACGAAGGGCGGTTGGAGGGCGTCCGTGTGCGGACCAAACGCGTTGGAGGAACTCAGCCGGAGGCGGGCCTTGAACCGGGCGTAACCCTCGGGGCCGCGCTCGCGCAGCACCCGATCGAGCGTTCGTCGCAGGTTGTTCGTGGAGCTTCCCCGGTCACTTCCCCAGTCCGAGTACCAAAGTGGGCGCGGATCCGGACCGTCAACGGCGGCGATGATCCTCTCCACCCCCGCCGAAGACGCGTCTGTGGCGTCCAGGGTCACCGCGAGAAGTTGGTCGCCCGTCGGGTAGCGCGGATCGTGACGGGAAAGATTCGGTTGGCATTCGCCATAGGCCCGCACCAAGCGTCGGACCACTCCGATTCCGGTGCGCTCCGGGTTGAGATTCTCGCCGTCCCGCACCCGTGCCCGGTTGGCCAGGATCCCCTCGATGTCCCACTCATTGGCGTAGAGCAGGAAGCGGACAAGCGACTGTTCGTCGTCCGGATCCCCCCCGGCATCCGTCTCGATGAGCACCCTCAGTCGATCCGGTGCCGGTGGGGATCGGTCTGAACGGTCTGATCCACCGGATTGCCCGAGGGTCGGGCTGCCGGCGAGCCAGAGGGCACCGAGAAGGAGGGGGAGGAAGTGTTTCACGGGGGGCACGCGATCCTGATCGGCCGGGCCGGATTGGCAAGCAGGCCGGCCGCCTGGGGAAAGGGAGAGGAGAAGCGGGCGAGGACGCCCGTGGTCTCGGGAGAGGCCTGCGGCTCCGTCCACCGCGGGGCTTTGCACCGGAGTCGTTGGCGTCGCATCCTCCGTGCGTATGCCGGTCGATCGATTGGAACTGGAGGCGCGCGAGCGCCAGATGCTGGCGCCTTACGCCCAGTTGAGCGCGGAGACGCGGGGACGTGTGTTCACGGAGGATCCGCCCACCTGGCGGACCCAGTTCCAGAGGGACCGCGATCGGGTGATCCATAGCCGGGCCTTCCGGCGTCTGGAGTACAAGACCCAGGTGTTCCTCAACGGCACCGGAGATCACCTGCGCACCCGGTTGACCCACACCATGGAAGTGGCGGCGATTTCCCGGAATATCGCCCGGGCCCTGGGTCTGAACGAAGACCTGGTTGAAACGATCGCCCTCGCCCATGACCTGGGCCAATCGCCCTTTGGACACAAGGGCGAGTACATGCTGGATCGCCTGATGAAGGATCACGGCGGCTTCGATCACAACCGGCAGAGCCTGCGCGTCGTGGAGGAACTGGAGCAGAAGTATCCGCAGTTCCACGGGCTCAACCTCAGTTGGGAGGTGCGCGAAGGTCTGGCCAAGCACCAGACTGGTTTCGATCATCCGCCGGGCGGTGAAACCTTCGAGCATCACCAACCCAGCCTCGAAGCGCAGATCGCCAATCTCTCCGACGAGATCACCTACTACAGCCATGATCTGGACGATGGCCTCGATTCGAAACTCCTGGAGGAAGACCGGTTGTTGAAGGAAGTCGAAGTCTGGGGAATGGCCGCACGCTCGGTGAAGAAGAAGTTCGGCAAGCTCCCTGCCGAAAGCCGGCGCTACTACACCATCCGCGAGATCATTGATGGGCAGGTGACCGACGTGGTTCTGACCACCGAGCAGCGGTTGAAGGCGGCCAAGGTCAGCACGGTGGCCGACGTGCGTGGCAACCGGCGGCCCCTCGTGCAGTACAGCCCCGAGCGTCGTCGTCAGAACCTCGAGTTGAGGAAATTCCTCTACAAAAACCTCTACTACCACCCGGAGGTCGCCGAGCCCAACAAACGCGCTATCCGGATGCTGGCCGAGGTTTTCCATTTCTATCTCAAGCATCCCGACCAGATGGGGCCGGGCGCGCGGAAGCGCGTCGAACAGATCGGTCTGGAACGCGCCGTCTGTGATTATCTCGCTTCGATGACCGATCGCTACTGCATCGAGGAACATCATCGGCTCTTCGGTTTGTACGTCGGAAATTTCAAGCCATGGTAAC
>JBDNHZ010000502.1:0-2880 GCA_041688515.1 Verrucomicrobiota bacterium
CGCAGGCCACGGTCGTTGAGGTCGGTGCCCTGGACGAGGGCGCGGTGAACCTGATGACCGAGGACGATGTTGTCGTGATCGAAGCGATTGCCGGGATTCCAACCGCCGCCGTGATTGCCGGTGTCGTTGGTGGAGCTGGCACCGGCTGGGGTCAGGCAGTAGGTCTCGACTCCTCCGACCTGGGCTGCGCCGGGGCCGTCGAAGGCATTGAAATGAAGGCTGACGTACACATCCGCCTTGGCACGGGCGGCCGCAGCTGGACGATCTTCCAGACCAATGAACTGGTCAGTGCTGCGGACCATGAGCACGCGGAGGCCGGCCCGTTCGAGTTTTCGGCGGAGTTCGCCCGCGAGAAGCAGGGTGTAATATTTCTCCTGCTTTCGGCCCTCGGTGTTCCCCGGGTCCTTTCCCCCGTGACCGGCATTGATCGCCACGGTGCGGATGGGGTTTCTGGGACTGTGCCTGGGCGGATTCAGCAGGGGATTCAGCAGGCTTTCAACATCGCGGGTGGCGACCAGAAAGGCATTGCCTGTCTTTCGGATCGGCATCGAGAGCCGGACGTCCAGATCATCGAACAACACCTTCTTCGAGCTGGCCTTGAAAACGATCTGCTGTGCCTTGCTCGAAAGCCGGATCTCGTTGGTGCCATTCGGAGAGCGGGCCGTCAGGCCGCGGCTGCGACCCCAGGCAGCCAGGTCGGTGTAGCGCGCATCGATCGCCTCTGCGCCCGACGTGCCGCGGCGGATCGGGACCCTGGCAGGTGCGGCCACGGCAACGGACCAGCCGAGCAGCAGGCACAGGAGAAATGGGATACGGCGCACGACCGGGGAGCTTGTCGAATCCGCCGCCGCTCGGCCAGTGTCCAGTGAGGTCGAAGAAATTGGGGATGAGGGGCATCTCGGGTTGCGTGCCAGTTCGCGCGTCGGATACGATGCCGTGCTGTCATTTCGAAAAAGGGTCCGGAGTCGCGCGACTCCGGAGGATACGGATGGTCGGGCCGCCATCCCCAACGGCGGCCGCCTGTTCGCAGGGAATGCCGTCCATGCAGGAGAAAAATCATGCCGGAAGAGAAGGAAAAGCGCGCGGAAACGCTGGGCAAAACCGTGAATCCACGGAAGACCCCCACGACAACCCGTCGTCATCGGCCGCCGGGGTGTGCGAGCGTCATCATCCCTGCGCTCAACGAAGCCCGGACCATTGCTTCGGTCGTCCGCTTTTCAAAGCGTGACCCGGAGACGGCCGAGGTCCTGGTGATTGATGACGGTTCGGTGGACGGAACGCCCGAGTTGGCGGCGGAGGCGGGAGCGCGGGTGGTGACCAGTTCAATGCTCGGCAAGGGGGTGTCGATGGAAGAAGGCCTGCAGAACTCCCGTTCCGAGTTTGTCGTCTATCTGGATGGAGACCTCCGCGGACTGCGCAAGGATCTGATCTCGCTGCTGGTCGCGCCTCTGAAGGCCGGTGAAGCCGATTTCGTGAAGGCCCGGTTCAGTCGCGCCGCCGGACGCGTCACCGCACTGACGGCGCTGCCGCTGCTTCGCCTCTATTTCCCCGAGTTGTCCGGCCTCGCCCAACCGCTGGGCGGGATCATCGCAGTGCGCCGTGATCTGCTGGAGCGGTTGCGGTTCGAGAACGATTACGGGGTGGACATCGGTTTGTTGATTGATGCCGCCCGCGAGCGGGCCCGGATCGTGGAGGTGGACATCGGCCGGATCCGACACGAGAGCCAGACGCTCGAAAAGCTGAGCGAAATGGCCATGCAGGTGGCGCGGGTGCTCCTGGAGCGTGCCGCCGAGTGGGGACGCCTTCGGGTGTCCTTCATGCGCGACATCCGCGAGAAGGAACGAATCAAGGTGGCCACCAATCCTCAGGGCCTTCGGATGCTTCAGGGCACCCAGAAACTGGCGTTGATCGACATGGACGGCACGCTTCTGGACGGCCGCTTCGTCCTCGCCCTCGCCGCCGATGCCGGGCGGTCCGGGGACCTTGAAAAACTGTTGGACCATCCCAAGATGGATGCCGTCGCCCGCACCCGAAAGATTGCGGCCGTCTTCAAGGGGATCCGACGCGAGGCCTTCGAGCGGGTCGCACGCGGGATTCCCCTGATGCCAGGTGCAGTTGAATTGGTGGTGGGCCTGCGCAAGCAGGGATACCTGGTGGGCATCGTGACCGACAGCTATCGACTGGCGGCCGAAACGGTCCGGCGCCGCGTCTTCGCTGACTTCAGCATTTCCCACACGATGAAGTTCCGGGGAGAGAAGGCCTCGGGTTCGATCACCCTGTGTCCTTTCATGCATCACAAGGCGGGCTGTCCCGATCATCGGTTGTGCAAACGCAACGTCCTGCTGCATCTGCTGGAGGAAACCGGATTGCCGGCGGATCAGGTCGTGGCCATCGGGGATGGCGATAACGACCGCTGCATGCTGGAAGCGGCCGGACGCTCCTTCGCCTTTCGCCCCAAGTCGCGGCAGGTGGGCGAGTCCGCCGACGTGGTGGTGCTGGAGGACCTGCGGCAGATCCTGGCGGGCGTCGGTTGAAACGGCCCTCGCCCGACTGGGATCCGCCTCCTCACGTCGGCAGCTACGAACGGCGCGAGGGGGGTAGCTGCCGAGGTGACGAGGCGGACCGTAGACGGGGCAAAGCCCGGGAGCATCCGCCTCCTCACGTCGGCAGCTACGAACGGCGCGAGGGGGGTAGCTGCCGAGGTCACGAGGCGGACCGTAGACGGGGCGAAGCCCGGGAGCATCCGCCTCCTCACGTCGGCAGCTACGAACGGCGCGAGGGGGGTAGCTGCCGAGGTGACGAGGCGGACCGTAGACGGGGCAAAGCCCGGGAGCATCCGCCTCCTCACGTCGGCAGCTACGAACGGCGCGAGGGGGGTAG
>JBDNHZ010000503.1:0-3809 GCA_041688515.1 Verrucomicrobiota bacterium
CTCGATTTGGCGAATCCGTGTCGTGTGCCTGGAGGAAGACGCGTAGGGCGTTCACGGACGGGACTGTCCGCAATCATATCCCAACCACAGGAAGTAGCGAAGAACCATTAACACCGCAAAGAACAGGGGGATGCTCGCAAAGTGTCGCCGCTTTCATCAAACCAAATCTCCCTCAACGCGGAGCGTCAAAAGCAAATTCCTATCAGTAACACGCGCCAGCTTGTCTTTGTGGGCAGCGGAGGCTTCACGCCTCTTTGGAGTGAGCAACAGGGCTCAGGAGGTCGCTTTTGCTGTCGTCTTAAAAAGAGACCAAAACACCCAATCGAGACCAGATCCATTGCCCAAAGTGCACCGAGCCTGTAGGAAGCAACCGTGAAGACCATTCTGCCACCCATGCTCCTCCTACTCCTTGCTGGCTCCTTCGCCTCCGGGCAGTCCAGCTTTGAGGAGTACCTGTCCACCAACTCATGGACCCAGCACATCGCGTTCGAGGTCCGTTTTACGGGGCAAACTACGGCCCGGTACGAGGCTTCGGCTCAACCCGAAACATGGTTCTTCCGCAGTTTCAAGACCAACGGAGTTCTGGATGTCACAGGGACATCTGAGGGCCGGCTTTGGCATGTGCATAGCGACAGGGTTGTGATCACTCAAATCCCTGACTCAACCAAGCAGACCAGAGATCTCACCCAAGGGCAATTTGAGTTCGTTTCCAAAAAGCAGAAGCTCGCCATGGGCCTCAGCTTTGGGATGCAGGCTGGCCAGATCGGCTCCTTCAAGTTCGATGGCGATTCGTTCACGGCCAACCCCATCCAAGCAGATCATGAGCCTGTCCAGAACGGCGTCCTCCACGGCAGAGTAACGGCCAGAGAAAGGGGCCGGATCAAATCGCTGTTCCACTCCTGCAGCGTCCTCCCAGACGTCACCTATTACGTTCGCTTCGAGTACTCGGACCTACATCCGTTTCTCCCCTCAACGGTGGTAGTCGAGTTCGAAATGGGCCGGCAACGGTACGTGCTTGAAACCCGGTATTCCTCTATCCTTCTCGGCATAACCAACACCCCGGCAGGAGGCTACGTTCCGTCCATTTGGTTGACAACGCCCGCATCGCAGGTGATGCATTACACCAACGGCAACCTGTACGAGCTGACAGACGGAAAGCCGGTGTTCATCAACCTGAACCGTGGAGGGTCTCCTACTCACGGCCGTTGGATCACTTCCACAGGAGTCGCCTGGTTCCTTGGCATTGCCTCCTTGATCGTCGTCTTCAGCATCAAGTTCCTTCGCCGCCCTGGCACCAAGGGCAAATGACTTTCCCGCCCCAAGACGGGGCGGAGCAAACAGAAAAAACCAATGAAACGAACAATGGAAAAAATCAAAAACCTCCTGCTGTCTTTGAGCCTGGTGCTCTTTGCGGCCGGACTCGCAGTGCCTCCCCAGGCACTCAACGCCGGGTGCTACAAAAACTCCCACCCTGACTGCCCCGACAACATTCAAGTGATGATTAGCCACCCTCCCGCTCCCAATCCGGGAGGGAGGTACAACTGCTACGGATCTGGTACGTACAAAGTCATCGTCGACCACACCGGCAGCGGGTTTGGGTATTCTCAGTGGGCACCCTCTTCGCAGAGTTGCCAGCAGACCTGCACCAGGTACGTTGACGGGATCGAATACAGCTTCGACCGCACTATCACGGTCGAGGGGTCCGAAACGATCAGCTCGTCCATCGGCTGCTTGGCCCCCGGCTCCTCGTCCTAGACCCGCACCGATGAGCGCTTGGAAGACCCCTTCCGCCGTTTGTGCGGCGATCTTGGCCGTCACCTTGGTGGCCAAGGTCGCCCTCCTTTTCTTCGAACCGTCCAGACTCCTCTCGGCCTTGCACCCGGGTCTTGGAGTCCAGATCAAAACCCTCGTGCTTCTCGGGGCGATCTCAGAACTCTCCGTCTTGGTTGCCGGCGCATTGCTCGGGCGTAGGGCTCTCCTCCTCGGCTCCTTTCTCCTCGGGTCCATCTTCCTCTTTTTCCACGCATACCTTGAGTTCAGTGGCATTCAGTCGCCTTGCCGATGCCTTGGCACTCTGACCCATTTTTCGGCATGGCTCTCCACGAACGAGGCCGGAGTCGCCGTGGTTCTCTCTCTGAGCCTCATTGGAGCGTCGTCCTTCGGTCTTGCCGGCAATCGCTCCGGCACCCGACCAGACGGTCCATGGCTCCCCCCCTTGGTCGCCGGAGGACTCTGGGCAGGTGCAGGTGCCTACGTCATCCTGGCAGCGGGCACTCGCAGCCTTGGCGGGGATGAAGGGATGGAGATGAGCAAAGCCCTGCTTTTCCAGAGGGACTACCCGGGGTTCGCCGCTGCCTGGAACGATCAATCCCCCATCTTTTCGTGGATGATCTCGGGGCTGTGGGACCTGACCGGTTTCGGCGTTGCTTCTGCCCGATGGCTGTCTCTGGGCATTGGCACCCTTCTCCCTATCTCCATCGCCATTGCCCTTCGGCCCTGGGGAATGTCTTGGGCTGCGTCGATACTCGGGCCGGGATTGCTGCTACAGCCTGACGTGATTTTGAACCTCGGTTCGTGCATGCAGGAGATTCCAGCCCTCGCCCTTGGAGCCTCAGCGGTCATCCCGCTTGTTCTGCTCAAGACTCGACCGAACACCGCCCTTTGCCTGTCCGCTCTGGTCGCCGGCCTTGCTCTCGTGTTCAAGCCTACCGCGGCCTTCGGCTGCTTGCTTCTCCTCACCCACCTGAAACCGGGGGCATGGATCCGGTACGGGGTGGCCACTTTGGTCGCCTTTTCATCGATCTCCTTCGTCTCAGGCTACGACATCTTCATGGCGTCAACGTCCCACTCGTATGCCGGTCCCGAAGCCAAGCAACATGCCCTCGACCTCTTCGGCCTTTTGATCTCGTCCCCAAGTTTTGTCGCAGCCTGCTTCGTCGGTGTTGCTGCCGGGTGCTTCTACGGTCCGTCCAAGCTCGTGCTTGGGGTCTTGGCGGTCGCTTTGCTCGCTATCGGAATCCACTTGGTTCATCGGCCTTTTTGGGCCTATTACGCCCCCCACATGGCCGTTCCTATCATGCTGCTTGCCGGGATCGGGATCGTCTCAATGTTGCAGCAGCGCAGAGCCTTTGCCTTCGGGTTTTGCGCCGTGCTCCTCAGCCTGACATCGATTATTTCCATCCCCTTTGTGCTGTGGCGCGTCCAATCCGGGACACCGATCGAATCTCGGGCCTGCTACCTCATCCAGCAGCAGGCTGGCCCCATCCGCCGCATCGTCTCCGAAGACTCATGGGCTCCGCTCTCTATCGGAGCCACCCCCCTCGTGGAGACCATGATAATTCCAAGAAAACGGGTCTGGATCGGGGATTGGAACCCAACGGACATCGGTCGGGCAATCAGAGACCAGAATCCCGAGGTCGTTGTGATCTACCCCAGCACATCCAGCTACAGGCCTGTCCAAGCCATGTTGCGCCCTTACCGGCACATCGGACTTTACCAAGGCATGGAGGTCTACTGCCTGACCAACATCAATGGAGTGACGTTGCCCGAGAACGATCTGAAACAGCTCAGGCTCTGACCGTGAACACCCTCCTCCGCTTCGGCCTCGTCGGAGCCTGTACCACTCTCCTCGACCTGACGCTTTTCAACGTCCTCCTCGCGCTCGGGCTCGGCGTCGGGCCATCGCACGCCCTTTCGACATCGGTCATCCTTCCCATCTCATACGTAGGTCAACGCCGGGCTTTCCTTGCGAGCGACCGGAGGCCTTGGGTCCAAGCTTTGAGATTCGTTCTGGTGACGGTTGTCGGCGC